>JABURI010000152.1:65529-70564 GCA_014762755.1 Marinobacter sp.
TTCACCGGTTCCCCTCCTGATAGCGGATAACATTAACTGTAAGGTTACGGAGAAGACCAAAGCCCGGCCAGTTACGATCTTGTAAGAGGGTGTCGCCTTAGGCGACGGTCACGCCGGGCCGGAAAACCACCTCAGCGACGCCTCTGTTTCCCCGGAAGGCCGGTACTCCGCGCTCACCCAGCCATCGTAGTCCAGACGATCGATCGCCGCGAAAACATTCGAAAAGTTAATCTCACCCGTTCCCGGCTCGTGGCGGCCCGGATTGTCGGCAAACTGGATGTGGCCAATCCACGGCAACAGGCACTCCATGGTCCGGATCAGGTCGCCCTCCATGATCTGCATATGGTAAAGATCGTACTGCAGCCTGACATTGTCCATCTCCACCGCTTCGATCAGCGCCAGCACCTTGCCAGAGGTATCCAGAAAGAACCCGGGCATATCCACCCGGGAGTTGATCGCTTCCAGACACAGAGTGATCCCTTCCGAATCCAGACGTTCAGCGGCATACCGGATATTGGCAACCAGAGTATTCCACGCCGTCTCCTCATCAAGATCAGCAGGTTTCAGCCCCGCCAGGCAGTTCACCTGCCTGCAACCCAGCGCCTGGGCATATTCGATGGCCTGGCCAACACCTTCCCGAAACTCATCCACACGGTCCGGCAGGCAGGCAATACCCCGCTCCCCGGCATCCCAATCCCCGGGCGGCAAATTGAACAGCACCTGGGTCAGGTTATTGTCCTCCAGCTCACGGGCAATATCCGCTGCCGGGAAGGCATAGGGAAACAGGTATTCCACGCCCTCAAAACCGGCTTCCCGGGCTCTGGCAAAACGCTCCATGAAATCCACTTCGGTAAACAGCATCGACAGATTCGCGGCAAATCGCGGCATAACTTACTCCTTGGGGCCTCGGCCAAGAGAACCCATCAGGGTTCCGTTCAGGTGTTCCAGTTCCAGCAGCAGACCGCTGTGGTCGACATCACTGTGGCCATTGGCCACCAGCGACAGATACTCATTATGCACCTGCTGAGCCAGCGGCAGGGTCAACCCTTCCGCCCTCGCCTCATCCAGAATCATCCGCAGATCCTTGAGCTGAATCCTCGAAGGCGCGCCGGGCGCAAAATCCCGCTCAATCATCCGCTGCCCATGCAACTCCAGAATCCGGCTACCGGCAAAACCGCCCATCAGCGCTTCCCGGACCGCCGCCGGATCGGCCCCGCCCTTTGCGGCCAGCAACAGCGCCTCGGACACCGCCCCGATGGTGATCCCCACAATCGCCTGATTCGCCAACTTCGCCAATTGCCCGGCGCCCACCGGGCCGATACGGGTGCACTTACCCATGGCCTCAAACACCGGCCGGGCCCGGTCAACATCCGCCTCGGAACCGCCGGCCATGATACTCAACCGCGCCTCGGCAGCCCCGACCGTGCCACCGGAAACCGGTGCATCCACATAACCGACCCCGCGCGCCTGGGCCAGCTCCGCATGACGACGGGCCAGAGACGGCTGGACCGAACTCATATCGATCACCAGTGCGCCGGGCTTCAGCGCCTCCATCGCCCCCTGCCCGACCAGCACGTCCTCAACCACATCGCCGTTCTCCAGCATGGTGATCACAATATCTGCCTCTCGAACCGCATCAGCGGGCGTCTCGGCAATGGTCGCCTCGTCGACGAACGGATCGCACTTACTGGTGGTCCGGTTCCACAGTGTCATAGGGAAACCGGCATCCAGCAGGTTCCGTGTCATGGGGGCGCCCATCAGGCCGATGCCGAGGAAAGCAATTCGAGGGTAGTTTGAGGTCATGATCTGTTGGCCTTCACATCAAATGTACGAGAAGCGCTTGGGTGTCTGAATACACCGATTATACAAATAAAAACGCCACCAACCGCGAACGGTGGTGGCGTTTTCTCAATCGCTTGGCGGAACCCGATCAGGCCGCTTCAGCCATCTTAACCTTGATCTTCTTCATGGCATTCTTCTCAAGCTGACGAATCCGCTCGGCAGACACGCCATACTTGTCCGCCAGCTCATGCAGCGTGGACTTGCTCTCGGACAACCAGCGCTCCCGCAGGATGTCCTGGCTACGCTCATCCAGGCTTTCCAGCGCCTGCATCAGACGGCCGTTGGAATCCTCGGACCAGTCCGCATTCTCCAACTGGGTCGCCGGATCGCTGCGGCGATCCTCCAGGTAATACGCCGGCGCCTGGTAGGCGTTGTCGTCATCATCATCCATCGGACCATCGAACGCTGTGTCCTGGGAGGCCAGCCGGCCTTCCATTTCACGGACCACCCGCGGCTCCACACCGAGATCTTCCGCCACCGCATGAAGCTCATCGTGGCTCAACCACGCCAGCTTCTTCTTCTGGCTGCGCAGATTGAAGAACAGCTTGCGCTGGGCCTTGGTGGTGGCCACCTTCACGATCCGCCAGTTACGCAGAATGAACTCGTGGATCTCGGCCTTGATCCAGTGCACCGCGAAGGACACCAGACGCACGCCGTACTCCGGATTGAAGCGCTTGACGGCCTTCATCAGACCCACGTTGCCTTCCTGGATCAGGTCGGCCTGGGCCAGCCCGTAGCCGGAATAGCTGCGGGCAATATGAATCACAAAACGAAGATGAGAGAGTACAAGCTGACGAGCGGCTTCCACGTCGCCTTCATAATGGAGCCGTTCCGCCAGCTCCTTCTCCTCGTCCGCTGAGAGCACCGGGATGCGACTCGCCGCCTGAATATAAGACTCGAGATTGGCACCCGGAACCAGTCTGTCAACCAGTTGTAAACTCGTACCCATTCAATTACCTCCGAACCTGACGACCTTCAAATATAGCAACAAAAAATTAGACCGCCAAGAACTTGATAAGTTCCCGAACTCTCCAGTAAACCGTTCTAAATCAACCACCTGGAAAATTCGCTGTTGCTTTGACTGGTTCTCAAACTACGCCAGCCCAAGCCATGTCTTCAATACGGTTTTCCCGCGACGCAGATCACTGTTCCAGATCAACCCCCGGCAATATCGCCGGGTTCTATGTCATCCAGATGACGCTTCACCGCAACCCAGGCGCCAAGCCAGCCTAGCAGCATTGCCACAATAATCAACGCCAGTACGCCATCAAAACTCAGACCCACCAGGGCAAAGTCACTCCGATACAGGCCGGCCAGCCGTTCGATCGGACCACTGAGCCACCAGAGTGACAACTGAAGCAGAATCCAGGCAACCACACCGCCACCCAGACCATACCAGGCACCGGTATAGAGAAAGGGCCGTCGAACGAAGGCATCGGTGCCACCGACCAGCTTGGCCACCAGGATTTCATCCCGACGGTTCTCGATCGCCAGCCTCACCGTGTTGCCAATCACCAGGATCACTGCCGCTGCCAACAGTACGGCCAGCGCCCAGACGGCGCGCGCGAGCAGGTCCGTCATGGCATTGAGCCGCTGCAGCCAGCCCAGGTCGACCTGCACCCGCTCGACCCCTTCCAGCCCCCGGACGAGCGAAACCAGTGCCTCCACCCCGGTGGCCGAACGGCTGCGCTCCTCCGGCGTAATCAGGAGAGTATGTGGCAAGGGGTTTTCTCCGAGGTAATCCAGGGCGTCCTCCAGGCCGGAACTGGCGCGGAACTCCGCCAGCGCCTGCTCCCGGTCCACCAGTTCAATGTCCGAAATACGACTGTCGGTCCGGATGTCATCCACCAGTGCCCGCGCCTCTTCCAGCGGCACCTCCAGATTGAGGTAGGCAGTGATCCGCGCACTGCTCTCCCAGCCGGCACTCACGCCCTGAAGACTGGTCAGCAACAACAACAGCGCCACCGGCAAGGCCAGGGCGACGCCCATCACCGTCCAGGTCATTGCGGTACCCACCGGGGTTTTCCACAACCGGCGTGCACTGTCTTTCGCCACCTTCCGGTGGTGATCGAGATAGCTCCGGGCCTGCTCCTTCCAGGGAGAACGTCCCGTGTTGGCCCCCCGGGCCGAATCAGTTTTCCGGCGTGAGTCAGTGGCCACTGACACCTCCCGGAGCTCCATGCAGCGGCGAGCTGCCGCCGGCAATCAGGCGGCCGTGGTCGAGGGTCAGGGTTCGGCGACCCATGTCATTGACCAGACCGATGTCGTGGGTCGCGATCAGAACGGTCACACCCACCTGACTGAACCGGGTGAACAGATTCATGATGTCCGCGGAAAGCTCCGGGTCCAGGTTACCGGTGGGCTCGTCCGCCAGCAGCACCGGGGGTTTGTTCACGACCGCCCGGGCAATGCCCACCCGCTGCTGCTCACCGCCGGACAACTGCATGGGGTTCATCTTTTCCTTGTTGAGCAGGCCCACCTTGTCCAGTGCCGCCCGCACCCGACGGCCGATATCCCGGGGCGAGGCCCCCATGACCTCCAAGGGCATGGCCACGTTATCGAAGACGGTACGATCGAACAGCAACTGGTGGTTCTGGAACACGACGCCGATATGGCGGCGGATGTAGGGAATCTGGCGGCGAGGCAACCGGTTGAGCAGCTGACCACCAACCACCACCTCGCCGGCACTGGGTCGCTCCATCACCATGATCAGCTTGAGCAGGGTGCTCTTGCCGGCCCCGGAGTGACCGGTGAGGAACGCCAGCTCACCCCGATTCAGGCCGAAATTGACCTGCGCCAGCGCCGTGTGGTCGCTGTCGTAGCGTTTGGTGACCTGGCGAAACTCGATCATTGGGACTACTGCTCCGGCTGGAACGCGGCCTCAGTCAAACAGCGCGTCGACAAAGGTCTCGGCATCGAAACTGCGCAGGTCTTCGGCCTGCTCACCCACGCCAATAAAGCGGATCGGCAGCTGCAACTGGCGGGCAATGGCGAATACGATACCGCCTTTTGCGGTGCCGTCCAGTTTCGTCAGGGTAATACCGGAGACGCCCACCGCCTGCTGGAACACCTGGGCCTGGCTGAGGGCATTCTGGCCGGTGCCGGCGTCCAGTACCAGCATCACTTCATGGGGCGCAGACTCGTCCAGCTTCTTCATGACCCGAACGACCTTGGCCAGCTCGTTCATCAGGTT
>JABURI010000111.1 GCA_014762755.1 Marinobacter sp.
GCGGCATTGCCGTAGGCACCCTGGCCATCGGCAAAGCGGGAGCCACCAACGCCGGCCTGCTGGCAGCACAGATTATCGGCACCTTCGACGACAATGTCCGAAAGGCCGTAGAAGAATTTCGTTCGACCCAGACCCAAACCGTGCTCGATAATCCGGATCCCGCTGATCAGTAACGTTGGATTCGGAGCAAGAAGCGCGCGGGGCCTTGTGTCCAAAACACGCTACAAGCACGTCCCTGTGCGCTTGTTTCGGGCCGTCCCTGGCCCTCAACAGTTTTGGACACAAGACCCCGCACGCTTCCCGGACTTTTGAACCATGCCGTTCAATGGCAAGATCATATTTCCGAATTGCCTTTACCAAAGTCCGAGGCGTGAAAACCATTACAGGTTTAGCACCAGAGTTTGATGAGCGGGTTGGGGAGAGCTTTCCAAAACTGTGCGGAGCCATGGATGGCGAAGCCCAAGCGTCACATGGGTGAGGCCGAGCGTTTATGAAGCGAAGCTTCATGCGACAGCCGAACGACTGGAATCTATGATTGCAGGCTGGACCCCGGAGGGGTGCCGCAAGGAGCGTGTTTTGGAAAGCTCTCCCCAACCCGATCACACCACCCAATTTAAATGCCGAACAGCAGGCAGGAGAACACAAATGAGAATTGGTGTACTAGGCGCCGGCCAACTCGGGCGCATGCTGGCCCTCGCCGGATACCCGCTGGCCAAGACCTTTGTATTCTACGACATGTCCGGCAGCCCCAGCGCCGGACTTGGCGAAGTCATCATCGACCGCGAAGGCCAATACCTGGACGACTTCCTGTCGCGGGTAGACCGCGTCACCTACGAATTCGAACACCTGCCGGTCGAAGTTGCCGAAGCACTGGCGAAGGAAAAGCCCGTCCACCCCTGCCCCCGCGCACTGCAGGTATGCCAGAACCGCGAAGCCGAGAAAACCCTGTTCGGCCAACTGGGCATCCCCACCCCCGAATGGAAGATCGCCGACAGCGCCGAATCCCTGAAAGCCGCTGCCAAAGAACTCGGCTGCCCGGTGGTCGCCAAATCCATCACCGAAGGCTATGACGGCAAGGGCCAGGCCGTCCTGAAAGATCCCGCAGACGCCGAAAGCGCCTGGGAGAGCATTGGCCACCAGCGATTGATCGTCGAGAAATTCGTCAACTTCAAGCGCGAGGTATCCATCATCGCGGTGCGCGCCGAAGACGGCGAACTGGCCTTCTACCCGATGGCAGAGAACACCCACCACGAGGGCATCCTGCGGTACTCCATCGCCCCGGCCCCTGGCCTCGCTAAGCATGTACAGGAAGACGCCGAACGGTACATCAAGGCCCTGTTGAACGAATTGGACTACGTCGGCGTATTGACCCTGGAGCTGTTCGAAACCGAGGATGGGCTGGTGGCAAACGAAATGGCGCCCCGGGTACACAACTCCGGGCACTGGACCATTGAAGGCGCCATGACCAGCCAGTTCGAGAACCACATCCGCGCCGTCAGCGGTCATCCGCTGGGAAATGTCGCACCCCGTGGTCTAAGCTGTATGATCAATATCATTGGCGAGCACGGCGACATCGAGCGGATTCTGGAACTGCCCTATGCGCACGTTCACCTCTACAATAAAGGGGAACGGCCGGGCCGCAAGCTGGGGCACGTGAACATCCTGGCAGACAGCTACGAGGAGCTCGTGTGGCGGGTCCGGAACTGCGCGCAGTTCCTGCCCGGTTGCCCGGAGTTTAAAAGTTCTTTGACACCAAAGGGTTGATATAGCTCAAATCGCCCTTATATTGCAGCAACGTACATTCACATAAACAGAGAGACAGGGAGAACGACCTCATGGCATTTGAACTTCCCGCACTGCCTTACGAAAAGAACGCACTGGAACCGCACATCTCTCAGGAAACCCTCGAGTACCATTACGGCAAGCACCACAACACCTACGTCACCAAGCTGAACGGCCTGGTTGAAGGTACCGACAACGCCAACAAGTCCCTGGAAGACATCATCAAGAGCTCCAGCGGCCCGCTGTTCAACAACGCAGCCCAGGTGTGGAACCACACCTTCTACTGGCACTGCCTGAGCCCGAACGGTGGCGGTGAGCCGACTGGCGTAGCCAAGGACGCCATCGAGAAGGCCTTCGGTTCCTTCGAAGACTTCAAGAAAGAGTTCAACGACAAGGCCGCCAACAACTTCGGTTCCGGCTGGACCTGGCTGGTGAAGAAGGCTGACGGCAGCGTCGCCATCGTCAACACCAGCAACGCGGAAACCCCGCTGACTGGCGCGGACAAGCCGGTACTGACCGTAGACGTGTGGGAGCACGCCTACTACATCGACTACCGGAACTCCCGCCCGAACTACCTGGAAGCGTTCTGGAACCTGGTTAACTGGGATTTCGTCAACGAAAACCTGGCATAATCAGCCGATTCCGGCTTTCCAGAGGCGGTCCATCCGGGCCGCCGGCAAACGCCCGCCTCCGTGCGGGCGTTTTTGTATCCGCCCAGCACCAAAAATGAACAAATTGATACAACCCTGCCGGGAAATCTCTGAAAAAATCATGGATACTCAAGGAAGTAGATTCAGACTAACCATTCAGAGGAGTTGAAATGGGAACCACCCTTATCGGCCTGGCAGTCATTGCCGTTGTCGTCATCTACCTGGTATTCATCTACAACCAGCTGGTGTCCCTGCGCAACCAGTTCAAGAACGGCTTTGCCCAGATTGACGTGCAGCTGCAAAGACGCCACGACCTGATCCCCAACCTGGTGGAAGCCGCCAAGGCCTACCTGACCCACGAGAAATCCACCCTCACCCAGGTCATGGAAGCCCGCAACAACGCGGTCAGTGCCCAGAAAGACGCGGCTACCGATCCCGGCGACAGCACCAAGATCCAGCGTCTCGGTAGCGCCGAGAACCTGCTCACCAAGGCCCTGGCCAACTTCTACGCCGTGGCCGAGAACTATCCGGAACTGAAAGCCAACGAAACCATCCAGCAGCTGATGGAAGAGCTCTCCAGCACCGAGAACCGGGTGGCGTTTGCCCGCCAGGCCTACAACGATGGCGTGATGAACTACAACATCTTCCGCGAGAAGTTCCCCAACAACATCATTGCGGGCATGTTCGCGTTCAAGGAAACCGCCCAGCTGCAGCTTGAATCCCCGGAAGCCCGTCAGGCCCCGAAAGTCGCTTTCTGAGGCCTGAGCCATGGCTCATCCCGGATTTTTCCAGCGCCAGGCCCATGCCCGGCGCAACACCGGTTTGCTGGTGTTCCTGTTCCTGACCGCGGTGGTGTTGATCACACTCGCGGTCTGTGTCGTAGGCTACCTGGTCACCCGCAGTGAAACCTCCAGTCTTGCCTTCCATCACTGGCTGCTGTCCAGTCATGGCCTGATCACCGCTTCGGCAGTGGTCGCACTCATCGGCATTGGCTCGCTGGTGCGCTGGGTGGACCTGGCAGGCGGCGGCGAGCGGGTGGCCCGCATGGTCGGGGCGCGCGCCATCGACCCGGACACCCGTGATCCGGACGAACGCAAACTGCGCAACATCGTCGAGGAAATGGCAATAGCCAGCGGCGTTACCGTGCCGGAACTGTATGTGATGGACCAGGAGACCGGCATCAACGCCTTTGTCGCCGGTTACACGCCGGGTGAGGCCGTCATGGTAGTTACCCACGGCGCCCTCACCCAGCTTACCCGGGACGAGCTCCAGGGCGTGGTGGGCCACGAATTCAGCCACATCCTCAACGGTGACATGCGGATCAACGTCCGCCTGATTGCCCTGCTGGCCGGCATCCTGATGATTGGGCAGATCGGCCAGTTTCTGCTGCGCGCCGGTTTCTACAGCAGCCATGGCGTCCGGTCCCGGAACCGCGACGGCCGTGCCCAGGCGGCCATGGCACTGATGGGCCTGGCCCTGATGGTCATCGGCTACGTGGGCGTGTTCTTCGGGCGTCTGATCCAGTCTGCCGTCTCCCGCCAGCGGGAAATGCTCGCGGACGCCTCCTCGGTGCAGTTTACCCGTAACCCTGAGGGCATCGGTGGGGCTCTGTTCAAGATCGGCATGAAGGGCGGCTACCTGGACACCACCAGCCATGCCAGCGACATGAACCACATGTGTTTTGGTGAAGCGGCGCGGATGAAGTTTACTTCGCTGCTGGCCTCGCACCCACCCATCGATGTGCGCATCAACACCATTCAACCGGGCCTGCTGGCGCGACTGCGCAGCCGGCTGCGGGATACCCGGCCCAGCGCGGATCTTCGCACCGGAGCCCAGGCTCCAGCCGGGGCAGCAGGATTTGCAGATGCGGCCCGGGAAATCTACCAGCCGGTCAGGACCGGCCGCACCTCCCCCATCGCCCGCGCCGCACCGGTGCCGGCCAAGGAACTTTCGAATCAAGTGGGCACCGTTACCCAACGGGGAGAGGATTTCGCCATCGGCTTCCTGGAGCAACTGCCGGCCACCTTCCGCACCCTGTTATACACCCGTGCCGGCGCCATCCAGCTGTGCTATGCCATGCTGGTGACTGAACTCTCCCGGGAACAACAGAAGGAGCGCCTGGCCCTGCTTCCCGAGCATCCGGTGCTGGGCTGCCAGCCAGAAGTGATGGCCAAACTCCTGCCAGCCCTGAAAAGCATCGGAGAAGGCGTGCGCTTCCCCGCCCTGGAACTGGCCATGCCGGCCCTGCGCAAGCTGGACCCGGAGGAGCGGGAGGGCCTGATCAACAACGTGCGCAAACTCGCTGCCGCGGATGAGAAGATCAGCCTGTTCGAGCTGACGCTGACCAGCTTCCTATCCCGCCACCTGGGCGATCACGCCGGGCGGGCAGTGCCCGTTCGCTACAAGAACTACAAGCCCCTGCTGCCAGCCATCCAGCGCTTGCTGAGCCTCATGGCCCGCGCCGGAACTACCGATAATACCGAGGCGCAGAAGCTCTATCAGGAGGCTGTAGCGGGGTTTGTGGACCGCCGGAACGGTGAGCTGCCCCCGCTGGAGAAAGTCACCATGCGGCAGCTGCAGGAGGCTCTGAGGGCATTGAACAGCCTGTCACCGCTGCTCAAGCCCGCCATCATCGACGCCTGTGCTCATTGCGTGAGCCACGATGGCAAGGTGGAGGTCAAAGAGTATGAGCTGATGCGGCTGGTGGCGGACCAGATGGATTGCCCGGTGCCGCCGTTGTAGGCGTGAAGGCGTGATCAGATGGAACTCAGGGGTCAAACTCAGGGGTCTGATGAAGACCTTCATCTGACCCCATCTTCAGACGGAACCGTGGAGTATGGTCTCTAAGCTGGGGTCAGAAGAAAGCTTTCTTCTGACCCCTTTTTCATCACTGCGCCCGCATCTCACTACCCGCATCAAACATGTCGTCGATCGCCGGGCGTTCTTCCGGGTTCGGCAGGCCCAGTTTCTCCCGCACGTTCAGGTTCACTTCCCACAGCGCCTTGTACTTCTCGTCAGTCGCGGCGACAGCTTCGGCCTTACCCAACATGATCTTCGGCCTCAGGAACACCAGCAGGTTGCGCTTGATGCGGCTCTGGGACTCAGAGGAGAACAGACGGCCAAGCACGGGGATGTCACCCAGCAGGGGCACCTTGCTCTTGGTGACCTGAAGGTCGTCGCGGGTCAGGCCGCCGAGGACGATGGTCTCGCCATCGTCCGCCAGCACGGTGGTCTTGATTTCTCGCTTGTTGGTGACGATGTCGGAGGCATTCTCGATGCTGTCGGCCACGCTCTCGGTGGTCTGTTCGACCACCAGGCGCACCAGGCCATCGGCGCTGATAGTCGGGGTGACCTTGAGGGTCAGACCCACGTCGCGGCGCTCGATGGTAGTGAACGGATTGCTCAGGCCGTCGCCGGTAACGGCGGTCTGACCGGTCCGGAAGGGCACGTTCTGGCCCACGGTGATCTCGGATTCCTGGTTATCCAGGGTAATGATGCTGGGCGTGGACAACAGGTTGGCGGCACTGGACGTGGACAGGGCCTGAAGCAGGATCCCCCAGCTCAATCCATCCTCGTCCCGCGCGCCGGCGCCGAGTGTAACGCCACCGGTTGCCGGCGTGATGGCCGAGCCGGTGAGAATGGCGCTAAGAACATCACCGAGACTGCGGCCGACATTGCCGAAGTTGGTTCCGACCACCGGCGTGGACTCGCCGGACTCATCACCCACGGCAAACTGGACACCCAGATCCTGCCCGAG
Source organism: Marinobacter sp. (assembly GCA_014762755.1). Classification (GTDB taxonomy): domain Bacteria; phylum Pseudomonadota; class Gammaproteobacteria; order Pseudomonadales; family Oleiphilaceae; genus Marinobacter. The sequence continues at coordinate 6,190 of JABURI010000111.1, forward strand.
CTCATCGCTGATCTCGACAATGGCCGCTTCGATCATCACCTGCGCGCGGCGAACATCCAGCTGCGCCACGATCTGCTCGGCTTCCTGCATCAGCGAAGGATCACCACGAACCACCAGGGCGTTCAGGCCCTCGTCCGCAAAGACTGAAAAGTTGTTGTTCGGGTTGCCGCCGGCACTCCCGGAACCGCCACCACTGGCCGCACCGCTTTCCTTGAGCACCTCACCCATGACTCCCTTGAGAATCTCGGTCAGGTTCTTGGCATCGGCGTGCTTGAGGCGGATGACTTTGGTGGTGCCACCGGTGGCGGAGGGCTGATCCAGCTTGCGGATCAGCTCACGCATCTTCTCACGGAATGTCTCATCGCCCCGGAGAATCAGTCGGTTACTGCGCTCATCGGCAGTGACGCTGTACTTGCGCGCGGCATTCTCGCCACCGGCCTTGCCCAGCTCATCCGGCGCCAGTTCCTGAAGCAGGGTGACCATGTCCCCGACCCAGGCTTCCCGCAGTTGGATCACTTCCACTTCGTACTTGGAGGGACTGTCCAGCTCCCGCACGATCTGCTCGATGCGCTCGATGTTGGAACGGTGGTCACTGACGATCAGCGCATTGGCAGCGGCGACCCCGGCCAGATGGCCGTATTTGGCTACCAGCGGACGCAGGATCGGCACCAGCTCCAGGGCGTTGGCGTTATCAATCTGGATCACCCGGGTGATCAATTGTTCGGAGGGGGTTTCGGGAAACCGCTCGAGTATCTCGGCGGACTGCTTGGCGTCCACCTGCTGCACGATCTTGATGACCTCTTCCCCGGGAATCGCGGTAAAGCCATGCACGTTCAGCACCGCCAGGAACAGGTCGTAGATTTCATCCTTGTTCATGGGGGCGCTGGAGAGCACCGTCACCTTGCCCTTGACCCGGGGGTCCACCACAAAACTGTAGCCGGTAATGTCCGCCACCTGGGTCACGAAGGCGCGGATGTCCGCATCCTTGAGGTTCAGCCTCCAGGTCTCCTCCTGTCCGTATGCCAGGGACATCATCGGGAGAAGGATCAGCAGCGCAATGGCCCGTAGAAGATTGGTCTTATGGTTATACATCTGGCGATTTCGTCCTGTATCGTTGTTCCCGGTCAGCGCCACTGCTCGGGTATGGCATAACTTACGGTGAGGATGCTTCCGTCACGCTCGATTTCGATTTCCAGCTGGGCCTGGCCACGCCAGCTTTCCAGCAGGGATTTGTCCTGTTCCAGGTCACCCAGCCGTTGGCCGTTGATGGCGGTGATCACATCGCCGGCCTGAAGGTTGACGGCATTGAGCATGGCATTGGAGCCGTCGTAGACATAACCGGACATGCCGCTGTCATCCACCGGGCTCAGGCCATACTGGGCCAGTGCCGCCGCACCCTGGCTGTCGAGCTGTTCCCGGGCACTGGCCAGGAAGGCATCCGGTGACGATTCTGCCGGCACATCCTCCACTTCTGCAACCATGCCGGAATCCGTGGACTCCTCAAATGTCAGCGATTCGTAGCGCCCACCCCGGCGCAACAGGATCCGGTCCGGTTCCACCTCGGCCAGTTCGGCATTGCCCGGGAGCATGTCACCCACCCGATAATACGCCGTTTCGCCATTACTTCCTGCAACTATAGCACCGGACCCTTCCGGGCGTTCGCCAACCAGCACACCTTCCAGCCGAAGACGCAAACCGGTCTCCGGTGCCGAGCGCTTTACAGACTCCGCTACACCCGCCTGAACACTGGGCCGGCCAAAGAAATCATAGCCGGCGATGGGAAAATCCTGGCCTCCCGATGCGGCCATGCCGAGCGTCTCCTGGGACGGCGCCACCGGCACCGGCCGGTCATCCCAGGCCACCAGCCAGGTCACACGCGCCAGAACCACCGCAAGGTACAGGGTCAGGCCAAGCAACAACAGATTGGCGAGAATCCGGGACACACGGGACTGGGCCTGGCGGGGAAATCCCATCATGTCACAGGCCTCCGGGAATCAACGGTTGCCGGACCCGGAACACCACGTCGTCCGGGCTCGCCGAATCCGACCAGGGCTGGCCGGCCAGATCCACCATACGCTTGTAGACCCGGATCTCCATCATGCCGTTCCAGAGCAGATTAGCCTGGGCGGCGGGGCCATCACCGCCCTGCTCTGCAATTTTCAGTTCCACCCCGCCCTGGACCGTATCCAGGTTGGCCTGCATGGGCGGGAAGTCGGCGGAGCCGGTCTGATCCCCCATGGGCCAGGTCACCCGGCCGCCCGGCCACGTCGCCAGCCCATCAGCACGGGTAACCCGGTTATCTTCCCAGGCCAGCTGCAGACGCTCGATCGTAACGTCTCCCTCGATCATCGCGCCGCGACTCTTGCGGATCAGTTCCCGGAATTCTGCCACGCCGATGTGCCCCGAGGCATCCAGGGCCGCGCTTAACGGCCAGCCCATCGTCAGATTACCCTGGAGTGAGGATTGCGCCGTGTCCAGCTGGATATCAACGGGCATTGTCATCGCGCCAGGAGAAGGCCACCCAAGCGCCCAGTCCACCCGCAGCGGGTAACCGGCAACGACAATCCCGGCCGCACCGTCCCACACCTTGCCCGACACCTGCCGTACCTGAACCTCCGGCGGCAGATTGACATGGGCGGAGGCCTGCTGCCACACCCAGCCGGCGGGCACCAGAATCACGAGTGCCACCACATACACCAGCGCCCCGAGCAGAAACAGCAGCAACAGCTTGCCCAGGCGGAAAAAGGATTTGGTTTCGGCGTCACTCATTCATTTATACACACAAAAAAGTCTGGAATCCGAGTCTAACAAAGGCATAGGGCAAGTTCATGACAAAAAACGAAAAAACCCCGCACCAGTGTGACCCGGTACGG
>JABURI010000113.1 GCA_014762755.1 Marinobacter sp.
AGTATAGGAAACCCAAACATATCTGTGACATGCACGCGGATAGGTGATTGCCGAAAATCCGGGGCCTACTTTGGTCTTGTCCGGTCTGCCTAGCGAGCCTGGACCCAGACCTCAACCCGGCCGTTACGTTGGCTGCCCCGGCCGCCAACCGGCATGTAATGGCCATAGCCGGTGTAGGCCACGTCGGGGATTTGCTCAGCGGCCAGCGCCTTGCGCACCGACAGAGCGCGCAATTCGGAAATCATCTGGGCCCGCAGTTCGTTGCTCTGCTGGTCGGCGAAGCCAATCAACATCAGGTCATCGGCGGTTTTACCTGTCTGCTTGAGGTAATTCCGGACGCGGCGGAGATCCCGCAGGGCCTTGTTGTCCAGTTTGGTGCGGCCTTCGGCGAAGCGGAAATTGACGGTGAGACGCTGGTAACGCTCGGTCAGTCGTTTGAATGAGGCAGGCACCGAGTTGTCGAACTCGGGTTTCACTGCAATGGGGTTCTGTGAAATGAAGCCGGATTTGGCTACCAGGTCCTGACCCTCACCGGCCAGTGCAAAGTCAATCAGTTCGGAGGCGAGCGTATTCTCCGGTTTGCCTGCGGTGTACATGAACAGCCGTCGGGACAGCGGATAGTCCTCGCTGGCGACTGTGAGCTGGTTCGGTTTGAGCGCAGGGGCATCGCCCTCGGAGATTGCCAGCACCTTGCTGTTGCGCACTGAGGCCAGCCCCGCGAAACCTATGCCGGCAGGATCGCGGCTGACATCGTCGGACAGTTGGTCGTTGGATTCATAGCGTTGGGCGGAGGCGGCGAGGGTGTAACGCTTGCCGAGGACCAGGGATTTGAAGGTGTCCCAGGTGCCGGAACGGTCATCCCGGGCATAGAGTTTGATGAGCCGGTCCGGGCCGCCGAGCTCCGACCAGTTGCGGATCTGGCCGGCGTAGATCCTGCCGAGAGTGTCTATGCTGAGCTGACTGACCGGATTGGAAGGATGCACCAGGATCGCAAGGCCATCGATGGCGATCACGTGCTCGCTGTCCAGGGAGCTGAGGTCGGCGCGGCTCCGGAACTGTTCGGCCTCCTCTGCTTTGACCGGGCGGGACGATGCCCAGATATCCGCCTCACCCGCGGCCAGGGCCTTGTAGCCGGTGCTGGAGCCGTGGGCCGCAACCAGCACCCGGATCGGGCTGCCGCCGTCGCGGGCCTCGATTACCTTTTCGTTTTCAACGGACGTCGCTTTTGCAGAGACGGATGCACCGGTACGTTTTTCGAGGTAGCCGGTCACCAGCATGGGGGCCAGCGTGGCGCCTACCGTGTTGGAGCCGTGGATCTGCAGATCAGTAGCCTGTGAGGGGAGTCCGAGCGCAGAGAGCGCCAGCAGGGCCGTCAGTTTTGTCGGAAAACGGGAAAGCAGTGTTCGCATGGTTACGCCTTCTGGAATTGAATGTTCGCAAGGGCGCAGAATGCTACAGAAATATGACAGTCAGGTTTCAATGCCGTAACTGTTTGTAGCGGAACGCGAATCAGGTCTCAGAAGCGGTGCGGTTCCAGTTCCATGTTGAGGATTCTGGTGCCCAGCATGATCACCCGTCCGGTGTAACGTTCTTCCCCGGTCGAGGTGAAGTCGAACAGGAAACGACGCCAGACTCTGAGCCTGCCCTGATCGTCCCGCCTGAACCACAGGCCGCGCAGGTATACCGCATCGTCGAGCAGCTCGACATCCATGGTTTTGCAGTAGCGGCGAGCCGCCTGCAGCACGAAATCCTTGATGGCTTTCGCCCGCCACCAGTACCAGGCAGCAAAGCAGGCCAGAAAGAGCCAGAACAGGTTTCCCAGTGTCACAGTCAGTTATATTCCCTGAAAGCAGGTCGGAAGGGGCTTCAGGGTACATCATCGTGCCCTGGCTTGAAATTGTCGGGCCCTATTGGGCTTTGGTCGTAGATGTCGGGTGTTCTGCAAAATATGGCTTGGCAGGTGGCAGCCGGGCGATATCCTTGACGTCCAGACCGATTGGCCACGGCCACGGATATAATAAAAAAGAGAGTCCGTCATGCAAGCAGTAGAACCGCAGGACTTCAGGGCGCTGGTGGAGCATCACCCCCGCGCGATCATGTTGTCTACCACCGAGCCGCGTATTGCCTACGTCAATCGCAGCTTCCAGGCAGTTACCGGTTATCGCCAGGACGACGTGCTTGGTGAGCCACCTTCCGTACTCAGTTCCGGTCTGCATTCCGCGGACTTCTACCGGGCCATGTGGGAGAGCATTCACAGCAACGGACGCTGGGAAGGGCTGATCTGGAACCGCCGCAAGAACGGCGAAACCTATCCGCAATGGCTGTCCATCTATCCGGTGATCCAGGGTTCCCGAAAGTTCTATGCCGGTGTGTTCATGGATGTGGGAGATCCGGCGGCGGGAGACGAGCGCCTGGCCTCGCTGGCCTATTACGATCCTTTGACCGAGCTGCCCAACCGTTCGTTGTTCCAGGAATTTCTGAAAGCCCGGGTGGACCGGCGGCAAGGTGCCTGCAGCTGTTTCGGCGTGCTGTTCATCGATCTGGATTTCTTCAAGTCGATCAACGATCTCCATGGACATGACTGTGGTGACAGGGTGCTCAGGGAAGCGGCACGCTGTATCCGGAGTGCCCTGAGGCGGAATGATGTTCTGGCACGTCTGTCCGGGGATGAGTTTGCGGCCATCGTTGAGGTCGAGGACGACCTGGAGCTCGAAAACATCGGCGAGCGACTGAATCAGGCGTTCCAGGAGCCGCTCCGGGTGGAAGGACGGGAGTATTTTCTGTCGGCATCCATAGGTGGGGCGATGTTTCCGGATCACGGGCGAACCAGTGCCGACTTGCTGCAGAACGCCGACCGGGCCATGTACACCGCCAAGGTCGCCGGTCGAGCGTGCTTCCGTCTTTACAGTGCGGTGGAAAGTGAACAGGGTCGGCGGGAACAGCGGTTGTCCGAGGCATTGATCGCGGCCCTCAAGACGGCGCCGGAACAGTTTCGGGTGGTCTACCAGCCCCAGTTCGACCTGGCCACCGGGCGCATTGTTGGCCTGGAGGCCCTGTTTCGCTGGCTGCACCCGGAATTTGGTGAGATCTCACCGGCGGATTTTGTCCCCATTGCGGAGCATCGTGGTCACATCCATGACCTGACCGAACACCTGTTGCGGTGCGTCCAGGCAGATCTGGACAGTGTGTCCGAAGCGCAGCTGCCCCGTGGTTTGTGTCTGGCCATCAATATTTCCGCGCGGCAGATTACCGACACACGCCTCGACCAGGTGCTCGGCCCCTTTTTCGACCGTCTGGCGACCCTGGGGTGGCGTCCGGAGCTGGAAATCACAGAAACCCACCTGATGAGTCTGTCCGCCCGTTGTCTGCAGCGGCTACGGAAGTTTGGCGAACAAGGTGTTGGAGTGGCCATTGATGATTTCGGGACCGGTTATTCCTCTCTCGCCTACCTGCATACCCTGCCGGTACAGGTCCTGAAAATTGATCGCCAGTTTACCCGACAGCTGGGAACCGATGCCCGGGACACTCGCATTGTCTCAGCCATTCTCGGCATTGCCGAAGCCCTGGGGCTGGAAGTGGTGGCCGAAGGAATCGAAAGTGGCGAGCAGCTGGAGAAGTTGCGTCAGCTGCGGTGTCACCGGGGCCAAGGCTATCTGCTCGGCAAGCCTTTTGGGTGGAGTCAGATTATTGATGTACTGATTGATGGACATCAAATCCGTAATGATTATGTGAGTTCCTGACCCCGTGATTGCAAAATATGGCTAGGGTTTCGGGGCGATTTCCCATAAAAAGAACAAAGTCCCTCTTGATTATGTGGTTTTATGTTCCGGGAATCGTTGGAAACCGTTGAACTGGATGGCTTCCTTCGCCTGAATCGCGCCTCGCGGGCAGAGTTTCAGGCTGCCTTGCGGTTGTTGGCGGGCTTGCCGTCGATCCAGTGCCACTCAACAGACGACAGTGATTTGGCCGTTGGCGCCCTTTATGTCGTCTCGTCTGACCAAGGTAAGGTCCTGTGCCTGGCGGTGGACCGGGCATTGACTATTACCGGCTGGGACTCCCCCGTGACCCTGTGGTTGCGCGTCCTGACCGGTCAGGTGCGTATGGGCGGGCAGTTTGGGGAGCAAGACGTTCGAAGTGAAGCCTGCCGTGTCGCCCCGGGGTCGTTGACGCTTCAGTTGGCGGCAGGCACTCGATTGGTGATGGTCATCCCCTCGGAGCGGCCGACGCTACCCCTGGCGCAAGACTCTCGCTGCGTCTCCACCAATATGGTCAGTTGCCTGATTGACCGTTTTCTTCTGCAGGCAAGGTTTTTCCTGGACAGTGAGCAGATGGAAACGGGCACCCGGCAGTTGCTTGGGCGTCTGGTGGAGCTGGAGACAACTGGCCAGGTTCCCTCCGGGCTGGCATTACCGACGCTCGACCGGCGGGTAAAACGAGCGATAGACCGGATCCGGCGCGAATCGGACTGGCAATTCGACCTGCCGGCGTTGGCGAGCCATGCCGGGGCCAGCGAGCGCAACCTTTACTACCTGATGAAGCGGGAGACCGGTGTAACACCCTACCGCTTCTACCAGCATTGCCGGCTGATCCGCGTGCGCCGCCGGCTGGTGGACTGCCAGTGCGAGGTGCCCCATATTTCCCACTATGCGGCTGACGAGGGCTTCAGCCATCTCGGGCGCTTTGCCGCATTGTACCGTGAGCATTTCGGCGAACTGCCCAGCGAGACCATTCAGTGGCGGCGGGCACTCCTGGACCGGTCGGGCCGCAGACAGGCCAGCTGAGTCATCCCCTCAGAACCAAAGAAAAAGCCCGGTTACCTTTCGGTGACCGGGCTTTTTCAGTTACGGCTATCAGTGACCTGTTGCCGGTTTGCCGGCTTCGGGCTCTTCACCGTATTCATCGGCGGCCGAACCGTGATGATCCCGCGCCAGCAGGATATAGAAGGCCGGCAGCACGAAGATGGTGAACAGGGTACCGATGCCCAGACCGGCACTGATCGTCAGGCCGATGGCAAAACGGCTCTCCGCGCCGGGGCCGACGGCAATCAGCAGCGGCACCATGGCGAAGATCAGGGCCAGGGAGGTCATGATGATCGGACGCAGGCGAATGGCCGCCGCCTCGATTACCGCCTGCACCTTGTCCAGGCCGCGTTCCTTCTGCAACAGGTTGGCGAACTCCACGATCAGGATGCCGTTCTTCGACACCACCCCGATCAGGGTGATCAGCCCCACCTGGGTGTAAATGTTCATGGAGGCAAAGCCCAGCACGATGAACGCCATGGCGCCGGCCACCGACATGGGTACCGATACCAGGATAATGAACGGATCACGCCAGCTTTCGAACTGGGCAGCCAGTACCAGGTAGATCACCAGCAGTGACAGGAAAAAGGTGACGGCCAGCGCGCTGCCCTGGGTCGCCAGCTGGCGGGTCTGGCCGGTGTAATCCGACGTGAAGCCCTGGGGGAAGATCTCGTCCGCGGTCTGCTCCATGAAGTCCATGGCATCACCCAGAGCCACACCCGGCATCACTACCCCTTGCAGGGTAAGGGAGTTCAGCTGGTTGAACTGGGTCCGGTTCGATGGTTCGACATCGTGGCTGAAGCTCACCACGCTGCCCAGGGGCACCAGTTCGCCGACATCCGTGCGGATGTAGTAGTCGTTCAGTGCCTGTTCATCCAGCCGGAACTGTTGGTCTACCTGGGGGATTACCTGGTAGGAACGGCCTTCCATGCTGAACCGGTTGATATAACCGCCCCCGAGCATGCTGGACAATGCCTGGCCGATGTCCTGCATGGAAAGGCCCAGGTCCGCGACCCGGTCACGGTCGACGTTGATGCGGGTGATCGGCCGGTCAAAGTTGATGGATTTTTGCAGGAACATGAAGTTGCCGCTGGCCATGGCTTTGCCGAGCAGCTCATCCGCCACCTGGTCAAGCTGTTCATAGCTGCTGCCGGTGGTGATCACGAACTGGAACGGCAGCCCGCCGCCCGAGCCAGGCAGGGAAGGACGCGGGAAGACGGCTGTCTGCAGGCCGGTTACCTTCTTCAGCTCAGCATCGAGCATGGGCTGGACCTCAAACTGGGTAACCTCCCGTTCGCTCCAGGGTTTCATCTTGAAACCGCCGAACACCGCGTTGGGGCTGGTAATGCCCAGAATCATGAAGTCCTCGTTGTAACCGGGCACAGTGGACATGCGCTCCTGAACCTCATTGCCATGCTCGCGCAGGTAGTCGAGTGTGGCCGTCTGGGAACCCAGCCCCTGATAGAACAGAATGCCCTGGTCCTCGGTCGGCGCCAGCTCGTTCTGGCTCATCATCACCATGAAGTAGATGGAGCCCAGTACCACCACGGCAAAGAACACCACCACGGATTTGGTCTGCATCAGTGACGCCAATGCCGATTTGTAGGCACTCGACAGGCCGTTGAAGGTCTTCTCCACCAGCACTTCAAACCGGCCCGGGTTGCCGTGGGGTTTGAGGACCTTGCCGGAAAGCATGGGGGACAGCGTCAACGCCACGATGCCCGAGATCACCACGGTGCCGGCGAGGGTGAAGGCGAATTCGGTGAACAGCGAGCCCACCAGGCCGCCCATGAAACCGATGGGTGCATAAACCGCCACCAGGGTGGTGGTCATGGCGATGATCGGCACGGCCATTTCCCGGGCACCGTTGATGGCTGCGTCAAACCGCGATTCGCCTTGCTCGATGTGCCGGTGCACGTTCTCCACCATGATGATGGCATCGTCCACCACCAGGCCGATGGCCAGGACCATGGACAGCAACGTCAGCAGGTTCAGGGAGAACCCGAACATCAGCATGATGAAGGCACCACCGATCAGTGATAGCGGCACCGCGACCGACGGAATCACGGAAGCACGGACAGAGCCAAGGCACAGGAACACCACCACCAGAACGATGACCAATGCCTCCAGCAGGGTTTTGATCACCTCGTTGATGGAATCTTCGATGAAGTCGGAAGCGTCATAGGCAAGCCGTACGTCCAGCCCGGAGGGCAACTGGCTCTCGATATCCGGCAGTGCATCCTTGACCAGGCCTGCCACCGTCAGCGGGTTGGCGCCGGGAGCGAGTTCAATGGCGACGTAAGTAGCGGGCTGGCCCTTGTAAAGTGCGAGCTCATCGTAAGTTTCCGAGCCCAGCTCCACGCGGGCGATGTCCTGGAGCCGGATCTGGGTGCCGTCCCGGGTTTTTACCACCAGGTTGCGGAATTGGTCCGGGTCGGCCACGTCGGTATCGCTGGTCATGGCGATTTCAACATACTGGCCTTTGGTGTTGCCTACGGCAGCCTGGTAGTTGTTGGCGCGGAGCCTGGCGACCACCTCCGGCGGGGTCATGTCGACTGCGGCCAGTCGCTCGGGATCCAGCCAGACCCGCAGGGCAAATTTTCGACCGAACAGACGGGCCTTGCCGACGCCCGAGAGCGCCTGAAGCTTGGGCTGCACCACCCGGGTGAGGTAGTCGGTTATCTGGGGTACCGCCAACTCGGTACTATAGAAGGCGATATACATGAGCGCGGTGGAATCACCGGTGGTGGACGTTATTACCGGGTCCTGCGCTTCGGCGGGCAGCACGTTGCGCTGACTGGCCACCTTGGCCTGGATTTCCGCCAGGGCGGCGTTGGCGTCGTAGTTCAGCACCATCTTCGCTTCGATGGTGGACACGCCCTGGGAGCTGGTGGAGGTCAGGTAATCAATGCCACTGGCTTCGGCAATGGCCTGTTGCAGTGGCGTGGTGATGAAGCCCTTGATCAGATCGGAGCTGGCCCCGGGGTAGGCCGTGGTGACGGTCACCGTGGTGCTCTCGAGTTCCGGATACTGCCGGATCTCCATCTCCATGGCGGCCCGGGCACCGAGCAGCAGAATCAGCAGGCTGACCACCGTCGCCAGTACGGGGCGGTGGATGAAAATGTCGGTAAATCGCATTATTCAGACGCCTCCTGCGTTTGCCCGGAGTCTTCCTGAATCTCGACTTTCTGGCCCGCCCGCAGTCTCAGCAGGGCCTTGGACACCACGGTCTCTCCGGCTTCCAGGCCGGACAGGATGGCCACCCGGCCTTCCCGGGTCTGACCGGTAGTGACGGTGCGGCGGTTGACCACCAGCTCGCCGTTGTCGTTTTCCTCAACCACGAACACGAAGTCGCCGTACGTGTTATAGGAAATGGCGGTCCTCGGCACGGTCACCACTTCATTGTCCTGCGGCTGAAGGGTCATGATGGTGGCAAACATGCCGGGACGCAGCAGCTGTTCCTCGTTCTTGAGCGTGCCACGGACGCGCACGGTGCGGGTTTCCGGGTTTACCGAGGTGTTGATCGCGCTGATCTCGCCCTCGAACACCGCATCCGGGACCGCGGCCACAGTGGCTGTCACCGGATAGCCGGGCGCGATGTCCGCCAGGTTCTTTTCAGACAGCGTGTAGTCAACGTAAATGGGGTTGAGCATGTTGATCTCGACAATCGGGGTGCCGGTCGCGATGTACTCACCCTGATCCACCATCCGGATGCCAACTGTTCCGTCAAACGGCGCCCGGATGATTTTCTTGTTGAGTTGGGCTTCGGCCTCATTCACCCGTGCCCGGGCGGCGTCGTAATTGGCCTTGGCCTGATCGTATTGGGATTGTGACACGGCGCGCTTGGGCAGAAGGTCGGATACCCGTTTGAATTCCTGCTCTGCCAGCTGTGCCTCGGCCCGACGTGTGCGCAGGGCCGCCTCGTCGATCTCCGCGTTCAGACGGATCAGGACATCCCCTTGCTGGACGGTATCGCCGGATTCAAAGTTGATACTCTCGATGACGCCGGGCACCTCGTTGGCAATCTCGATACCATTAATGGCCTCAATGCTGCCAACGGCCTTGATCGACGGTGTCCATTGCTCAGAGCGGGCCTCGGTCGCCGAAATCTGCGCCGGTGGCTGCGGCTTGGACATTTGCTCCTTCATTTGGCCGAACTGGTAAAACTTGTAGCCAAAGATGCCACCAAGGACGACGCCAAGAAAAATAATGACAATGATGAAGCGGGAAGCAGTGCGCATAG
>JABURI010000211.1 GCA_014762755.1 Marinobacter sp.
CGTTTCTACGTCGGCGGCCTCGGGGGGTGAATTTGGGGTCAGATGAAGGTTTTCATCAGACCCCTTTGCCAACTCCGGGGGCTGCTCCAACTCCGGGGTCTGAAGAACTTGTTCTTCTGACCCCTTCTTCACCTCCGGCACCTCCACCAACCTCGCAAGCCGAGGCGGCACTTCCTCCATCTCTGCCCGCTCCCGCTCTGGCAGGTCCATCGATGGAATCAACAACGCCGGCGGTAGAAACACCAGCGCGGTCAGGATCAAAATCCCTGCGAACCGCCCGCGCTCGCCCGGCGCCCTGGACCACGGCAGGCGCGGGGTCTGCCAATCGTGCAACAGCGCAGCATCAGCCATTGCGCACCTCCGGCTCCACCGCCAGTCTTACCTGCCGGAATTGCTGGTCAACGCAGGTCTGCATGATTCTGCGCAGCAGGCGGTAGTCGGTGTCCCGGCCGGCCATAATGGTGATTGGCAGCCCCTGTTCCGGAATTTCCTCCAGGCGTTCACGGCGATAGGCCAGTTCCTCGGACAAACCAGAGATGTGACGATCTCCCGTCTCGATGCCATCGAGCCGCGCCACTTCCCGCCCTTGCAGCAGAATCGACCGACCACTGACCTGAACGGTCAGGTTCTCTACCGCCTGCTGCTCCGCACTGGAAATCGGCAAGGGCACGTCCGTGGAGTTCTGCATCACTTTCACATCGAACGAATTCACCATCAGGAAGAACACCAGGATGGTGAAGATATCCATGAGCGATACCAGGTTCAGGCCACCGGCCTTGTGCATCCGGCCATAATGACGGCGGGAACGGTGAGAGCTTTTCATGCGCCCTCCCCCGCCGCCGGCGACGCCAGATCAGCCAGAGTCCGGTCTTCCGGTGCGTCCATCAGGGAGATATCGGGAAAGAGCTCACCCTCTACGACACTCGCCGCAACGACGGCGGGATAGGACCGAACGGTGTCCATGGTGGTAACCAGGGTCTGGTAGTCAATGTCCGGCCCCACCTCCAGAATCACGTCGGTTTTGTCCGGTAGCCGGGCCTTGATGCCCCGCAGCAGATTTCTCAGGCTGTCAAAATCCTGCTTGCCGTCAGTGGCAGGCAATACCCTGAGCAGACCTCGCTCTGAATCTGCCACTTCAATGCCTCCGGGAATCAGGGTGACAACCAGGTTGAGTTGCTCCGACTCAACTGGATCGTCCTTCTGCTGACCCGGAAAATTGAGCTCGATCATGCGCACCTGGCTGAACACCATGCCGAGCAGCAGCACGGGGACGAGCACGATCATCAGGTTCAGGAACGCGGTGATATCCAGTTCCGGAGAATTCGTCATCCGGCGATGTCGACGTCTCATGGGCCATTCCCTCCGCGGTGCCTTGGCACACCAATGTCCGGCTTCATGCCACAGCGCCGCCTGCGCCTGTAGGTGATGGTTCGGACACCAGGTTCAAGAGCTTGACCCCCGCCATCTCGAAGCTGTCCACGATTTCGTTGGTGCGGGTCTGTAACAGGGCATGGAACATCAACAGCGGAATGGCCGACATCAGACCGAAGGCCGTGGTGTTCATGGCCACAGAGATACTTTCGGAAAGCAGGCTGGCCTTCTGTGCCGGATCCGCCGCAGCGACCGCGGTGAAGGCAGAGATCAGACCGATAATGGTGCCCAACAACCCCAGCAGGGTCGCGATGTTGGCCAGGGTGGCAAGGTATTGGGTGCGTTTCTCGAGCCTCGGAAGCACCTCCATCATCCCCTCTTCCATGGCGTACTCGATATCTTCCCGGCGGCTGTTGCTGACCAGGCGACCAAGGCCCGCACCCATGATCGACCCGATTGCACTGTTGGAATGGCTGGCAGCTTTCATCGCCCGCTGATAGTCCCGTTTCTGCAACAGCGGCAGGATAGCCTTCTCGAAAGTGACGCGGTTCTTTCGTCCCACCGAGGCCAGGAAAATGAAGCGTTCAAGGGTGATTGCCAGCCCGAGGGCGAGTACCACCGCAATTGGGTACATGAAGGGGCCACCTTCCTGAAAAAAACGCACGATTGTATCCAACATTATTGTTCTCCCGTTTTTACTGCTCGGTTATGGCTGAGTGCCTTGTAGGTCGAAGGTCATGGGGTCCAGGGTGTGGCGGAACCAGCGATGGCGTTCCACCACCACCGGATCCAGAGGCTGCTCCAGTTCCGGCGCCAGTTCTTCAAGACCTGCCCGGGGCCTGCGAGGCAGGCTCGGCGGTTGCCAGGGCAGGATGAAAAGGATTCGAGGCTCATCTTCACCGGTGGTGGCGGATATGCCGGCGATCTCCAGGGCTGCACGCTCTTCGCCCTCTGCCGGGTCTTCCACGGCGTTGGCAACGGCCGCCAGGGCGAGGAGAAGAATCAATGTTGTGGCCAGGGCTCCGATCCGGTGAATCATTGAAGCCTCCTTTCAAGATCCGCAATCCACCCGCCTACTTCGGCGTCTTCCTCACCGGCCAGATGCTGGTAGGCCCGGTAGTGGGTCAACGCCCTGTCCAGGTCCAGAAGATAGAGCTCCGAGATCACGGCCAGGTTGTAATGCAACTCGGCTACTCCCGGCAATCTGGCCACACCCTGTTCGAGCAGGTCGGCCGCCTCGGTGAACCGGTGCTGCGCTTTCAGCGCCAGGGCGAGATTGTTTACCGCCACTGGATCATCCGGGTTGAGGGCGACGGCCTGGCGCCAGGCTTTTACGGCCGCATCGTGATTACCCTGCTTCCATGCGCTCAGGGCCTGCCGCGAATGTTCTGCTGCCAGCACAGGATTGATGTCGGGTTCCGCTCCCTGTGGGTCAACGGTCGGCCCCGCACAGCCGGATAACCAGAGAATCCCCAGCAAACCCAAGATCCTGTATTGACCTGATTCAGGCATCATCGCCCTCCCCTGTCGATGCTTCCGGGGTATTCCCGCTCATCCAGCGCATCGAGCGGGCATAGCGCCCGGGATGAAGCCGTGCCAGCGCCTCCAGGCTCTTACCGATCCAGTCGTCATAGCCAGCTGCCGCTATGCGCCGGTGGTTTTCGGCATGCAGCTCCATGGCTTTTTCCTCAAACGGGAAAGCCTCCTCCTCAAGGAGCATCTGGTACTGCATCGCCTCCATTTCGTTAAGTTCCGCGGGTACAGCCGAAGCAATTAGGTCTCGAGCCATCACGCGATACAGCTCCGCTCGGCGATAAAGGATCTCCGACCGTACCGACTCACCACCGAGTCGCTCGGCCTTGGCAAACCACGCCCGTGCGTTATCAAGCGCGGATTGTTTGCGATCAAGGGACTGAGCAAGTGGATGCTTCAAAGCTATTCCGGCAAAGACCGCTGCCGCCCGGTTGCCCAACCCGATCGCACTGGCCGCACTCCAATCCAGTGTCCGGTGCGAATGCCAGTCACTGGCCAGTTCGGCACCGACGATCGCGGCCCGCAGATTGTCCGGATCGGCCGCGGAGTCCAACAGGCGGCGGCGCATGGTCTGGAGCCGGATATGATCGTCGGCAGTGGCTGGAACCGGTCCGGTCGCAAGGTATTCGCGGTAGAGTTCATCCCTTGGCCCGACGCTCCCGGCCTCGTGATAAAGGGCCGCTGCTCGGAGCTTGTGCGTCCATGGATCGGCGCGGCCAGACGCCAGTGCCAGCAATTCGTCTGCCGCTCGGGCCGCCTGCCCGGATTGGCTGTAGGCATACACCAGTTTCTCACCGATATCCCGGGCCAGATCGTGGTCCGGGTAATTCCGGCGGAACCACTGCAACTCGTTCACCGCCGACTGCCACTCAGCCGCTTTCAAAAGCGTATTGGCGGCATCAAACCGGGCCCGAATTGCAATTTCTCCGTCCGGCAGGACGTGTCCCACCCGGCGGAAATGGGCAACCGCTTGAGCCACCTTGCCGGTTTCAGCCGCCCTCTCGCCCTGACGATAGATGGCAGTCGCCAGTTGCTTGAGGATCAGATCCCGATCCTCCCGTGCGAAATCACCAGACTCATTGCCATCGACCAGGCCAAGAGCCTGTCTCAAGGCCCGCTCTGCCAGCCCGAATTCCATTTGGGCCTGGCGCACCCGTGCGGTGATCAGCCACGCGGCGTATTGCTGTTCGGTGTTGGCATTGGCCCGGCTTAGTACCGCACCGGCATAATGTGCGGCCTGAGCATGGTTCTGGACCTCCAGCCAGCGGGCGGCCACGTCAGCCTGTACCGCAGGCACCCGGACATCGTTTGCGAAAACAGAGGCAAACTGGTCGATTTCCCCGGCCAGTTCCTCCAGCCCTGCGTCGGTGTCGTCTGCCGCCAGATCGCGGCGCAGAGTAACGGCAGCCCACCCCGCATCGGCAGCTTCGGGGTAGTTACCGGTTTCGTAAGCCGCCGTGCGGAAATTCTCCAGTGCCGCAAGCCGCTGTTCGGCCTGCAGGCGTGCATCGCCGGCCAGCCGCCAAACCGGCCCGGCGTTCGTTTCCCTGGGTGCCAGCATTTCGTAATAGCCTGCGGCCTCCGCAAACAGCGAGGGAGACATCTCAACCTTGCCATCGTCAGCGAGATCGGTTGCCTCCCGGTAACGGGTGTCTGCCAGCCAGCGGGTGAACTTCCGCCAGCGTGACTGTTCCGCCGGTTCTAGCCGGGAGAAGGCACTCTCCGTTTGATAGGCGGTGACGTAGCCGGCCCTGGCCTTGCGCACCTTTTCATCATTGCCCGCCAACTGCCAGACCTCGACCACCTGAGCAAGAAGGCCGGGGCTGCTGATATGTTGAGGGTATCGACGGGCAAACGCCTGGTTCACGGCTTCGCTGTTTTCGTACTTTCCGGTGATTGCGTAGAGGTCCGCCAGCCGGTCATAAACCAAGGGTTCCCAAGGGCGGACAGGGCCTGAACCAAACCACTGGCTGAGTGTCTCCAGCCCGCCGGTTCGCGACGCCATCAACGCCAGTACCCGCAAGGTGTCATCAATGGTCTCCACCGAAGATTGGGGTACCTGCCGAATACTTTCGGCCGTCGGCAAGAACACGTCGAGAACGGCATGGAAGCTGGCCGCAGCTCGATCCCAGGCCTGCTCTCCCTGCTTGAATTGGCTCCAGCCAAGCATGTAGCGTGCTTTTGTCTTCAGCGCCTCACCGCCCTCGTCCTTCAGCATAGCGAGATAGCCGGCTTCGGCTTCCGCGAACTGACCATTGGTGAAAGCCGCCTCAGCAATACGGAAACGTGCTTCCGGCACCAACGGCGATTTCGGGTACAAGCCAACGAGCTGTTTCAGGCGGTCAATGGATTCGTCCGGCTGGGCGGTCAGAGCATGGGCCTTGGCCATCTGATAGAGCAATTCATCCAGCCGCCCCGAGAAAGACCCACGGGCGAGAATGGACTCGTAACTGCCCAGGACTTCCTCATAGATGGCCGGTTCCTGCTCGGGGGAATAACCCAGATCCTGACCGGAGCGGTCACGGATATTGGTCAGGCGATTCAGGGCGTCCACCCGAACCTCCGGCTCGTCCGAGGTTTCGAACAACCGCTGGTAACGGCGGGCCACTTCCGCCGGAGATATCGCAGGCAGCGGCCGGCTCTCGAATTTCAGGAACACCGGGCGCATGTCACCGATGGTCTTGCCATCCCGGCCCAGCTCCACCCGAAAGCTGTCCTGGGCAATAACCGGGGTGGCCAGGACCATGGCAATGAGCATCACACGGGAAGGCAGGTTCATTGGCTTTGCCCTCCCAGGCTTTCCAGGGCCAGGTACTCGTAGAGGTGCGCAATCTGTTGCTCTGTTTTGTTCAGGGCGAAAACCATGCGCTGGTCCTGATGATCCAGGTAGTCGAGGACCAGACTGTCGAGCTCGACTTCGGCGGTGCTTCGCAAGCCAGCCAGACGGTCGAAATAACGATCATTTGACTGGCGGAGACGAGCCACCTTCCGGATTGCAGACTCGGGTACCACATCCTGGGCGGAGCTCAGCGCGCTCGCAAAGACTCGAAGATCATGAGCATGGGTCGTGAGCTGTTCCTCCAGGGCCGCCAGGGCAGCAACCCTGCCAATTGCCCGCTGCGCCGCCGGCTGCTTCAGGAATTCCAGCAGGTAGGCAACTCTGGGCTGTTGCATGGAACGGCTGTCTGCGAGGAACCATTCAAGGTCAGAGGCCCTGGCATTGGCGACCAGCGCCTGGTAGGCCCCCTCGTTGCGGACCTGCTCCGTGAGGGTCCGAAGCACAACCCGTTCGCTCTCATAGGCGGCATTGGCAGCCAGATAGGCTTCTCCCGCCTGGCCCAGGTAGCCTGCCAGGTCATAGCCCCGGCCCATTCCAATCCAGGCTTCGGCGACGCCGGGATACGCCAGCGGAAACTTACGGGCCCGGTGCCAGCTCTGCATGGCGGCGCGATGATTGCCCCGTTCGGTCAGGGCAAGGCCGTGAAGATAAAGTGCCCGCGGCGTACTGGAGCTATCGAGGGAGACGGACTCTAGAAACCCGATCGCTTTGTCGAATTCACCGTTACGGTAGGCAAGGTAACCCGCGCGCAGCAGTGCCTGATCGTGGAGGTGTCGGCCGCGTTCGTTGTCATCCCCGGCCTTCGCCATGGCCATCGCCACTCTCAGTGCCACGAGAGCCCGGGAAGGATCGAGATCTTCTCTTGCAAAATCGCTGGCCAGATTGAGGTATCCCGCGGCCGCCCAATCCCCCTCCGGCATGGCCGCGAGGACCTCTCCGGCCTTCTGGAGGTTACCGGCCTGGCGGTGGCTTTCCGCCAGGTCGTATTGGTCCTTACGATGGTTGTCGGCATGAGAAGCCTCGGATTCCCACGCAGGATCGGTCAACGCGGCCGGTCCCTGGGCCAGACCACCTTCCGGAGCGTCTTTCTCGGTAACGGTAACGCGGGGCTCGAAATTCGGCGCGTGGGCTGTCAGGCTCAGCTGAAGAGCCAGAGCGTTGGATTGCTTTGAAAACAGATGGGTAGCCTCCCGCCGAACGAAATCGCCATCGGCCGAGCGGGCAGTGAGTACCGCCTTCAATTCGTGGGTGCCATTTTCCACGTGGCCAATGTACAGCGGCTCGATGGCGGCCTTTTCCAGATCGGATCCTTCCAGCGACGAATAAAGCCGGGAAGCAACCGACCGGTCATCGATAAACAAGTCCATCGAATCCAGCTCGAGCCCGCCCCCGGAATCAAGTGTCAGAAAAACTGCCAGTCGCGTTCCAAGCGGACGAAGCTGATTGCGTTCCAGGGACCGAATGCTTTCAGAGTGCCGGCCGACTTCTTCCGTGAGTTCGACAATGTCGTCATCCAGGCCTGAGGCGGGAACTCCGTTACAGAACAAGAGGGAACCCAGTAGCCCGACGAGGATTCCAGTCAGCCCCCCATCCTTTCGACGTCCTTGTGTTTTTTGTGAGCCGAACATACCTCTCCTGCCCTATGTAATACCGGCAATATTCCGTTACAAAGTGACAGGAAGCGTAACACCCGGTAACAGGCAAGAACGGTATCCAGATCACCAAATTGGAAACAGGAAATGTCGATTTTTTTGACAGGAAGGAGGGAAAGGAACCGGTGGGACCGTGCCAAAAGGCCGGCCGTGCATATTTAGCGGATTGTTTTTACGAACGTTTTTTGGAGGTGGCCTGGCAGTTGCGTCGGATACTGGAGCGGGAGTGCCGGCAAGGCAAACCCGCTAAAAATGCCGAGCTTTTGCCGATGCCCTCAACCGCATCGGCTTTTTTTTAAGTTGGGGTCAGAAGAAAGTTTTCTTCAGACCCCTGAGGTTGGTCGGGGTCTGATGAAAGCCTTCATCTGACCCCATCTTCACGCCGGCTCCATTATCACTTGCTGAGCTGCCGCATCGCCGACTCAAGCCCATCAATGGTCAGCGGATACATGTGATCATTCACCAGCTGCCGGGTCATGCCCAGTGACCCTCCCGTTCCCCAATAACTCTCGGGCAACGGGTTGAGCCAGACCACCTTGCGGAAGTGATCGGTCACGCGCTGGAACCAGGTGGCACCGGCCTCTTCGTTCCAGTGTTCGATGGACCCGCCAGGATGGGAGATTTCATAGGGTGCCATGGTGGCGTCGCCGACAAAGATCACTTTGTAGTCCGGCGTGTACTTGTGAAGGATGTCCCAGGTGCTGGTGGTCTCGTTCATGCGCCGGACATTGTTCTTCCACACATTTTCATAAATGAAGTTGTGGAAGTAGAAATACTCCATGTGCTTGAACTCGAGCCGGGCCGCAGAGAAAAGCTCCTCGCAGACCCGGATGTGGGGGTCCATGGAACCGCCCACGTCAAAGAAGATCAGCACTTTGACCGCGTTGTGGCGCTCAGGCACCATCTTGAGGTCCAGGTAACCGGCATTGCGGGCGGTGGAGCGGATGGTGTCATCCATATCCAGCTGGTCCGCCGCGCCCTGGCGGGCAAATTTGCGCAACCGGCGAAGGGCCACTTTGATGTTGCGGATACCCAGGGTAATGCTGTCGTCCAGGTCCTTGAATTCCCGCTTCTCCCAGACCTTCACCGCCCTGCCCTGGCGGCCGTTCTTCTGACCGATACGGAAGCCCTCGGGATTGTAGCCATTGGCGCCGAATGGCGATGTACCACCCGTACCGATCCACTTGTTGCCCCCGGCATGGCGTTCCTGCTGCTCCTCCATGCGCTTCTTGAAGGTTTCGATCAGCTCCTCCAGGCCACCGAGGGAGTCGATCTTCGCCTTTTCCTCATCACTGAGGTGCTTCTCGAACTCGGCCCGGAGCCAATCGTCGGGGATCAGGGCTTCCAGCAGGTCATCAAGGTTCTGGATGCCCTCAAAGTAGGCCTGGAAGGCACGATCGAACTTGTCGAAGTGGCGCTCGTCCTTTACCAGGCACAGGCGCGCCAGGTAATAGAACTCCTCCATATCCGCGAAGGCCAGGCGGTTCTGTAGGGCCTCCAGCAGGTCCAGGAATTCACGCAGGCTGGCGGGAACCTTGGCCCGCCGCACTTCGAGAAAGAAATCAATCAACATAAAGC
>JABURI010000229.1 GCA_014762755.1 Marinobacter sp.
GTTCTCCGGGAGGGTGAGCAACAAGGCTGTTCACCTTCTGATATAATTCGGCAAATTTTCAGGCCTCCCGGAAAACATCCATGACAGAACAGCTGACCATCACCCGCCCGGACGACTGGCACCTGCACGTCCGCGACGGCGATATCCTCAAGGACGTGGTCCCGGCCACCGCCGCCTGCTTTGGCCGCGCCATCATCATGCCCAACCTGGTGCCGCCCGTGGTCACCGCAGCCGACGCGACCGCTTACCGCGAACGTATCCTGGCGGCGGCCAAGGGCACCAACTTCGAACCGCTGATGACCCTGTACCTGACCGAGGCCACCACGCCGGAAATTATCCGGGAAGCCAAAGCCGCCGGCGTCATTGCCGCCAAACTCTACCCGGCCGGTGCCACGACCAATTCCGCCTCCGGCGTGAAGGACATCCGCAACATCTATCCCGTGCTCGAGGCCATGGCCGAGTGTGGCATGCTGTTGCTGGTGCACGGCGAGGTCACCGATACCGACATCGATATCTTTGATCGGGAAAAGGTGTTCCTGGAGCGCGTCCTCGCGCCCACGCTGGACGCCTTCCCCGACCTGAAGGTGGTGCTCGAACACATCACTACCGCCGACTCCGCGAACTTTGTCCGCAACTACAAGGGTGACAACCTCGGCGCCACGCTGACGCCCCAACACCTGATGTACAACCGCAACCACATGCTAGTGGGCGGTATCCACCCCCACCTGTACTGCCTGCCGATCCTCAAGCGCAATCTGCACCAGCAGGCCCTGCGCGAGGCCGTCGCCAGTGGTGACAAACGCTTCTTCCTGGGCACCGATTCTGCCCCCCACGCCAAAGACAAGAAAGAAGCCGCCTGCGGCTGCGCCGGTTGCTACTCGGCTTTCGGCGCGATCGGCCTGTATGCGGAAATCTTCGAGGAGCTGGGCATCCTGGACAAGTTTGAGGCCTTCGCCAGCCACAACGGCGCCGACTTCTATGGCCTGCCCCGCAACCAGGACACCGTAACCCTGGTGCGCAAACCCTGGACCATGCCCGAACAACTGCCCCTGGCAGGTGGCTCCATTGTGCCCCTGAAAGCCGGTGAAACCGTTAACTGGCAACTGGCGTAATCTGTTACGCCGAGTACACACACTGTCGACAACCGGAGTTCGAGTGACAGACGAAAACAAAGAACCGCATCCCATGTCCAAACGCTTCCGTGGCTTCCTGCCCGTGGTGGTCGATGTGGAAACCGCCGGCTTCAATCCCGAGCGGGATGCCCTGCTGGAAGTGGCAGCGGTGCTGCTGACCATGGACGACGATGGCTGGTTGCGCCGGGGCGAGACCCACGTGCAGCAGATCGACCCGTTCGAGGGCGCCAACCTGGAACAGTCTGCCCTGGACTTTACCGGCATCGATCCCTGGGATCCCAGCCGGGAAGCGGTGCCCGAACGCGAGGGCCTGAGCGAGATTTTCAGCCCGATCCGCAAAGCCGTGAAAAGCCATGACTGCAAGCGGGCGGTGCTGGTGGGCCACAACGCCACGTTCGATCACAATTTCGTGTTCGCCGCCGCCATGCGCGCCGACATCAAGCGCAACCCGTTCCACCCGTTCTCCACGTTCGACACAGCCACCCTGGCGGGCCTGGCCTACGGCCATACGGTGCTGGCCCAGGCCTGCAAGCTGGCCGGCATCCCGTTCAGCAACAAGGAAGCCCACTCGGCCGCCTACGACGCCGAGAAAACCGCCGACCTGTTCTGTGGCATCGTCAATCGCTGGAAGGAACTGGGCGGCTTCCCGCCCCCGCTGGTGGAGATTCCCGAGCAATAATCGCCGCCCATTAAAAAACCCGCCGAAGCGGGTTTTTTAATGCCTGCGTAGTCCGCGGTTACCAGTAGATACCCCGCATAATCGCCGCAAAGGCCACCTGCTCGGTGGACACTTTCGGCTTCTCGCCGGATTTGCTGCCGGCGGCCGCCGGTGAATCCGGGAACATCCGGTAACCGGTGTTCATGATGATCTCTCCCATCTTCGGCGCCAGGGCATGCAGCACCTGGGCGAAGATACCCAGGCGGGTGGCAATGCGCTTGGGCCGGTACACGATCGCCTCGGCCACCATGTCCGCCGCCTCGTCCGGAGTCAGGGTCGGGACCTGATCGTAGATCTTGGTCGGTGCGATCATCGGCGTCTTCACCAGTGGCATGTTGATGGTGGTGAAGGTGACGTTGCGATCGGACCACTCCGCCGCGGCACAACGGCTGAACGCATCCAGGGCCGACTTGGACGCCACGTAGGCGGAGAACCTCGGCGCGTTGGTCAGCACCCCGATGGAGGAAATATTCACCACGTGGCCTCGACGGCGTTCCAGCATGCTCGGGGCAAAGCCCATGATCAGCCGCACGGAGCCGAAATAGTTCAGCTGCATGGTACGCTCGAAATCGTGGAAACGGTCGAACGACAGATCCAGCGAGCGGCGAATGGAACGGCCGGCGTTGTTCACCAGCACATCCACGTGCCCGTGGTTGTCCAACACGGTCTTGATGAACTCGTCACAGGCGTCCATATCCGAGAAATCACACTGGTAGGCGTGCACGCTGGCACCACGGGACTCCAGCTCTGCCGCCACTTCCTTGAGCCGCTCGGGCTTGCGCGCGCCGATGACCAGGATGGCACCGGCATCCGCCAGCTTCTGGGCGGTCGCCAGACCAATCCCGGAGGTTGCACCGGTGACCACACACACGCGGCCCTGGACGGTTCCTTTGAGAGTGCGGTCCTTGAACAGGTCCGGATCCAGGTTGCGCTCCCAGTAATCCCAGATCACCGGAGCATAGTCGGGCAGGCGCGGCACTTCGATACCGGTGCCCTTCAATACCCGCTCGGTCTCGCGGGCGTCGAACCGGGTGGGATAGTTGATGAAGGACATCACCGAGGGCGGAATACCCATGTCATCCAGCACCGCGCTGGTAATGCGCTTCACCGGAGGCAGGTTCTTGACGCTCTGGCGGATAAACGGCGGGATGAAGCCAAACATCCGGGAATCGATACGCATGCCCATCTTCGGAGCGTGCCCGGCCTCGCTGAAAATATTGAGGATCTCCCCCACCTTGTAGGGGTCGGAATCCACCAGATGGAAGCAGTTGCCATCCTCACCCTCGAGATGGGCAATGTGGTCGAGCGCGTCCACCACGAAATCCACCGGCACAATGTTCAGGCGATCGCCCTCGATACCGATGGTCGGCACCCACTGGGGCAGCGCATGGCGGATCTTCTGGATCATCTTGAAGAAATAATAGGGGCCGTCGACCTTGTCCATTTCGCCGGTTCGGGAGTGGCCGATCACCATGCCCGGGCGATAAATGCGGAACGGAATCTTGCACTCTTCCCGCACCACCTTTTCCGACTCGTGTTTGGTCAGTAGGTAGGGATGATCGAGCTTCTCCGCTTCCTCGAACATGTCTTCCCGGAAGGTGCCCTTGAACAGGCCCGCCGCCGCAATGGAGGAGACGTGATGGAAGTGCTTGGCACCCATGGCCTCGGCGGCCTGGACGGCGGCAAGGGTGCCCTCGATATTGGTCGCCTGCTGGCTCTCCTCATCGGCCCCCATGTCATACACGGCGGCAAGGTGAAAGAAATGATCGATCTTACCTTTAAGGGATGCCATGGCGTCGGCATCGATACCGAGATTCGGGCTGGTCAGATCGCCAATCACTGCCTTGACCTGAGTCTCATCCGCACCCCAGCGCTCCCGGAGTTTCTCGAGCTTCTCCTTGCTCTGTTCGCGCACCAGTACGTGAACAGTGCCGCCCCGTGCCAGAAGCTTCTCAACGAGAAAGCGGCCAATAAATCCGGTACCACCAGTAAGGAAGTAGTTCATTAAATTCCACCCTGCCTGTTGCTCTGTTTTTGTCTATCCATGCCGGGCTCCATTCGACTAAAGTCGTAGTCGCCCGAAAACGCCGGCATTGTACTTAATTGCAACGTTCATGTATCGAACTTTTTTAGAGCATTTACTCTTTAAGCTATTGTTTTATATAGAGCCATTACTCTAATTGCCGGGCAGGCCCTGCAGTCAGCCTGACGATCTTTCCGACACATTGTCTCTGAGACTAGCACAGGGCCCATGATTTGCCGGCCTTGAAAATCCAATTGCGGAAAGCCATGAAACCCTTGGCCGGCAATGCCATAATCAGGAACTTATTGCGCTTTCCGGCGTCACTTCATGTCACAGTCAACAAGGTTCCCTGAAAACCAATTCTATGCAAAAAGACAATCCGAACACTGAACGCTACATCGCCATTGCCCGGGCCTGCCTGAAGGCCATCAACGATACCGCCGAAAACTCCGGCTCCCGGGAGGAAAAAATCCAGGCGGTGTACGAGGCCATCGACCAGGCCTTCCAGGCGGAGTTTTCCGAGTACCGTCAGTCCGTCGCCATCATGGCCACCGTCCTTGAACGGATTGCATCGGGCCAGCTGGACGGTGAGAAAGCGGCCGATCTGGCACGTAAAACCCTGGACCAGCAGCCCGAGACTACCTGAAACGCCCTGATGCACTGAATCAACCGAATCCACAGATCGCAGAGGCCCTATGACCCACGGAAAACCGATCCGCCAATACCTTCGACTGTTGTCCTGGCTGGCGTTATTTCTGTTCAGCAGCCTGGCACTGGCCGCCGGAGACATCCGCAAGAGCCCGAATGACGATAATCAGTATCGGTATCTGGAATTGGAGAACGGTCTCAGGGCCATCCTGGTTTCCGACCCGGATGCGGATAAAGCAGCGGCATCACTGAATGTGGCGGTTGGCAGTGGCGATGATCCGAAAGGCCGCGAAGGCCTCTCCCACTTCCTTGAGCACATGCTGTTCCTCGGCACCGAAAAGTACCCGGAGCCCGGCGAATACCAGCAGTTCATCAAGAGCCACGGGGGCAGCCACAATGCCTTCACTGCGTTCCAGGACACCAACTATTTCTTCGATGTCCAGTCGCAATTCCTGGAACCCGCCCTGGACCGCTTCGCCCAGCAGTTTTCGGCCCCCTTGTTCACCCCGGAACTGGTGGATCGGGAGCGCAATGCCGTGCACTCAGAATTCAGTGCCAAGCAGAAAGAGGATGGCCGGCGCTTCTATTCCGTGAAGAAGGCAGTAAGCAACCCGAACCACGCCTTCAGTCAGTTCGCCGTGGGCAACCTGAGCACCCTGGAAAACACCGAAGACAATCCCCTGCGCCCGGATCTGGTGGAGTTCTGGAAAGAACACTACTCCGCCAACCTGATGACGCTCTCGGTTTATGGGCCCCAGTCCCTGGATGAGCTTGAGTCCATGGTTCGTCCGAAATTCGGTGCCATCGAGAACCGCAATCTTGAGCAGAAAGAACATCCAGAACCGCTGTTCCGAAGCGACGATCTACCGGCCAAAGTCACTGCCGATGCGATCAAGGATGTCCGCAGCCTGACCCTGAGCTTCCCGATCCCATCCCAGCAGGAAAACTACCGGACCAAACCGGCGAGCTATGTTGCCAACCTGCTCGGCCACGAAGGCCCCGGCAGCCTGTTTGATGTGCTCAAACGCGCCGGACTGGCGGACAGCCTCTCCGCCGGGCTCGGCATGGATACTGGCGCCAATGCCACGCTGGAAATCAGCATAGCGCTGACCCCCGAGGGGCTCGAGCGTCAGGATGAGATCCTGCCACTGGTGTTCGACTACATCGAGCGAATCCGCCAATCCGGCATCGGTGAAGACCGCTTCCGGGAAATGCAGCAGCTTGCCACCATCGATTTCCGGTTCCGGGAACAGGGAGAGCCCCTGCATGAGGCCATGCGCCTGGCCGGCCAGCTCCAGCACTATCCGGCCGAAGACATCCTGAGCGCCCCCTGGCTGATGGAACGCTACGCCCCCGAGCAATACCGCGACATTCTGGACCGGCTGACCCCGGACAACCTGATGGTGTTCGTGCTGGCCCCGGAGCCGGAACTCCAGGAGCCGAAAACCACGGAGTGGTACGACGCGGCCTGGCAGAGGACCGGGCTTTCGCCCGCGGACATCACCACCGGCGCACCGAAACAACTGGCCGCCCAGTTGGCACTGCCCCAACCCAACCCCTTCGTACCGGAGAACCTCGGTTTGGTTTCCGGCGACACCATGGCGCAACCGGTGCAGCTTGGCAGCGAGGAAGGGCTGGAAATCTGGTTTGCCCGGGATACCCGGTTCGGCACACCCAAGGCCAACGTGTTCGTCAGCCTGCGTACGCCCGCCGCCCGCGCCAGTGCCCGCAGCGCCGTGCTGACCAAGGTGCTGGTGGATGCGGTCAACAGCAACCTGAATGCCTCGTCTTATGCCGCCAGCCTCGCGGGCCTGGATTACAGCGTCTATTCCCACCTTAGGGGCATCACCATCCGCGTGGGCGGATACAACGACAAGCTCCACACCCTGCTCAACCGCATTCTGCTCCAGGTGGGGGATCCACAACTGACCGAGCAGCGATTCCGCATTGCCCGCCAGAACCTGATCGACAGTCTCCAGAACGAGGCCAAGGACAGACCGGTGGCGCAGACCTCCCAGTTTGTTCAGACGGCCCTTATCGAGGGCGCGTGGAGCACTGACGAGAAACTGGCCGCAGCCCGTGAGATCACCCTGGACGAGCTGCGCTCCTTTGCCCGGAATCTGCTGACCGAGGTCGATCCGGTCATGCTGGCCCATGGCAATGTCACGGAAGCCTACGCGCTGAACCTGGCAAGACAGGTAGACGCCATCATGCTGGATGACAGCCGGCTTGCCGACGTCCCCCGCAGTCAGGTGCGCCAACTGCCCGACGAAGAGACCGAGGTTTCCCTGGCCGTGGATCACCCGGATACCGGCTACACCCTGTACATGCAGGGGGATAACACCAGCTTCGAGGAACGGGCCCGCTATCGCTTACTGGGACAGATCATCAGCAGCCCGTTCTACGAGGAAATCCGCACCAACCGGCAGCTTGGCTACATCGTTTACGCCACGCCGTTCGAAATGCTGGAGACCCCCGCGCTGGGCTTTGTCGTGCAGTCGCCCTCAGCATCGCAAACCGAGATTGATCGGGCGGTACGGGAGTTTTCACAGAGCTTTGAAAAGGTGCTGGCCGGCCTGACCGAGGAACGACTGGACCGGGAAAAGCAGGCCGTCATCAGCAAACTGCTTGAGCAGGATCGGCAGCTGGGCGACATCTCCAGCCGTTACTGGCGGGAAATCGACCGTGGTGTTGCAGCCTTCAACTCGCGGGAGCAGCTTGCCGAGGCCGTGAAGAAAGTGACACCCCAGGAATTGATGGACGTCTTCCGCGAGTCCGTACTGGAAAGAGATCAGTCGCTTCGGGTAGTCACCGGAGGCAATGGCCTGGATGCCGATCGCGCCCTGGGCACGCTCACTGAACTGCCGCCGGTGCCGGCCAGCTGATAACGTCAGCCGATAGCCAGAAAACGGGCCCAGTCGTCGGGCTCGTCCACATCCCAGCGGGGCTCCAGCAGGAAATAGCTGAGCCCCGCTTTTTCGAGCCGTTGGCAAGTCTGATTCAGCACTTCCGGCGTTCCCCACGCGATATCATCCAGCATGCCCTCGACGACCCGGGAGGCTCCGATCAGAACGTACCCGCCATCGTCGGAGGGACCGAGTACCACGTCATGATCCGCCAGGCACGCCACGGCTTGCCGGGCGTAGTCCGGATCCACCGACGGGCAATCACTGCCAACAACCAGGGCCCGGTCATACTCTTGTAAGGATTGGCTCAAGGCAGTCTCCATTCGTTCACCGAGACTGCGGCCCTGTTGCACCATCTGAATCAGGCCTGCGCCTTCCAACTCTTCGAGAATGGGCAAGGCCTCGCCAGTCGGTTCGCCCACCTCCCGATCCCACCAGAATTCGACCGGATAACCGGTGGCACAGAGGTTATCCAGCACGTTCAGGGTCAGACGGACGTGGGCCTCAAGCGCGCCGACAGGACCCAACTCCGGCATCAGCCGGGTCTTGACCTTGCCCGCCTCGGGCCACTTGGCAAACTGGAGAAAGACAGCGGAGGGAGGATTAGTCTGAGGCATTCCGGACATCCGATCGATAGGCCTTCGCCAGGGATTCCGGCGATTCGCCCCGCCAATAACGCCAGCGCAATCGCCACATCAACACGATAGTACGCCAGGGACCGTTCTGTTCCCAGCGCCGGCTGTCGGTCACCACCGGATCGGTAATACACCAGGGGCGGGACACCAGGCGCAACCGGCGGGAGAACTCCACGTCCTCCATCAGCGGAATTTCGCGGAAGCCCCCCAGGGCCTCGAACACATCCCGCCGGATAAACATGCCCTGATCACCGGTACAGATCCCGGTGAGACGCGATCGCCGGTTCATGAACCAGGCGATGACCCGGAAGATCGGGCGGCGGGCACTCAGCGCCACATCGAAACGCCCCCAGCCAAAGCGGCTGCGGGAGAATTGTTCAAGCCCGGCAAGGGCCGATTCGGGTAATCGCGTGTCGGCATGCAGGAACAGCAGCACATTACCCCGTGCCACAGCGGCACCGGCATTCATCTGCACCGCCCTGCCCCTGCCGGATGCCACCAACCGGTCACACCAGGAGCGTGCAAGCTCAGCTGTTCTGTCGGGGCTACCGGCGTCCACCACGATGACCTCATGGCCGGCCTCGCGCAGCGGCTGAAGCGCCTGAAGGGTTTGGACGATGGCCCCCGCCTCTTTCCAGACCGGAACGATCACACTTAACGAGAACGGCTCGGACAAAATCACACTCCCAGGGTAGCGGTCAGCAAGCCAACACCTTGAGCCACAAGCTTTCGCCCGCTATCATACCGGCCTTCTCGCAGATTTGCCCCCGTAGCTCATCTGGATAGAGCGGCCCCCTCCTAAGGGGCAGGTAGCAGGTTCGAGTCCTGCCGGGGGTACCA
>JABURI010000125.1 GCA_014762755.1 Marinobacter sp.
TCCTTGATTAACCTTTGACCGCGCCCGCCGTCAGGCCGGACACGATTCGACGTTGAAAAATCAGCACCAGCACCACCAATGGCACGGTTACAATCACCGAGGCCGCCATCAGGTTGCCCCAGGGCAACTCGTGCTGGGAGCCGCCGGTAATCAGGGCAATAGCCACCGGAACCGTGCGCTGGTCGTCGGTGAGGGTGAACGTAAGTGCGAACAGGAATTCGTTCCAGGCGGCGATGAACGCCAGCAACCCGGTGGTGGCCATGGCCGGCCACATCAGCGGTATGAATACCCTGAACAGGGTGGTCAGGGGGGACGCGCCATCGACAATGGCGGCTTCCTCCAGCTCCTTCGGCAGCTGCCGCATAAAGGTGGTCAGGATCCACACCGTGAACGGCAGCGTGAATATCGTGTAGGAGAAAATCAGTGCCAGCGGATCGTTGTACAGATTCATGGCACGGATCACCTCGAACAGTCCGGACAACACCGCCACCTGGGGAAACATGGAGACCCCGAGCACGATCATCAGCACCGCACTGCGCCCCCGGAACTGTACCCGCCCCAGGGCGTAGGCCGCGGTCAGGCCAAAGCCCATGGCGATCAGCACCGTGGCAAAGGACACCAGCACGGAGTTCCAGATACTCTTGATGAACGACCCCTGCCCCAGGACCGCCCCGTAGTTGGCAAAGTCGAAGGAACTGATCCAGTACTCCACCGTGAACAGTTCCGAACCACTCTTGAACGAGGTCAGGATGGCGTAATAGAACGGGAATACGGTGAACAGCAGGATGCCCGCCAGCAGGATGGCAAACCCGATCTTACCGGCGATTTTCTTCAGCATACGGGAGCTCATGCCTCACCTCCGATCTGTTTTCGGCCGAGGTATAGATAGATGATGGTCGCCAGGGCAATGATCAGGAACAGCACGGTGGATGCCGCCGAGCCGTAACCAACATCCTGGAACTGCACCAGCTGCTGTCGGGCGTAGACTGACATGGACATGGTGTCCTCGCTGTTGGAGGTCAGCACGTAAATGACGTCGAAGACCCGCAGGGCATCGAGGACACGGAAGATGATCGCCACCATCAGCGCCGGGGTGATCAGCGGCAAGGTCACCCTGAAGAACACCCTGACCGGATGGATGCCATCCACTTTTGCCGCCTCGTAGCAATCGGAAGGCAGCATCTGCAGCGCTGCCAGCGTCAGCAGGGCCATGAAAGGGGTGGTCTTCCAGACATCCACCATGATCACCGCCCACATGGACAGATCCGCGTTGGCGGTCCAGTTCAGGGGCTCGGCGATGATCCCGAGGGTCATCAGCAGGTCGTTGATGATCCCGAACTGGTCGTGGAGCATCCAGCCCCACATCTTGGCGGAGACAATGGTGGGAATGGCCCAGGGAATCAGGGTGGCGGCCCGGATCCAGCCACGGCCCCGGAACTGGGCGTTGAGGGTCAGGGCAATAATCAGGCCCAGCACCGTCTCGGCGCCCACGGAGACCACGGTAAAGAACAGGGTGTTCCACACCGCCTGCCACCAGGTGGGATCGGCCAGGACCCCGAACCACATGCCATCGTCATAGACCAGATAGTTTTCGAAACCGACCCAGCTGTACTCGCTGATGTTGGCGAAACTGGCGTCGGTGAAGCTGAACCAGATGGTCCGGAACAGCGGCCATCCCGCCACGGCAGCCAGCACCAGCAGCATGGGAACAAGGAACACCCATGCCGCTCGCAGGCGCTGACGGCGCACCTTGCTGGCCTGCCGGCGGACGGGGACGGAAGCAGCCGGTGTCTTACCGGCCGCTTCCGTTTCTGCGGGTGCTGGAGTGGTGTGTGCCATGACCCGTCACCAGCCCCGACGGCCCAGACGACGCAGGTCGCGCTCCAGCGCACCCATGGCCTGCTCCGGCTCCGCCTCTCCGGACAGCACACTGTGAACCGAGTTGAAGAAGGCGTTGGAGACCCGGCCATAGCTTTCACCGGTCACCGAGGACGGCCGCGGCACCCCGTTCTTGAAGGTTTCGAACAGTTCGCCGAAGAACGGCACCGCCGCCAGTACGTCCTCATCCTGGTACAGTTCCGGCAGTGTCGGGTTGTAGCTGCCTTCGATAGCCCGGCGTTTCTGTTCCTCGTAGCTGGTCAGGTAACGCACCAGGTCCGCTGCCAGCTCCGGGTTCTCCGAGTACTTCGACACCGCCAGCTGCCAACCGCCCAGCGTGCCGGCATGGCGTCCGTCCTCGCCACCTTTTGGCAGCGCCACGACACCGACCTTGCCCTTGACCGGGCTATCGTCACTCTGGGCCAGGCTCCAGGCGTAGGGCCAGTTACGCATGAACAGGGCATTGCCGGACTGGAACACCCCTCGCGCCTCTTCCTCGGTGTAGTTCAGAACGGCACGGGGGGAGATGGTATCCACCCAGCCGCTGGCGAGATCCAGGGCCTCGATGGCCTGCGGATTGTTGATGGTGACATCGCCATCGGCGTTCACAATGGTGCCGCCATTATGACTGGCCACCCACTCCAGGGCGTCACAGGTCAGCCCCTCGTAGGCACGGCCCTGCCAGACAAAGCCCCAGAACCTGTCGTTGCCCGCCTCGCGCTCGGCCGCCATGACGGTTTCAGCGGTGGCGGTCAGCTGCTGCCAGGTCTGGGGGACCGCCTGGTCATATTTCTCGAGCAGATCCTTGCGGTAATACAGCACCCCGGCGTCCGTGAACCAGGGCATGGCAACCAGACGGCCGTCGACGGTGTTATTGCGCACCAGCGCCTCGAAATGGCGGCTCTCCGCGCCATCCATGTGCGGCGTCAGGTCAATCATGTGCTGGGCCAGCATGCCGGGCCAGACCACGTCGATCTGGAAGATATCCACATCCCCGGACTGGGCTGCCAGCAACTGCTGATACAGGGACAGCCGCTCGGTAGCGGAGTTGGGGGTGGAAACCACCTGGACGTCATTGCCGGTCTTTTCCGACCAGGCCGCGACCCCTTCTTCACAAAGCTGTCGTTCTGCGCCCACGGCGCCGCAGGAGATGGTGATGGTCTCGGCGTGCAGGCCGCTTGCCATCAGGATGGCCGCGGTACCGCCCATCAACCAGTGTTTGGGGGTAAATCTGGACATAATGATCACCTCATTTCAGATTTGTTGTTGTCTGTCTCAGAACCAGATTTCCATTTGAGTCCCGAAGGTCCACTGCCCGCTCTCGAAATCGCTGTCCGCGCCCAGGGCATCGCCTGCCGAGTAGCCATCCAGCTCGTCGTCCCAGGTGGAGTAACTCGCGAACACACGGATTTCAGGCCGGTTCCAGAAGCCGCCGACCTGGGGTTTGAAGGTAGGAGCAATGGTGAAGCGGCTGTAATCGCCATCGACGGCGCTTCGATCAGCATAGCCCAGGGTGGTGATGTCCATGGTCTGCCAGGACGCTTCGTACTGCATCTCGAAGTTGGTGGTGAACTCCTGGGCAAGCCGGCCGTTGACGGTCAGCCACTGGTACTCGTCACCCTTGATGTAGCGGTCTTCGCTGGTCTCGGCCAGGATTGCCGGGGCAAAGCGCCAGTTCTCACTCAGGTAGGTGGTGCCGTAGACACCCAGGCGGGTACTGACTGCATCCTCATGCAGGTTACCGTCGGCACCGATGTTCTTGGTCTCGGCACCCAGGCCCTGACCATGCATGACGGCTACCTTGAAGTTGCCATCGGACAGCCCGAAGAAACTGTCGCCATGGTAGGCGAGCATGGTGTGGACCCCGGTCTCGGAGGCCTCGGTCGTCCCTTCCACAAGACGCTGGTCATTATCCTGGGCCTTCATGGCACTGAGCATCCACTGGACGTTGCCGAAGTAGTTGTTCGCGGTGAGGATCAGGTTGTCGGTACTGTAACTGCCCTCCGGCACGAAATCGGTGTCCGCTGCAAAATCCAGAAAGCTGCGGCCGTACAGGGAGAAGTTGGATTTCACCGAGTCGGTAAATTTTACGTCGTAGATACCGGCACCGAGGCCCGCCAGGAAAACAAAGTCACTGTCGAGCCAGTGAATGTCGAAGTTGTCCCGGTCAAAGCATTTGCCGGCCCAGATCGAGGCGTCTTCGAAAACACCTGTGAAACTGGCCAGGTTGCTGAACTCCACGTAGGCCTGGCGCACATTCAGAGCGCCGTCACCGGCTGTCCAGTCGTTGCTGGAGGTGGTGGAGTCGGCAATCATCAGCCGGTAATGGGCTCTGGTGCCGTTTTCCGCTTCCTGTTTGTAGCTCAGGATTGCTTCCAGATAGGTGTCCGGTTCGTTACCGAGACGGCCGACGGCACCGCCCACGGAGCCGGCAGGAGTCAGATAGGGACCGCCCGGGGCGCTTTGCAGGTCGCCATTGAGAAGCAGCCCGGATCGGGCGTAGGTGTTGAAAGAGAAGCCCTCTTCGCCGGTGGCCTGGGGTTCGACTTCAGCCAGTTTTTCTTCCAGGGCCGCCAGGCGCTCCTCGACACTCTGCTACTCCTGGGCTGCCAGGGATGTGCTGGCCGCGGCCAGGGTGACGGCAAGTGCCAGGGGATTGGGGTTTGGTGCTTTACCAAAAATCATCTGTCGGAACCTCGTCTTGTTTTTGTAAGGTTTGATTTTCGTCCAGTCGATGCCGACTTAATGCATTAAGTCGATAGACCAAAAAAAGGGTCCGGCGGAGGTCAGGTGTGGAGAGTCCCCTGTTCTGGTGTCACGATCAATGCCTCAAGTCAGTGTCCTTGCTTAACCATCAAACCGGATGCGGTGACCCGAACCCGGTCTTAATTGATTAAGTGACAACCAAAGATAAAAGCGATAGTTCGACTCTGCAACCGTCAGGAGAACTTAAATCAAACTTAAATTTCAGGGGGCTCCGGGTGGCCCTCTAGAGGACCACCCGTAAGCAGGGAGGCAGGTGAAAATCAGGCCTGTCGGGGATCGGTCTGGGCTACCCAGGGCTTGTCCTTGCGACTGTCCCGGAACGCCAGCAGGCTCTCGACGCCGGTAAAGTCCACCAGATCCCGGAAATCGAGCCAGTCCACCAGGCAGTACAGGCACATCGCCGGGTAGTTCCAGGCTTCGAACTGCCCTTCCTCGACCTCGGCTGCCAGGGTGCGCAGCGTGGTCATGATCCGTTCCCGTTGCAGATTGAAGAACATCACGTCGGCATCGACATCAATGCCCGAACGCTTGGAAAGCAGCAGTGTCACCGCGGAATCATTGGCGGCATCGATCAGCGTCAGCTGATTCTGCTGGTCCCAGGTGAGCGGATCACGGTTCTGTTTTGCGCTCAGATAGCGGGCGATGATGCGGGAGTCATAGATTTCCTGCCCCTCATCCTCGAGCATGGGAATCTTCAACGCCGGGTTGTTGCGCCGCAGCTCATCCCGACCTTCTCCATAGATATCCAGGTTGATGAACTCGTAAGGCTCCTCATCCAGAAGAATCCGGATTCGGCGTACGTAGGGAGAAGTGGTGGATCCAATCAGCTTCATATCTGCTCCGGTTGTCAGCTTCCCAACAGGGTTTCAGGGTTGGTATAGGTATACCCGGTGGCTTCGGCCACTTCCCTGTAGGTCACCTTGCCGGCCATCACATTCAGGCCTGCCAGCAGGTGTGGATCATCCCTCAACGCTTGCCCCGGCCCCTTGTTGGCGAGGGCGGCAACAAACGGAAGGGTGACGTTGTTCAGTGCCAGGGTGGACGTTCTCGCCACCGCACCGGGCATATTGGCCACGCAGTAATGTACCACACCATCCACCACATACGTGGCATTGTCATGAGTGGTGGGCTTCGAGGTCTCCGCGCAGCCTCCCTGGTCAATGGCCACGTCGACGATGACACTGCCTTCAGGCATGCGCCGGACCATATCCCGGGTAATGAGCTTGGGCGCCGAGGCCCCGGGAATCAGTACGCTACCGATTACCAGATCGGATTCAATGACCGCCTGCTCCAGGGTATGGGCGGTGGAGAACAGGGTGGAAATCTGGTTGCCGAAGCGGTGATCCAGATGCCGGAGCACCTCCATGTTGCGGTCCACCACCGTTACGTGCGCTCCCAGGCCGACCGCCATGGCGGCGGCATTCTGACCGACCACGCCACCGCCGATGATGGTGACGCGCGCCGGATTGACCCCCGGTACGCCACCGAGCAGCACACCCCGCCCGCCAAGGTACTTCTCCAGGCAGTGGGCTCCGGCCTGGATCGACATCCGGCCGGCTACTTCCGACATGGGCGCCAGCAACGGCAACCGGCCGGCCTGATCGGTCACGGTTTCATAGGCAATGCAGGTGGCACCGGATTGCACCAGGTCGTCGGTCTGCGCCTGATCCGGAGCCAAATGCAGGTAGGTGAACAGGGTATGTTCCGGCCGGAGCATGGCCCGCTCCCCGGCCTGGGGTTCCTTGACCTTGACGATCAGCTCCGCCTGCGAGAACACCTCCTCTGCGCTGGCAACGATCGTCGCACCGGCCTGCCGGTAATCCTCATCGGAAAAACCGATAGCCGCACCGGCCCCCGCCTGCACGAACACCTCATGGCCATGGCCAGACACTTCGTGAACCGATGCCGGGATCATGCCAACCCGGTACTCATGGTTCTTGATCTCCTTCGGAACCCCGACTTTCATGGACATTCTCCTGCACTGTGCCAAAGTGAATCTGTAAGTCTCTGGCTCAAGTGTAGTAAAAAGGACGGTATTCCGGATGACGCAAATGAATGCATCGGTTTTCCGGCCATGGCCGTATCAAACGCCACAAGAAAACCACAACCAGAAGGAACAGGAGGAAGCATGAACCTGATAAAAACGACCGCCCTGGCAACCACGTTTGGTCTTTCCCTTGCCAGCACAGGAGTCCTCGCCGAAATGCAGACCGAAACCATCGAATACACCATTGGCGACACCACCTTCACCGGCTATCTGGCCTGGGACGATGAGGATGAGGGCCAGCGCCCCGGCGTACTGGTTGTACACGAATGGTGGGGCCATAACGAGTTCGCCCGGGACCAGGCCGAAAAACTCGCGGCCGCCGGCTACACGGCACTGGCGCTGGACATGTACGGTTCGGGCAAGGTCACCGACCATCCCGACACCGCCCAACAATTCATGCAGGAAGCCACCAAAGACATGGACCAGATGAAGGCGCGCTTCCTCAGGGCCAAGGAACTGCTGCAGAATCATGAAACGGTCGATGGCGAACGTATTGCTGCCCAGGGTTACTGCTTTGGCGGCGCGGTGGTCTTGAACATGGCCCGGCTGGGCGTGGATCTCGATGGCGTGGTGAGCTTCCACGGCGCCCTGGGCAGTCCGATCAAGGCCCAGGCCGGTGAGGTGAAGGCCCAGGTCCAAGTCTACACCGGCGGCGCCGACCAGATGGTGCCCTCCGATCAGGTCGCCGGACTGGTCAAGGAAATGCAGGATGCCGAAGTAGACCTGACCCTGGTGAGTTTTCCGGGTGTCCGGCACTCCTTCACCAACCCCGGGGCCGACAAGGTAGCCGAGGAATTCAACATGCCCATCGGTTATAACGAAGAGGCTGCCACCCGCTCCTGGCAAGGCACCATGGAGTTCTACCAGCGTATCTTCGCCCGGTAAGCCAATCCGCGCGCCCCGGAATCACCGGGACGCGCCTCTACCCTTTTCGCTCCAGCGCGTCGCCGATCGTTGCCCGCACCTCGTCCATCAGTAGCTCCACCGGTTTGTCCGATGAACGCACCAGCGGATGGATGACAATGTGAATCTCACCACTGGTGAACGCGGCGTGCCCCTTGGGCAGGCGCTCGTGGGAGCCGACGATGGTGACTGGCAGAATCGGCAGCTCACCATCCCGGGCGATCACAAACCCGCCCCGCTTGAAGGGCAACAGCTTGCCGTCCCACGATCGGGTCCCCTCCGGAAACAGCAGGATGCCGGTGCCATCGGGTAGTTGGGCCACGCCCTGCTTGATGCTCTCCAGCGCGTCCGCACCTTTCGACCGGTCGATGAACAGGTTGCGGGACGTCTCCAGCGCCAGACCGAACAGGGGCACCTTGCGCAACTCCTTCTTGATCACCCACCGGTACTGCAGGCCAAGAGCCAGCACCAGGGCGGGCGGATCGAAATAGGAGGCGTGGTTGCTGAGAATGACGTAGCGCTGGCCTGGCTGGATGTGTTCCTTGCCACTGACTCGCAGGCGGATGCCACAGACCTTCAGGATGATCCAGGCGTAGATCTGGGTGCCGTTGAAGGCGGCATCACCCCGCTTGCCGGCAAGGGCAGCAATCACGATGGGCAGGAACAGGATCAGGGTAAGGAGGACCGCCCAGAACAGAATCCAGGTGGCTTTCAGACATCGGAGCAGCATGAAGGGGTCCCTGTAATTCTCGACAACCGATTAAACGAGCAACAGGGGAGCAAAGATTACATATTGCCGAAAAAATCACAAAAAAAGGCAGCCGAAGCTGCCTTTTTCTGATGTTGCTGAATCCGTCAGGGATTACAGAGCAACAACGTTCTCCGCCTGAGGACCCTTCTGGCCCTGAGTTACGGTGAACTCGACCTGCTGGCCTTCGGCCAGGGTCTTGAAACCAGAGCCCTGAATGGCGCTGTAGTGAACGAATACGTCCGGGCCGCCTTCACGAGTGATAAAGCCAAAGCCTTTAGCTTCGTTGAAGAACTTAACAGTACCGGTAGTAGTAGACATACTTAAACTTCCTGAAATCAATCATTTACTCTACTGCCTAACGCCACGGCGGCGCTTGGTCAGCGTTTGCGGAAATACAGAACTCGCTTAATCAAAAACAGGACGGCACTACTGACTACAGGTACGTCTTATTCATGAAACGCTTTACTGACTCTTTCCTTGAGATCCAACTCTACGCGGGAATCC
>JABURI010000108.1 GCA_014762755.1 Marinobacter sp.
GCTTCCATGTATATTTCTGAATTGCATGTATAATTGCTGTTACAGCAGGTTGCCTGTATTGTCAGGGGCTGTAAGCAACCGAAACCGGAATAACAAAACCAGAGATGGATGGCGTGGAACAGACGAACGAAAGTTGGCGAATTCTCATTGTTGAGGACGACGAACGGCTCGCAGAGCTGACCCGTGAATATCTGGAAAGCAACGGACTGATCGTAGGCCTTGAGGCAAACGGTTCGGCTGCTGTCGAACGGATCCGGAGCGAACAGCCGGATCTGGTGGTTCTGGATCTGATGTTGCCGGGCGAAGATGGCCTGTCGGTCTGTCGCAAGGTGCGTCCGTTCTATAATGGCCCGATCATCATGCTGACTGCCCGTACCGATGACCTGGACCAGGTGCTCGGCCTGGAGATGGGCGCCGACGACTACATCAGCAAGCCGGTCAAGCCCCGGGTTCTGCTGGCTCGCATCCGGGCTATGCTGAGGCGGGTGACCGAAGCCGGCCAGGGTGGCTCCGTGGAAGCGGCCGGTGAGGAACCTGTCCGGCTCCAGTTCAATGACCTGATTGTTGATCGCTCCATGCGGGAGGCCTGGCTCAATGATCAGAGCATTGACCTGACCAGTGCAGAATTCGACCTGCTCTGGTTGCTTGCCAGTAACGCCGGTCGCGTGCTGAGCCGGGAAGAAATCTTTACCGCCCTCCGGGGCATTGAATACGATGGTCAGGACCGTTCTATTGACGTCAGGGTGTCCCGTATTCGCCCGAAAATCGGTGATGATCCTATCCATCCGCGCCGGATCAAGACCGTTCGCAGCAAAGGCTACCTGTTTGTGAAGGAAGCCTGACGTTCCTGTTGCCGGCTCCGGCACCCCAGCAGTGAGGGGTTCGGGGCGGGCCTGCCAGGATTCCTGACATGTCCCTGAAGCTTTTCCTCAAACTATACGCCCGTCTTGCCGGTGTGGCCGCACTGGTGGTTTTCTTGTGTATTGTCCTGTTCAATGGCCTCAACTCGGTCCGCCACCAGTTCTGGCTCGAGCGCTTTCCTGAGCCGCTTATGCGGTGGCTGGCCGGGGCGCCGTCGCCAGAGCAACAGTATCACTGGCTGGCCGCCTGGTATGACCTGAAAAACCTTCCCCCCTCAGAAGTGGAACTGTCGCCGGTGATGCGTGAGCGGCTGGGCTATGGACAGGTTGTGGCGGAAGAGGCTCC
This sequence comes from Marinobacter sp., assembly GCA_014762755.1. Lineage (GTDB taxonomy): Bacteria > Pseudomonadota > Gammaproteobacteria > Pseudomonadales > Oleiphilaceae > Marinobacter. The sequence goes on from JABURI010000108.1 coordinate 1,207, forward strand.
GATCGGTTTCCGGCTGATGGTCGAGACTCCGGCCGGAACCATTCTTCAGATGCGTTTCGAGAACCCCTACCTTGGTGTCTCCCGGGCCCTGGCCGAGGTTGTGCGCTGGCACCTGGAGTCGGTAGACACAGGCGGACGTGAAGATGTGGCGATACGCCTTGCCCGGCACCTGGGGGTATCCATCATCTGGCTGGATGAAGCCGGCATGCTGCCCCCGGACCCGGTATTGCAGCAGATCACCGAGCAGGGTGTGGTGCTGTTTGGCGGGGAACACGGGGATCGGCGTGACGCCCTGGTGAGGCTCAGTGACGGATCACTGGTGACAATCGGCTTGCCCGGGCCGTTCTCACCCTATGGATGGCCGGTGATCACGCTCCTGGTATTGCTCGTTGGTGGTGTCCTCGCGCTGGCCTTGTGGTTTGCGATCAAGGCCGTGGATAATAATCTTCGACAGGTCGAGTCAGTGGCCATCCGGATTGCCCGGGGCGAGATGGGAGCGCGTGTGGACGCGGGCTCCGGTAACCTGGTAAGCCGCCTTGCAGCCGCGTTTAACGGTATGGCAGAGCACATCCAGCGTCTGGTTCAGGTGCAGCGGGAAATGATCCACGCCGTCTCCCATGAACTGCGTACACCGGTGGCCAGGATCCGTTTCGGGGTCCAGATGATCGAGGATTGCCAGGACCAGGACACCTTGCAGAAGCAGCTGGAGGGGATCGATGGAGACATCCAGGAGCTGGATGAGCTGATCGACGAGATCCTCACCTATGCCCGCCTGGAGCAGGGTGGGCCGGTGTTTTCGTTGCGTGAGCACTCGGTCACCGAGATCGTGCGCCAGGTGGTGACCGAACAGCGCCTAATTCGCCCGAACCTGACCATTAATAGCGATATCGACGAGGAAGCGGAGCGCTGGTCTCTGTCCGATATGGAGCCCAGGTATATTCATCGGGCGATCCAGAATCTAGTGGGTAATGCCGGACGCTACGCCAGCGGACGTGTCCTGGTTCGTTGCCGGATTGATGAGGACAACTGCCGCGTGGATGTGGAGGATGACGGCCCGGGCATTCCCGAGGAGGACTGGGAAAAGGTCTTTACCGCCTTCGCCCGCCTGGACGACAGCCGTACCCGGACATCCGGCGGCTACGGGCTGGGTTTGTCCATTGTGCGCCGCATTCTCTATTGGCACGGTGGCCAGGCCTTTGTCAGCCGGAGCGAGGAACTCGGTGGCGCGCGATTCAGCCTGGTCTGGCCGCGGCGAAAGCCCGCGGATTCGATTCTGTGAACCAGGCCTCACTGCCTCACCTGATGTAACAAAGCTGCTACATAACCTCAACTGATGATTCGCATCGGGTTGTCCATACTTAAAAGCGTAAGGGATGACTTTTGAGGTTGTAGTTCTTACGAACTTTCCTTGTTTCATTCGTCATTTAAGGGCCGGTTTTTCCGGCCCTTTTTTTATGTCCTTCCTCCCGTTTCGGGCCACAGTGCCTCTCCTTGAACAGTTTCTGCTGGTAGACTTGCGGAAAACAAAAGGAGGCTTGTCATGACCCGCTACCTGCTTGCGATCGACCAGGGAACCACCAGTTCGCGCGCGATTGTCTTTGATTCTTCGGGCACGATTGTGGGCGTGGCCCAGCAGGAGTTTCACCAGTACTTTCCCCGGGACGGCTGGGTAGAGCACGATGCCCTCGAGATCTGGGACAGCACCCTGGCGGTCTGCCGTGCGGCCCTGGAAAAGGCCGGGATCAAGGCGACAGATGTGGCAGGCATCGGGATCACCAACCAGCGCGAGACCACGGTTATCTGGGAACGGTCGACCGGAAAACCCATTCACCACGCCATTGTCTGGCAGGATCGCCGCACCGCTTCCTGGTGCACCAAGCTGAAGGAGGATGGCTTCGAGAATGCGGTGGTGGAGCGGACCGGCCTGCTCATTGATCCCTATTTTTCCGCCACCAAGATTTCCTGGATCCTCGATCATGTGGAAGGGGCGAGGAATCGCGCAGAAGCCGGCGAGCTTGCCTTCGGGACGGTGGACAGCTGGCTGCTCTGGAATCTGACCGGTGGCCGCTCCCATTTTACCGATGCCACCAATGCATCCCGAACGGCTCTCTTCAATATCCACACCCAGAGCTGGGACGACACCCTGCTGGATCTGTTCCGAGTGCCCTGTCAGTTGTTGCCGGAGGTGCTGGACTGCGCCGCGGACTATGGCACCACCGAAAGGCAGTGGCTGGGCGCCGAACTTCAGGTGGCGGGTATTGCCGGAGACCAGCACGCGGCCCTGATTGGCCAGGCCTGTTTCGATCCTGGCATGGCCAAGAGCACTTATGGCACGGGTTGTTTCCTGATGCTGAACACCGGTGATCAGGCCCTTCGCTCCGAGAACCGATTATTGACCACGATGGCGTACCGGCTGGATGGCAAGCCGACCTATGCGATAGAGGGCAGTATTTTCGTGGCCGGCGCGGCCATGCAGTGGCTGCGGGACGGTCTCGGGCTGATTCGCCATGCCGACGAATCCCTGGCCCATGCCGAAAGCGTGGGGGTGGAGAACCCGGTATACCTGGTTCCGGCGTTCACCGGGTTGGGTGCCCCTCACTGGGATCCCCACGCCCGGGGAGCCATCCTGGGTCTCACTCGTGATACCGGCATCGGAGAGATCGTGACGGCAGGGCTGCAGTCGGTGTGCTACCAGACCAAGGATCTCGTGCGAGCCATCCAGAATGACGGCGCCCGCCTGGAATCCCTGCGGGTGGATGGCGGCATGGCGGTGAACGATTGGGTCATGCAATTCCTGGCTGACATTCTTAATGTCAGCGTGGACCGCCCCCGGATTACCGAAACCACTGCTCTTGGCGCAGCCTACCTGGCCGGTTTGCAGACCGGGGTCTACAACAGCCTGGGAGAAATTTCCCGACTCTGGGAGTGTGAGCGCCAGTTCCGTCCGGACATGAGGCCGTCATTGCGGGAGTCCCTTTACGGCGGCTGGCTGGATGCGGTTGACCGGGTGTGTAACCGCTGAGTAACCTCAGCCTGTGCGCTCGAACGCGATCAGGTGGTCAGCTTCGACTCGCACCGGTACCTGCTCCCCCAGATGGAAATCCAGGTGGCTCCGGAACAGGGCTTCGAACTCGGTTTCTTCGGAACACCGGAAGCGGTAAAGGGTCGAGGTGCCGGCAAAGGTTTTCTCCACCACTTTCGGGCGCAGGTCCGACGCTTCGTCGTAGACGATGTCGTCCGGCCGGATCAGCACGTCCACCAGGGTGCCCGGTTCCCATTTGTAGGCCCGGTTGCCGTGGATGATGCCAAGCTCCGACTCGATGGTGTCGGGGCCGAGGGCTTTGCCTGGGATAAACCCGCCCTGTCCCACGAAACTGGCCACAAACCGGTTGGCAGGCTCGTGGTAGAGGTTGTAGGGCACATCCCACTGGAGCAGTTTGCCGTCTTTCAGCACTGCGACCTGATCACACATGGCAAAGGCTTCTTGCTGGTCGTGGGTGACCAGGATAGCGCTGATGCCAAGGGTCTTGAGAATTTCGCGCACATCCAGGCTCAGGCGCCGGCGCAGGTCCGCATCCAGGTTGGAAAAAGGCTCGTCCAGCAGGATCAGGGTCGGTTCCGGGGCCAGGGCCCGCGCCAGGGCCACCCGTTGCTGCTGGCCGCCCGAGAGTTCATGGGGGTAGCTGTCTGCCAGGTCCTGCAGATGCACCACTTCAAGCAGTTCCATGACTTTCTGGCGTTTTTCCGCCTTGCTCAGGCCCTTCAGACCGAAACCGACGTTGTCGGCGATGGTCAGGTGGGGGAACAGGGCGTAGTCCTGGAACACCATGCCGATGCGACGCTTCTCGGGTGCCAGCGTGCGGCCGGGTAGGCTGATGGTCCGGGATTCCAGGCGGATTTCGCCGCTGTTCAGGGGCAGGAAACCGGCCAGTGCCCGCAGAATTGTGCTCTTGCCGCAACCGCTGGGGCCGAGCAGGCAGCCGATATCGCCATGGCTGAGTGCGAAGTTGACTCCCTTGACCACGGAGTCGGCACCATAGCCGCAGGACAGGTTGTTGACTTCCAGTAACCAGTCCGCGGCGGGGGAAGCGGGCACGCCCATAGATCAGTCCAACCGGTTGAGAATAAGGAACTCGAGCAAGGCTTTCTGGGCATGGAGGCGATTCTCTGCCTCGTCCCAGACCACCGAGCCCGGATGCTCCATCATGTCGACGGAAATTTCCTCGCCGCGATGGGCCGGCAGGCAATGCATGAACAGGGCATCCTTGTCTGCCACGGCCATCAGCCCGGGATTGATCTGGTAGTCCTGGAAGGCCTTTTCCCGGGCTTTCTGCTCATCTTCCTGACCCATGGAGGCCCAGACGTCGGTGACCAGCAGGTGCGCGCCCCTTGCAGCTTCGGCTGGATCACGGACGATGGTGACACGATCGCCGTGCTCTTTCATCAGAGTGTCGTTGGGCTCGTAGCCCTCCGGACACGCCACGTTCAGGTGAAAATCGAAGCGCGTGGCGGCGTTGATGTAGGAGTGGCACATGTTGTTGCCATCGCCGATCCAGGCCACGGTTGCACCGCGAATACTGCCCCGATGCTCGCGGTAGGTCTGCATGTCGGCCAGCAGCTGGCAAGGATGAAAATCATCGGTCAGGGCATTGATCACCGGCGCGCGGGAGGCCGCTGCAAAGCGTTCGACGGTTTCATGGGCAAAGGTGCGGATCATCACCGCATCGACCATGCTGGAGATGACGATGGCAGAGTCCTCGATCGGCTCGCCGCGGCCGAGCTGGGTGTCCCGGGGAGACAGGAACAGGGCCGAACCGCCAAGCTGAGTCATGCCGGCTTCGAACGACACGCGAGTACGGGTGGAGGATTTCTCGAAGATCATGGCCAGCACGCGGTTTTTCAGGGAATCGCGTACCTTGCCCTGCCGCCACTCGTTACGAAGCTTGCTTGCATGGTCCAGCAGCTGCTCGAGCTCGCCGGTGGACATGTCATTCAGTGTCAGAAAATGTCGTGCCGCCATGAAATGGCCCTTACCTCAATGAAACCGCGACCTGCGGGGTTCCTGATGTCTGGTTGATGGAAAGCTGTGCCGGAAAAACGGGGCATCAAGTCTAGCCCTTCGGGGGAGGGATGACAACGCTGCCTACCCCATCCGGGTGTTTGGTGGGCGGTCCCGGACACGTGTACAATAAGGCTCAGCAGGTTGCTCGAGGGCAATTCCGTTTTCAATCAGAGGTGAATGTTCATGGACATCAATGAAACCATCAAGAGCCAGCTCGAAGAAAACCCGGTTATTCTGTACATGAAGGGTACTCCACAGGCTCCGCAATGCGGTTTCTCCGCCAAGACTGTGCAGGCGCTGATGGCCTGTGGCGAGCGTTTCGCATTCGTCAACATCCTGGACAACCAGGAACTGCGTGAGGCGCTGAAGGTCTACTCCAGCTGGCCCACTTACCCGCAGCTCTATATCAACGGCGAGCTGGTTGGTGGCTGTGACATCGTTCTGGAGATGTCCGAGAGCGGTGAACTGGCCAAGATGGTCAAGGAAGCGGCCAAGCAAGCCGAGGCCTGATTTCCGCCGGGACTTAAAGACGCTTCGGGGAGAACACCAGTTCCACCTCGAAGCGATCTCCGCTTTCACTGTCCGCGGGGGGCTCCGGGTAAGGGCTTGCTGCAAGGGCTGCCCGGTAGGCGGCTTCGTCTACCGACCGAATCCCCGTCGATTTCACCACGCTGGCCCGGGTCAGGGCACCATTTCTCATAAGCTGGAGTTCAATTTCCATTCTGGCGGTGTCTGTCAGTTGGGTCACGGCGGGTACCCGCAGCCTCTCCAGTTCCCTGGCCAGGTGCACCGCAAGCCGAATCAGGTAGGGATCCTGCTGGCTTGGTGACTCGGTGATCCGGGTCAACTCCGTATTTTCTGTCTCATCCTTTACATCCCTGGGCTCGCCCGCCTGGCTGGCAACACTGGCCGGTTTTGGTGGGTTGGCCTGCTGTGCTTCCGGTTCGGGTTTGACCGGGTCGCGCAGCGGTGGGGTTTCTCCCTGTGAAGGTTCGGCGACAGTCCTGGACGATAATGTCGAGGTGGCCGGGGTCGGCGCGGGAGGAGTTGCGGTGGCAGGCTCGGGTATTTCGAACCGGGGGTTTCGCTCGCCCGGTTGCTCCCGGGGCTCGGTGTCAGCGGGCGGTGCCGGCTTGCTGGACGTGGTCGGGGTAGAGCCGGAAGTCAGCAGCTCAAGCGTCAGGCGGTGATGGTGTTCCGTAGCATCCGGTTGCTGGAACGGGAGCCCGGAAAGGAATAGAGTGTGCAGGAGGATGGCAATGGACAGTGCCAGGGCTATCCGGTAGCTGTCCGGTAGCCCTTTTTCCGACGGGTGGGGCACTGACATTGGCGTCAGGCGGTCTTGCTCCGCAGGGATCCGACAACAGCATCAAGGGCCCGGTCGATCAGGGCGCCCTGCTCCAGCAGAGTGAGTCGGCCGCGACGCATTTCGTGGGCCAGTTCCAGGCGGGTCTTCTCGATGACCTTGAGCCCCATGCGGTTCACGAACACAAACGAATCCGCGTCTTCGATGATAGCGGACAGCTTGCACCGGAAGCTGGCACCGTTGACCAGACGGAATTCCACCCAGTCACCGATTTCGATGCCGTCGATCTGGGTGACGAATTCCGCAATGGCGGCATCCTCCAGTTCCTGTTGACGTTCCACTGCGCTCTTCTGAGTACCGGGGAGTTCGGCTTCGTCCTCGGTTTCGGTGACTGCTTCCGACGATTCCTGCACGGTCTCCGTCACTGCGTTGGTGCGGAAGGCTTCTGCCAGTTCGTGTTTCAGTTGCCCCATGGTTTCGTCCAGGCGCGAGGAGTTGTAGGAAACTTCCTCGAGGCCGGCACGCAGGGTCTTTAGCAGGCCTGGTACAACGCGAACCCACTGGTCGCGTTCGTCATCCCCGTTATGTGGGTGCAGGCACCAGATCAGGTCGTCGACCACCTTGACCGATTCCTGCCAGCGGTGCTCCACGTCATCCCGGAGGTAGGCCAGGAACATGAAGCGGCTCCAGCCATGGACGAGGAGGTCGCGCACGACGTCCGGCAGTCGGTGCCTGGCGAGCTTCTTTCTCAGGATGGTGTCGACGGTCTGTTGTGCCTGCTGGGACTTGATCCGGCCGCGCTCGGATTCCCGGGTGCGCTGCTCGACCAGGGAGGCCTTACGGTTCTCCCGCTCGAGGAACTGCTCGAACTCCCGGTTCAGGGTCTCGAACAGGCTTATATCGCCGTCAAACTCGTTGAGAATCCTCTGGACAGTGTCGTGGATCTGGTTGTAAAGCTTGTCCTTGGCCCTTTCATCGCTCCTGCTCCAGCCGATACCGGCCCGGGCCAGGGAGTTGAGCAGTTTCCGGGCCGGGTGTGAGGCCTGGCTGAAGAAGGACTTATCCCGGATCACCACTTTCAGGATCGGGATCTGAAGACGACTGATCAGGACCTGAACCGGCGCCGACAGGTTGTAGTCGTCCAGAATGAATTCGAACAGCATCGATACGAGGTTGATGAGATCCTCGTC
>JABURI010000045.1 GCA_014762755.1 Marinobacter sp.
GCGACGGCAATCACCACGTGCACAACGACTACCAGTGTTTCCAACCAATCCATAATGAATCCCGCGAACCTTTAACCTTTGGTACCCGCCGGCATTGCCCGGCAAATACTCACAAAATCTTCTGCTACCAGCGATGCACCGCCAATAAGCCCGCCATCAATATCCGGCTCGGCGAACAAAGCGGCCGCATTATCCGCTTTTACACTGCCGCCGTAAAGCAGAGAAATATCTTCTGCCGGCGCCCCCATATCGGCCAACACCTTACGGATTGTCGCGTGCATGCTCTGGGCATCTTCGGCAGTGGCCGTTTTACCGGTTCCTATGGCCCAAACGGGCTCGTAGGCAACCACAACATTTGACCATTGCCCGGCGTCGACACCGGCAAGACCCTGCCTGACCTGGGCAGCGACAACCGCTTCGGCCTGCCCTGCCTCACGCTGTTCGAGCGTCTCGCCGACACAAACCACGGCATTGAGACCGCAGGCCAGCACGCGTTCTACCTTGGCGGCAACCACCTCGTCCGACTCGCCAAAGTATTGGCGGCGTTCGGAGTGACCAACCAGGGCAAAACCACAACCCAGGTCCTTCGCCATATCAGCGGAGTTTTCACCGGTGTAGGCACCGGAAACCCACTGACTCACGTTCTGGACACCAACACCAAGCACGTTGCCCGACTGTTCATGTACATCCCGGACATACAGGGCCGGAGGAATAATAACAACCTCCACGCCATTATCAAGGGTGTCCGCCTCAGCCCGCACATAACCGACAAGTTGCTTTACCAGGTCCGCAGACCCGTTCATTTTCCAGTTTCCGGCTACGATCTTGCGACGCATAACTCTTCCCGAACGTAAGGGAGGGCGAACTATACAGCAGTCCCTGCCCTCACACAACCGCTTGAAAACGCAAAATTACCGGCTCGATTGCTCGACCACACCGGCCAGCTCTTCGACCACCCGGACGATGTCGGCCTCGACCTGGCCCTCCACCATGACCCGGATCAGGGGCTCGGTACCGGAGGCCCGCAGAAGGACCCGGCCGGCCTCGCCCAGCTCCGCTTCCGCCTGACGCAGAGCCGCCAGAATGTCATCCCGGGACAGCGGGTCAAAACGCTCCGCCACCCGCACGTTGATCATCTTCTGGGGCAACTTGGTCATGCCCTGGCGCAGCTCGGCCAGGGTCTTGCCGGATTTCCGGATAGCCAGCAGCACCTGCAGGGCGGAGACAATACCGTCGCCGGTAGTAGTGCAATCCCGGATCACCATGTGACCGGAGCCTTCGCCGCCAAGCACCCAATCATTGGCCACCAGCCGCTCCATCACATAACGATCGCCTACCTTGGCACGCTCGAAGTCGATGCCGGCATCCTTTAACGCCAGCTCCACGCCGAGGTTGGTCATCAGCGTGCCAACCACGCCGCCTTTCAGGCGCCCCTCGGCATTGCGCTGGGAAGCAATGATGTAGAGCAGCTCATCGCCATCCACTTCCGAACCATCGCGATCCACCATCAATACCCGGTCGCCGTCCCCGTCGAAGGCGATACCCATATCGGCACCCTTCTCCAAAACCGCAGCCTTGAGAGCACCCAGATGGGTGGAACCGACATTCAGGTTGATGTTCAGACCATCCGGATCGGCGCCAATCACCGACACTTTCGCCCCCAACTCCCGGAACACCTTGGGAGCCACGTGGTAGGTAGCGCCGTGAGCGCAATCCAGGACGATATGCAGCCCATCCATGGTGAACTCGTTCGGCACCGTACTCTTGCAGAACTCCACGTAACGGCCAGGCGCATCATCCACCCGGGACGCTTTGCCCAGCTCCGAGGGCTCGCATACTTCCAGCGGGCGATCCAGCCAGCGTTCGATCTCGGCTTCAAGAGCATCGTCGAGCTTGGTACCCGCCGACGAGAAGAACTTTATGCCGTTGTCTTGGTGCGGATTATGGGAGGCACTGATCACGATGCCCGCGGACGCCCGGAATGTACGGGTGAGGTAGGCAATGGCCGGTGTCGGCATCGGTCCCAGTAGCTTCACGTCCACGCCGGCGGCCGCCAGGCCCGCTTCAAGGGCGGACTCGAACATATAGCCTGACAGCCGGGTATCCTTGCCAATCAGGACGCTGTTGCGCTGACCGTCCTTTTTAAATGCCTGGCCGGCAGCCCAGCCCAGGCGCAACATGAATTCCGGGGTAATAGGGAATTCACCGACCCGGCCACGAATGCCGTCGGTACCAAAATATTTGCGATCGGACATCAACCCGCCTCCTTCATGGCCGCCACAACTTTGACGGCATCGACTGTTTCCCTGACATCGTGGACACGCACGATGCTCGCACCTTTCATGGCGGCTATTGTCGCGGCCGCGATGCTTGCGGGCAACCTTTCATCCACCTCGCGGCCAGTAATCGTGCCCAGCATGGATTTGCGGGAGATGCCGATCAACAGGGGGTGCCCCAGGATATGGAGCTGCTCCATGGAAGCGAGCAGCTGCAGGTTGTGCTCCAGACTCTTACCGAAACCAAAGCCGGGATCCAGGATGATGTTCTCCGGGCGTACTCCGGCCTGCTCGGCAACCCGCATGCGCTCGGTCAGAAACGAACTGACGTCGCGACGAACGTTCCGGTATTCCGGCTGGTCCTGCATGGTGTCCGGCTCGCCCTGTATATGCATGATACAGACCGGGATGCCGGCCTCGGCGGTGGCTTCCGGGGCACCGGGGCGCTGAAGCGCACGCACATCGTTGATCAGTCCGGCGCCCAGCTTTGCGGTTTCCGCCATCACCTCCGGTGAACTGGTGTCTACCGAGATCACCGTATCCAACTCCGCTGCAATCGCTTCCACCACCGGGCAGACCCGATCCAGTTCTTCCTGGACTGACACCGGTGCCGCGCCCGGCCGGGTGGATTCACCACCGACATCAACGAAAGCCGCGCCATCGTCGACCATTTGCCGGGCCCGCACCAGGGCAGCATCCCGGGAGTTGAATTTTCCGCCATCGGAGAAGGAATCCGGGGTGACGTTGAGGATCCCCATGACATGACAGCGGGACATATCCAACACCCGCCCAGCAAAGTTCATTTCCATAGCAAACCTTTTCTGGAGCAAATCATTTTGCGGCAACAAAAACAAACGCCGCCCGGAGTCCGGGCGGCGCATTCAATCGACCTGTCAGTGGTCAGGGAGCGGGTCAGTGCTCTCCGGCCGGTCGACCCACACCAGGCTGTCGACCATCATCGGAACCCTTCGGCTCCGGAGCCTTTTCCGGCTCGCCGGCCTGAACACCACCGGCCGGACCACTGCCACCCCACCCCTTGGGCGGCCGCGGCTCGCGGCCTTCCATGATGTCGTCGATCTGGTAGCGGTCGATGGTTTCGTACTTCATCAACGCTTCCGCCATCATGTCCAGCTTGTCCCGGTTGTCGATCAGTATCTGCTTGGCGGTCTCGTAACAGGTATCGATGATGTTACGAACCTCTTCGTCGATCCGCTGGGCGGTTTCCGGTGAGTACACGGTTTGTGACTGACCGGCGGAGCGACCCAGGAACGGTTCTTCACTGTCGGTGTCGTACTGCAGCGGCCCCAGCTTCTCGGACAGACCCCAACGGGTCACCATGTTCCGGGCAAGGCTGGTGGCCCGCTCGATGTCGTTGGAAGCACCGGTGGTGACACCGTCGAACCCGAGTGTCAGCTCTTCCGCGATACGGCCACCGAACAGACTGCAGATGGAGCTGATCAGGAAGCGCTTGCTGTGACTGTACTTGTCTTCCTCTGGCAGGAACATGGTCACACCCAGAGCACGGCCACGGGGGATGATGCTTACCTTATAGACCGGATCGTGCTCCGGCATCAGCCGGCCAACGATGGCGTGGCCAGACTCGTGGTAAGCGGTGTTCCGCTTCTCTTTCTCGCTCATCACCATGGACTTGCGCTCGGCGCCCATCATGATCTTGTCCTTGGCGAGCTCGAACTCTTCCATCGACACCAGACGCTGGTTACGACGCGCGGCAAACAGGGCCGCCTCGTTCACCAGGTTGGCAAGATCGGCACCGGAGAAACCGGGGGTACCACGGGCGATCAAAGCCGGCTCCACGCCATCGGCCAGGGGCACCTTCTTCATGTGCACCTTCAGGATCTGCTCACGACCGATGATGTCCGGCAGGCCGACCACGACCTGGCGATCGAAACGGCCGGGACGGAGCAGGGCCGGGTCCAGAACGTCCGGCCGGTTGGTGGCCGCAATCACGATCACGCCTTCATTACCTTCGAAGCCGTCCATCTCGACCAGCAGCTGGTTCAGGGTCTGCTCGCGCTCGTCGTGACCACCACCCATGCCGGCGCCACGATGACGACCGACCGCATCGATCTCGTCGATAAAGATGATGCACGGGCTCTGCTTCTTGGCCTGCTCGAACATGTCACGGACACGGGACGCACCCACACCCACGAACATTTCCACGAAGTCGGAACCGGAGATGGAGAAGAACGGTACCTTGGCCTCGCCGGCAATCGCCTTGGCGAGCAGGGTCTTACCGGTACCCGGCTGACCGACCATCAGCACGCCCTTGGGAATGCTGCCACCCAGGCGCTGGAACTTGCTCGGATCCCGCAGGAAATCCACCAGTTCCTTCACGTCTTCCTTGGCTTCATCGACACCGGCGACGTCCGCAAAGGTGGTCTTGATCTGGTCTTCACTCATCAGGCGCGCCTTGCTCTTGCCGAACGACATGGGGCCTTTGCCGCCACCGCCGCCCTGCATCTGGCGCATGAAGAAGACGAATAGAGCGATAATGATCAGTATCGGGAATGCCGCCACCAGCAGCTGTGTCCACAGGCTCTGGCGCTCAGGCTCCTTACCGATCACCTCGACGTTGTTCGCGAGCAGGTCGTCCATCAGCTTGTTATCCGACACCTGGGGCCGGATCGTCTGGAACTGGGAACCGTCACCGCGGGTACCCTGGATTTCCAGACCGTCAATGGTCACCCGCTGAACCTGGCCCTGCTGGACCATTTCCACGAACTGGGAATAGTTGACTTGTTGGCCGGTGGTGGTGGGAGAGAAATTCTGAAACACCATCAGCAGCACGGCGGCTATTATCAGCCAGAGAACCAGATTTTTTGCCATATCGTTCAAGGATCATCACCTGTGAATTGAAGGAAGCCTTACAAAGACACCCTTTTCCGACACCTTACACCAATTGTACGCTCGTCCACCAGAAACGGCCCATCCGTAGCGGCCGCAGAGTAAGGGCAACTTTCGGGGTCGGCCTGAAACCGGCTTCCGGCTTACAATCGTCTTGAAGCTGTCGCGCATGTCCGCCAGCAATGTGTCAAAGCCTTCACCCTGAAACATCTTGGCAACAAACACGCCTCCGGGCCGCAGTACCTGCCGGGCCATATCCAGGGCCAGTTCGACCAGCCCCATCGCCCGCGGAATATCTACCGCAGCCATACCACTCATATTGGGTGCCATATCGGAAATTACAACATCCGCTTTACGGTCACCCAGCAATTCCAGCAATCTTTCGAAGACTTCATCTTCGGTAAAGTCGCCCTGCACAACGTCGACGCCGTCGATACGGGTTAACAAGCATTTGCGAGGCCGGACGATCTGTTACAATCCACGAATTATACGATTATGCCAGCGATTACGCCGCTGACCTTTTGTTAATTGCACCTATAAAGAGATTACATCATGAGTCTTTCACCGGAACAGCGCCGGGCATACCGGGCCATCGCCCACAACCTGAAACCCGTGATCATCGTGGGAGACAAGGGCCTGTCCGAGGGACTCCAGGAAGAACTGGATCGCGCGCTGAATGATCACGAGCTCATCAAGATCAAGGTCGCCAGCCAGGACCGCGAAGCCCGCCAGGAAGCCATTACCGCCCTGTGCGAGGCCTCCGGGGCCGAGGTGGTGCAGACCATTGGCAAGATTGCGGTGCTGCTGCGTCGGGCGAAAAAGCCGAACCCCAAGCTGTCGAACCTGCTTCGGCACAAGCACTGAGCCTGGCCTGAAAGAAAAAGCCGGCTGCGGGGGACCGTAGCCGGCTTTTTTTGTGCCTGGGGTTTGGGTTAGGACCAGGGCTCGGGGTGAAGATGGGGTCAGATGTACTCCACCTCGGCAATCTCATACTCCACAGTGCCGGACGGCACGCGGATCGCCACCACATCCCCTTCGTCCTTACCCACGAGGGCACGGGCGATGGGGGACGAGATAGAGAGCTTACCCTTCTTGATGTCGGCTTCGTCCTCACCGACGATCTGATAGGTCACTTCCTCATCGGTATCCACGTTCACCAGGTGCACGGTGGTGCCGAAGATGACCTTGCCGGTGTTCTCCATGGTGGTGACATCAATCACCTGCGCGGAGGCCAGCTTGCCTTCGATTTCCTGAATCCGGCCCTCGATGAAGCCTTGCTGCTCCCGGGCAGCATGGTACTCGGCGTTTTCCTTCAGATCGCCGTGTTCGCGGGCTTCGGCAATGGCCGCAATCACCTGCGGGCGATCTTCGGACTTCAGCTTCTTAAGCTCCTCGCGGAGGCGGGCTTCCCCCTCCTTGGTCATGGGTACTCTGTCAGCCATAGTCTTACTTTCCTGCGTGTAGATCCTGGAGGCGACGAACAGTGCGCTCCGGGCCGAACTTGATGGCCCGACAGAAGGCTTCGCCACCCGCCAGTGTCGTTGTATAGGTCACCTTGGTCTGCAGGGCCGACTGGCGGATCTGCGCCGAGTCGGAAATCGCCTTGCGACCTTCGGTGGTGTTGATAATCAGCTTCACCTTGCCGTTCTTGATGGCATCGACGATGTGCGGACGGCCCTCACGGACCTTATTCACCCGCTCAACCTCGATCCCGGCGGCTTCCAGCGCCTTGGCGGTACCGGTGGTGGCAATGATTTTGAAGCCGGCATCCACCAGGTCACGGGCAACCTTGGCCGCGCCGGGCTTGTCCACGTCCCGCACGGACATGAAGGCGGTACCCTTGTCCGGCAGGCGCTCGCCCACGGCCAGGGCCGCCTTGGCAAAGGCCTCATCGAAGCTGTCACCCAGGCCCATGACCTCACCGGTGGACTTCATCTCCGGGCCCAGGATCGGGTCGACGGCCGGGAACTTGTTGAACGGGAACACGGATTCCTTCACCGCGTAGTAGCTCGGCACGATTTCCTGAGTGAAATTCAGCTCCTTCAGGGTCTTGCCGGACATCACGCGGGCCGCCACGGCCGCCAGGGACACACCGATGGCCTTGGACACGAACGGCACGGTCCGGGAGGCCCGCGGGTTCACCTCGATCACGTAGATCTCGCCGTCCTGCCAGGCCAGCTGGACGTTCATCAGGCCGATAACGTCGAGCTCGATGGCCATCTTCTTCACGGCGTCGCGCATCTCATCCTGAACCTGCTGGGACAGGGTGTAGGGCGGCAACGAACAGGCGGAGTCACCGGAGTGAACACCGGCTTGCTCGATGTGCTGCATGATGCCGCCGATGACCACGTCCTCGCCGTCACAGATGGCGTCGATGTCCACCTCGATGGCGGCGTTCAGGAAGTGGTCCAGCAGCACCGGGCTGTCGTTGGACACCAGCACCGCACTGCGCATGTAGCGCACCAGCTCGGTCTCGTCGTAGACGATTTCCATGGCCCGTCCGCCCAGTACGTAGGACGGACGCACCACCAGCGGATAACCGATTTCCCGCGCCGCCAGGATGCCTTCCTCGTGGCTGCGCACAGTGGCGTTCTGGGGCTGCTTGAGGCCCAGGCGGGTGATCATCTGCTGGAACCGCTCCCGGTCCTCGGCACGGTCGATGGCGTCCGGGCTGGTGCCGATAATCGGCACGCCGGCCGCTTCCAGGCCGCGCGCCAGTTTCAGCGGAGTCTGGCCGCCGTACTGGACGATTACGCCCTTCGGTTTCTCGACGTGGATGATTTCCAGCACGTCTTCCAGGGTGATCGGCTCAAAGTACAACCGGTCGGAGGTATCGTAGTCGGTGGACACGGTCTCCGGGTTGCAGTTGATCATGATGGTTTCATAGCCGTCTTCACGCATGGCCAGGGCCGCGTGCACACAGCAGTAATCGAACTCGATGCCCTGGCCGATCCGGTTCGGTCCGCCCCCGATGACCACAATCTTGTCGCGGTCGCTGGCATCCGCCTCACACTCTTCCTCATAGGTGGAGTACATGTAGGCGGTGTCGGACGCGAATTCCGCGGCACAGGTGTCCACCCGCTTGTACACCGGGCGGATATCCAGGTCGTGACGCAGCTTGCGCAGGCTCACCTCGGAGATGCCCAGCAGCTTGGCCAGACGGGCGTCGGAGAAGCCCTTGCGCTTGAGTCGGAACAGGGTAGCCTGGTCGATGTCGGCCTTGCCGGCGCTGCGGAGCGCCTCTTCCTCACGGATGAGGTCCTCGATCTGCACCAGGTACCAGGGGTCCACCTTGGTGTGAGCGAACACATCTTCCACGCTCATGCCGGCACGGAAAGCGTCGCCAATGTACCAGACACGCTCGGCGCCGGGCACATTCAGTTCGCGGGTCAGGGTTTCCCGGGAATTCTCGGAATCCAGGTCCTCAAGCTTCTCGTCGAAGCCTTCGGAGCCCACTTCCAGACCACGCAGGGCTTTCTGCAGGGATTCCTGAAAGGTCCGGCCGATGGCCATGACCTCACCCACGGACTTCATCTGGGTGGTCAGGCGGGCGTCGGCCTGGGGGAACTTCTCGAAGGTGAACCGGGGAATCTTGGTGACCACGTAATCGATGGACGGCTCGA
>JABURI010000245.1 GCA_014762755.1 Marinobacter sp.
GATGAATCAACTATCCGACTATCACCGGGACAGGGTTCAGGCCGTTCTCAATGCTTGCCCCCTGGTGCCGGTTATCGCGATCAAGGATCCGGACGATGCCGTTCCCCTTTGCCAGGCGCTGGTGGACGGCGGTATTCGCGTGCTGGAAATCACCCTGCGTACCGAGCACGGGGTTCGCGCCATTGAGCAGGTGCGCAAGGCCATTCCGGAGGTCTGGGTAGGTGCTGGAACGGTCACCAGCATTGCCCAGTATCGTCAGGTTGAGTCGGCGGGCGCCCAGTTCGTGATCACGCCGGGTGTGACCGAGGCGATCCTCGAGTTCGGCGTCACCTCCGAAGCGGCGCTGCTGCCGGGAGTTGCCACGGTTTCCGAGCTGATGATGGGCTATGCCTTTGGTTACCGGGAGTTCAAGTTCTTCCCGGCCGAGGTGGCTGGCGGCAGGCCGGCGCTCAAGGCATTCGGCGGGCCTTTCCCGGACGTGACGTTTTGCCCGACTGGCGGAATCAACCGCACCACGGCAAAAGATTATCTGTCCCTGGCCAATGTGAAGGCGGTTGGCGGCTCCTGGCTGACGCCGGCAGATGCCATTGCCGAAAAGGATTGGGGCAGGGTGACCGACATTGCCCGGCAGAGTCTGGCCGACCTCTGAACCGGAACCGACCCAAAAAGCCCACCGCATGCGGTGGGCTTTTTTGTGTCTGCAGGGTGATCAGCGGATATCGGATCCTACCCGCACGATTTTCATGGTGTTGGTGCCGCCCTGGGCGTTGACGTAATCCCCTTTGGTAATCACCACCAGGTCCCCGTCTTTGACCACGTCGCGCTCCACCAGTTGGGCGACGGCCAGTGCGTTGGTCTGCTCATTCGGCACCTCGGCGGAATCGAACGGCACAGTCTGGACGCCCCGGAACAGAACGACCCGATGCTGGGTGGTGTGGTGGCGTGAGAAGGCGAAGATCGGCAGGCTGGACTTGATCCGGGACATCAGTCTCGGGGTTGCCCCGGTCTCGGTCATGCAGATGATCGCGGTCACGCCATCCAGATGGTTGGCCGCATACATGGCAGACAGGGCAATCGCCTCGTCGACATGCTCCATGCTTTCGTGGATCCGGTGCTTGGACTGGTGCATGGACGGGTGTTTTTCCGCGCCCAGGCAGATCCGTACCATGGCCTCGACGGCCTCGGTCGGGTAGTCGCCCACCGCTGTCTCGGCCGAGAGCATGACGGCATCGGTGTAATCCATGACCGCGTTGGCCACGTCTGACACCTCCGCGCGCGTCGGCATCGGGCTGGTGATCATGGATTCCATCATCTGAGTGGCGGTAATCACTACCCGGTTCAGGGATCGTGCCCGGTTGATGATGTGCTTCTGCACACCCACCAGTTCCGCATCGCCAATTTCCACCGCCAGGTCTCCGCGGGCCACCATGACGGCATCCGACGCTTCGATTACCGCATCCAGTGCCGCTTCGTCATGCGCCAGTTCCGCCCGCTCGATCTTCGCCACCAGGCCGGCGTCGGAGCCAGCTTCGCGCAGCAGGCGGCGGGCGGTGTGCATGTCGTCCGCGGTGCGTACGAAGGAGACGGCTACGTAGTCCGCGCCCAATTTGGCGGCGGTGACGATGTCCTGCTTGTCTTTCTCGGTTAAAGCTTCGGCGGAGAGGCCGCCGCCGCGCTTGTTCAGGCCCTTGTTGTTGGACAGGGGGCCACCAATCAGTACCGTCGAGGTGATGCTGTGGTCATCTACCGATACCACTTCCATTTCGATGCGGCCGTCGTCGAGCACCAGGATGTCCCCGGGCGAAACATCGGAGATAAGCTGCTCGTAGTCAATGCCCACCCTTTCGGAGGTGCCCGCTTCCTTGTCCATGGCAGCATCAAGCACGAAGGTCTGGCCGGCTTCCAGGAAGACCTTGTTGTCGGCAAACCGGGCGATACGCAGTTTGGGTCCCTGGAGATCGGCCAGCAGAGCGACGAAGCGCCCCTGAGAGGTTGCTGCCTCGCGAACCCGGCGAGCCCGGGCGATATGCTCGTCGGCGCTGCCATGGGAGAAGTTGAGTCGGGTCACGTCTACGCCGGCCTTGATGATGGAGGCCAGGGCTTCCGGGGTATCCGTGGCAGGGCCGAGGGTGGCGACAATCTTGGTACGCCTGAGCATGGTATCTGTCCTTTGGTTCGGTTACTGACTGGCTTTGACGAGTGCGATGGCGTTGTCGAGCATCCGGTTGGAGAAGCCCCACTCATTGTCATACCAGGCCATGACTTTTACATGACGGCCGAGAACCCGGGTATGATTTGCGTCAAACACACTGGACAACGCGTTGTGATTAAAATCAATGCTGACCAGCTTTTCCGTGTTGAAGCCCAGGATCGGGTTACGTTCTGCTGCCGAGCGCACCGCTTCGTTGATTTCTTCAACCGAGGTGTCCCGGCTGGCAATGAAGCCGAAATCCACCAGTGATACATTGATGGTGGGCACGCGAACCGCCAGCCCGTCCAGTTTACCATCGAGTTCCGGAATCACCTTGCCAATTGCAGCTGCCGCTCCGGTCTTGGTGGGAATCATGGACTGGGTGGCCGAGCGGGCCCGATACAGGTCGGTGTGGTAGACGTCGCTGAGTTTCTGGTCGTTGGTGTACGAATGAATCGTGGTCATCAGCCCGGTCTCGATGCCAACGGCCTTGTGCAGGGCTTCTGCCACCGGTGCCAGGCAGTTGGTGGTGCAGGAGGCGTTGGAGATCACGTTGTGATCTGCTTGCAGGATGTCGTGGTTCACACCATACACCACAGTTGCATCGGCGTCGGGAGAGGGGGCGGAGATAATGACCTTGCGGGCGCCCGCACTCAGGTGGGCTGCCGCCTTGTCCCGCTTTGTGAACAGGCCGGTACATTCAAACACCACGTCCACGTGGAAGTCTTCCCAGGGCAGTTCCTCCGGGTTTCGAATGGCTGTGATGGCAATCCGGTCCCCGTTCACGGTCAGGGATTCGGCGTCGTGGCTGACGACGCCGTCAAAGCGCCCGTGTACGCTGTCGTATTTAAGGAGGTGCGCGTTGGTTTCGGCGTCACCGAGGTCATTGATGGCCACGACCTGCAGCTGATTCCGGTAGTTATTTTCATAAAGTGCACGGAGGACGTTACGGCCAATGCGGCCGAAACCGTTGATTGCGATGCGGATAGTCATGTCGTGACTCCTTCGTTGCCTGGTTATTGTTCGGTTACCGCTTGAGATGTAGTAAATATAACAACATAAAAATAAAAAATGAACGTATTGCGGGTGGAATGATCAAAAAAAGTAAGTAAACTTACATCCATAAACGACAACTTGATAAGCGAAACAATGGAGTTCGCCATGCATCCCACCATCGACAAGGTCACCCAGCGAATCATTGAGCGCAGTCGCGCCACGCGGCAGGGCTATCTCGACCGGATGAATGCCCTGAAGGCGCAGTCACCGCACCGGAGTTCCCTGTCCTGCGGCAACCTCGCCCACGGCTTCGCGGCCTGCAGCCAGTCCGACAAGGACACCCTTAAGTTCATGAACAAGGCCAATGTGGCTATGGTGTCTGCCTACAACGATATGCTTTCGGCCCATCAGCCCTATGAAAAGTTCCCGGACATCATTCGTGAGGCTGCCCACGGCATGGGGTCGGTGGCACAGTTTGCCGGTGGTACACCAGCCATGTGTGATGGCGTGACCCAGGGGCAGCCGGGCATGGAGCTCAGCCTGTTTTCCCGGGACACCATCGCCATGAGCACCGCGGTGGCGCTAAGCCACAACATGTTTGATGCCACCCTGTTGCTGGGTATCTGTGACAAGATTGTCCCCGGTTTGCTGATCGGCTCCCTTAGTTTTGGTTACCTGCCCACCATCCTGGTGCCGGCGGGCCCCATGCCGTCCGGCTTGCCCAATAAGGAAAAGCAGCGGATTCGCCAGCTGTATGCAGAAGGCAAGGTGGGTAAAGACGAGTTGCTGGAGGCCGAGAGCAAGTCCTATCACAGCCCCGGCACCTGTACTTTCTATGGCACCGCCAACAGCAACCAGCTGCTGGTGGAGGTAATGGGACTGCATATGCCCGGTGCGGCGTTCGTCAATCCCGGCACACCCTTGCGGGATGCGCTCACCCGAGCCGCCACGGAGCAGGTGATCCGGCTCTCCAAGCCCCATGGCGGGGAGCTGGGCCTGGGTGACATGGTGGATGAGAAATCCATCGTGAACGCCCTGGTGGCGCTGCTGGTGACCGGCGGCTCCACCAACCACACCATTCACTGGATCGCCATTGCCCGGGCGGCCGGTATCATTATCGACTGGAACGACTACGCGGAACTGTCCTCCGTTGTGCCGTCGATGACGCGGATCTATCCGAACGGCCAGGAAGACGTGAATGCCTTCCAAGAGGCCGGTGGCACACCCTATCTGATTCGCGAGTTGCTGGATTCGGGCTATCTGCACAACGATGTCCAGACCGTGGTCGGTCACGGCCTCGAGCGTTATGCGCAGATGCCGGAGCTCGATGGCGATCAGTTGGTCTGGAAGCCGGCGGTCGAGCAAAGCCAGTGGCCGGAAGTGCTCAGCAGCGCCACGGAGCCTTTCGCGCCGAATGGTGGGCTGAAGGTGCTCGACGGCAATCTGGGCCGGGGTGTGATCAAGGTGTCGGCAGTGGCGCCGGAACATCACCGGATTGAGGCGCCGGCCGTGGTCTTCAACGATCAGAACGAGCTCAAGGCGGCCTTCGAGGCCGGCGATCTGGACCGGGACTGCATCGTGGTCGTCCGGTTCCAGGGCCCGAAAGCCAACGGCATGCCCGAGCTGCATAAACTGACGCCGTATCTTGGGGTACTCCAGGATCGAGGGTACAAGGTTGGCCTGGTAACCGATGGCCGCATGTCCGGCGCCTCTGGCAAGGTACCGGCAGCCATTCACGTCTATCCGGAAGCCCTCGATGGCGGTGCGCTCGCCCGTGTTCGTGACGGGGATGTGATTTGCCTCGATGCCGGGAACGGATCACTGTCTGTGCAGGTTGATGAACAGGAATTCGACACCAGGGAGTCTGCAAAAGCCGATCTGTCCGCGTATCATCACGGCTATGGGCGGGAGTTGTTTGGCTGGCTGCGCCGGTCGGCCAGCACCCCCGAAGAGGGCGCAAGCTTTTTCTGGAACCACGACGCATGACGGCAAAACACTATTCCCTGGTTGGCGATATCGGGGGCACCAACGCGCGTTTCGCCCTGGTTGAGCAGGGCGATGTCCGGCCGCAGGCTATCGAAGTGCTGGCGTGCGGTGATTACGACAATCTTGATCAGGCGGTCGTTGACTACCTGCAGAAGGTCGGTGTGCCATCCGTCAGCCAGGCGTGTCTGGCCGTGGCGTCACCGGTTCGAGGCACGCAGGTGCGGATGACCAACAACCACTGGCGGTTCGATACCGAGGAGGTTCGTCAGCAATTCGGCTGGTCCGCGTTCAAGGTGATCAATGATTTCACCGCCATGGCGCTGGGTGTTCCCCACGTGTCCGAGGCCAATCTGGTGCATGTCTGTGGCGGCCCGGGGGATCCTCGTCGGCCACGGTTGGTGATGGGGCCGGGAACAGGCCTGGGCGTCTCTGGCCTTGTGCCGATCAAGAAGGGTTGGGTACCGCTGATGACCGAGGGCGGCCATGTGGATTTTGCCCCGACCGATGATCTCGAGATGGATATTCTCCGCATTCTCAAGGCCCGTTTCGGACGGGTGTCCGTGGAGCGGATCCTGTGTGGTCAGGGCTTGCTCAATCTCTATCAGGCCCATGCCGAGATAAAGGGGGTTGCCGCCCCGCTGGATGCGCCGGAGAAGATCACGGCGGCAGCCACCGGGGAAAATGAGCCGCTGGCGCGGGAAGCGCTCCGGCATTTCTGTGAGATTCTGGGGCGTACTGCCGGCAATGGCGTACTGACCCTGGGCAGCCTTGGTGGGGTATACCTGTGCGGTGGCATATTGCCGCGGTTCCTGGATTTCTTTCTGGAGAGTCCGTTCCGGAACGGATTCGAGGATAAGGGCCGCATGCGCCCGTTGCTTGAATACACCCCGGTGTACGTGGTGACAGAGCCCTATACCGGCTTGCTCGGCGCTGCCGAGGCGTTGGGCAATCCCGAGGTCTGAGCCTAATTGGAGAACACGCGGCTGGTATGACGGATGATCTGGGCAGGATATCGTTTGATGAACTGGTGCGGCGGGTCCGCGCCTGCACGATCTGCAAGGACGTACTGCCGCTCGGCCCCCGGCCAGTGGTCCAGTTGAGCGAATCATCAAGGATTCTGGTGGTGGGGCAGGCGCCGGGTCGTCGGGTCCACGAAACCGGCCTACCGTTCAATGATCCCAGCGGCGATCGGCTCCGGCAATGGATGGGAGTGACTCGCGATACCTTCTACGATGAACAGAAAATGGCCATCCTGCCCATGGGCTTCTGTTACCCGGGCACCGGCAGATCCGGGGATCTGCCGCCGCGTCCGGAGTGTGCCGATGCCTGGCGGGAAGCTCTTCTGGCCCGACTGCCGGATATCCGGCTGACGCTTCTCATCGGCCAATACGCCCATGCCTGGCACCTTGGCAACCGGAAACGGTCGGTCACGGAGAATGTCCGGGCCTGGGAGCAATACTGGCCGGATATCATACCCATGCCGCATCCCAGTCCCCGCAACAATCTCTGGTTAAGGAACAATCCGTGGTTCGAGCGGGACGTAGTGCCCGCAATGCAGGCGCGGATTGCCGAGGTGCTTGGCGCCGACGGCAGTCAGTGACCGGCCGGTACCGGATGGTCTGTGGTCCGGGTCGCTTCCTGTCTCCGGACCTGCTGGTTGAGGTACTGGTCCAGCGCCTGAATATCGGCCTCCGTGGCGAACAGCCCCTGCTTCGTCCGGCGCCACAGGATATCCTCTGACGTCATGGCCCACTCCGACCCGATCAGGTAGTCCACCTCAACCCGGTAGAGATTTCCGGTGAAACATACCCCCAGGTCCTCCGTGGACCGGCAATCACCGAGGAACCGGTAGGCGGCGGTGCCATAGGTGCGCACGTAGCGGCTTATGATGTCCGGTGCCAGCCAGGGGAAATCGGCCTTGAGTTTCTGGTTCAGGGATTCGTGGTTGTCAAAATCGCCGCCTGGCAGAACCGCATTCCGGGTCCAGGGTTTGCCGGCACCCGGGAAGAACTGGCACAACTTGTCCGTGGCTGCCTCGGCCAGTTTCCGGTAGGTCGTGATCTTGCCTCCGAAGACAGAAATCAGGGGAGCCTTGTCCTTTTCCCGGGTCACTTCGAATGAATAGTCCCGTGAAGCCTTCTGGGCGTCTCCTTCCTCGTCATCCATCAGCGGTCGGACTCCGGAGTAGGACCAGACGACATCCCCCGCCGACAGCTGCCGCTTGAAATAAGCATTGACGATGTTCAGGAGATACCGGGTTTCCTCCGGGGAAATCCTGGCCTCCCGGGGGTCACCTTCGTAATCCACGTCGGTTGTGCCGACCAGCGAGAACTGGTCCTCGTAAGGAATCACGAACACGATGCGTTCGTCTTCGTTCTGCAGGATGTAGGCTTCCGTTCCCTTGTTGAGCCGGGGCACCACGATGTGACTGCCCTTGACCATGCGGATCATTTTCGGTGCCTGCATGGACAGGGTTTCCCGGAACAGGCGGCTGACCCAGGGTCCGGTGGCGTTGACCACCACCCGAGCGGTCACCGCGCGTTCACTTCCATCGAGGGTGTTGCGAAGGGTCACCGCCCAGTTCTCGGCACCCCGGTCTGCCCTGACACATTTGGTCCGGGTCTGAATGGTTGCCCCACACTCCTGCGCCTTTCGGGCGGTAAGGACCACCAACCGGGCGTCATCCACCCAGCCATCGGAGTATTCGAAGCCGCGGGTGATTTCCGGTTTGAGCGGGTCGGTGTCGTCGAAGGTGACCGCTCGGGAGCCCGGCAGCAGTTCCCGTTTGGCCAGGTGGTCGTAGAGAAACAGTCCGGTACGGATCATCCAGGCCGGGCGCAGGTGAGGCTGGTGTGGCAGGCGGAAGCGCATGGGCCACATGATATGGGGCGAATTTCGCAGCAATGCTTCCCGTTCCGCCAGGGCCTCGCGCACCAGCCTGAACTCGTAATGTTCGAGATAGCGCAGGCCGCCGTGGATCAGTTTACTGCTCGAGGACGACGTGGCTGAAGCAAGGTCGTTCATTTCGCAAAGCAGGACGCTCAGCCCCCGGCCAGCGGCATCCATGGCAATGCCGGTACCGTTAACGCCACCGCCAACGACCACCACATCGAATTCATCCTGCTTCCCTGTCATTACTGCGGAGCCTCCTGCTTTTTTCGAACGAAAGGAATCTGCACCGAGTTTAGTGGTTTGGCAGGCGTTCTGCAGCTTTTTAACAGCTTGACGGATTACGGCGGGGGGCGCGGGCAAAGCCCGGGGGGCTTCGGGCGGGATTGAGGCCCGCCCGAAGTGTTACTCCATTGAAGCAATCTTACCGGATTCAGAGGCTGGTTGGCTTTCCGGCTTCCCGGCGACGCCCTTCCCATT
>JABURI010000168.1 GCA_014762755.1 Marinobacter sp.
CGAACACCGTGTAGGGATAACGACGGGACGCAAGCATGGGCGCTGCCGTGGTGTACGCCGAGTCATAGGCATCATCAAAGGTCAGGGCGATGGCATTCGCTTTATTGCTCTCCTGCAGCGCGGTGCGTGTCCCGGACAGCAGGGGGACGACCTCCAGTCCGAGGTCGTCAATCATTTCCAGCTGGGCCTCGAACAGGGAAACGGACGTGCTGGTAGCGGGAGGCGTGGAATCGCTGACATGGTGATACTGGAGGACTACCAGATCCGCCCGCACAGAGGTACTGAAGAGCGCCATTGCGGATAGAGTAAAGGCAAGAATTCTTGGCATCAGGAATTCCCTCTGTCTGAGTGTCGATCAGGCCGGAAGTGGGCCTTGAGCAGGGAAAAGGCACGGTTCAGCTCCTGCACTGATTCCGTGTCGCCGCCGCGGTCCGGATGTGCCTCCATGATCGCGCGGCGGAACCGGTGCTTGATGCTGACAAAATCTCCCGGAATGGATTCGAAGCCCAGCGACTTTGCCGCCTTGAGCAGCTCGCTCCGAGGGGGAGCCTCAGGCGCTCTCCCGGACCAGAAGTCTGCCATCATTTTCCGGATTGTGTCTTCAGGCATCCGGTACTGTTCGAGATCCAGGTAGAAACGTCGCAATCCGTCTTCCCGGTCAGGCAGACCGGTGCCCGAAACAACCGGCTGCGTTGTCAGCCTGATATCCAATGGCGATATTTCCAGGCATTCGCCGGCCTCTGCCAACTGATCCCGTAGCCGGTAGAGTACGTGGAACAACAGGAAATGGACGGGATAGAGCTTTTCCGGGTCACTGAAACTGACCTCTCCGATCAGTTCCCAGGGGGGGGCCTGGAGCGAACGGATCAGGGCCAGCTCACTGGTGCCTCGGGGCGCCTGGCGGAGTTCGTGTTCCACAGCCACGAGCAGGTGCTGGATCTGGTGATCAAGTATACGGGTGGAGGCCTCGGCGTTCCCCCTGGCGGTCAGGGCAGTGTCACTCATGGACGGTATGGTAGGCCAGAGCACTGCTTCAGGGAAGGCTTGTCCTTTCATCGGGTTTATCGTGGGGTTGCAGTATATCCCTATCCGGTATCCTGTCCCTGAAACCCCGTGATGCGTATAATCGCAGCCTCATTGACCTCAAGAACGTGATTGTTATGTCCGAAGCTATGATCGCCAATGCCGCTGACCAGTCCCCCGCTTCCGAGCAGGATCGGCGCCAGAAACTGGAGCTGAACAAACTGCAGAAACGTTTGCGCCGTGAAATGGGCCAGGCGATTGCCGATTTCTCGATGATTGAAGCCGGCGACAAGGTCATGTGCTGCCTGTCCGGTGGCAAGGATTCCTATGCCATGCTGGACATCCTGCTGAACCTGCAGAAGAGCGCTCCCGTTTCCTTCGAGCTGATTGCGGTCAACCTGGATCAGAAGCAGCCCGGTTTTCCCGAGGAGGTATTGCCGGAGTATCTCGCTTCCCTGGGTATCGAATACCACATCATCGAGAAGGACACCTACAGCATCGTCAAGGAAAAGGTGCCTGAGGGGAAGACCACCTGCGGCCTGTGTTCGCGCCTGCGTCGGGGCATCCTCTACAACTTTGCCGAGGAGCACGGGGTCACCAAGATTGCCCTCGGCCATCATCGGGATGATCTGCTGGAGACCCTGTTCCTGAACATGTTCTACGGGGGTAAGCTCAAGTCCATGCCGCCGGTGCTGCACAGCGACGATGGCCGCAATACCGTGATCCGGCCTCTGGCCTACGCCCGTGAGAAGGACATTGCACGGTATGCCGCATTGCGGGATTTTCCGATCATTCCCTGCAACCTGTGCGGTTCCCAGGAGAACCTGCAGCGGCAAGTGATCAAGGAGATGTTCCAGACCTGGGACAAGCAGCACCCGGGGCGCCTGGAAACCATGTTCCGGGCCCTGTGCAATGTCGAACCGTCCCATCTGGCGGATCCGAATCTGTACGACTTCAAGGAAGGTAAGCGCCTGGGCGGCAAACGCCAGGCCGTGGTTCAGTCGGCGGAGCCGGACGCAAGCCCGGACTTTGGCCGCCTGGACGTGCTGAATATCTAGCCCCCGATTCTGATCAGATCAAGGGCAGCGTCCAGACTCCGAACAGGATGAGCAACGCACCACTGGCTCTGCGGACCGCCTGGTGCTTCTGCAGGCCGCGAACCCAATTGGCGGCATAGCCGGTTGCCAGCATGGACGGCAGGGTGCCCAGGCCAAAGAAGAACATGGTCAGAGCGGCGGACGTAACAGTAGGCTGCAGCGCCGCCCATCCCAGGGTGCTGTAGACCAGCCCACATGGCAGCCAGCCCCAGAGCGCGCCCAGGGCCAGGGCCTGTCCCGGGTGGTGGATCGGCATGAGGCGGCGGGTCAGGGGGGAGAGCTTCTGCCAGACCGGGGCGCCGACCTTCTCCACGTAGCGAATACCCTGCCACCACTGGCCCATGGACAGGCCCATGAGAATCAGCAGTAATCCGGCAATGGTCCGCAGCACCGTTCCCGCCAGGGTCCACTGGCTGGCGGCCCCGGTACTGATCACCGCGATCAGTGCCGCAATGAGGGCATAGCTACCGATTCTTCCGAAATTGAAGGCCAGCAGCATGAGAGACTGGCGAGCTCGGAATCCCCGGCCGACCGGCAGAGTCATGGACAGGGAGGCGCTGATGCCTCCACACATGCCCAGGCAGTGGGTACTGCCGAGCAGGCCGATCAGAAAGGCACTGGGGTAGCTCAGGTACAGGTCTGCAGCCATCAGGTCTTCGGCCCGGTGCTGTCCCGTTCTTCCTCCCCGGTGGTTTGCTCCGGCTCTTCACCTTCCTGTTCGGGTTTGTCGGTTCTGGCTTCCCCGGGGATCATGTCCTTGTCATCGTCATAGAGGATGCGGTGGGCCGGTCCTTCCACGTCGTCGTACTGGCCGTTCTTGACTGCCCAGGCAAACAGGGCAATCCCCACGGCGACCAGAATCAGCATCAATGGTACGAGGACCATTACAATCTGCACGGCACTTACCTCGTGATGAAGTGTGACTTTAACGTTATCAGGACAATGCCTGTGTACCAACCGGTGTTGGCTCGGCCCGGGGCCGGGTGCTGCTGGCGCTCAGTCTGAGTGCATTGAGTACCACGATCAGTGAGCTGGCGGACATGCCGATGGCAGCCAGCCAGGGCGGGACCAGACCGGCCGCGGCCAGGGGCAGGGCACACAGGTTATAGGCCAGGGCCCAGATCATGTTCTGACGGATCACGCGCCGGGTCTGTCGGCTGGTATTGAGCGCTTCCACCAGTTGCATGAGCTGGCCGTTC
Source organism: Marinobacter sp. (assembly GCA_014762755.1). Lineage (GTDB taxonomy): Bacteria > Pseudomonadota > Gammaproteobacteria > Pseudomonadales > Oleiphilaceae > Marinobacter. Next base: position 3,320 of record JABURI010000168.1, read on the forward strand.
AGAAGCACTGCGTCCGCTTTCAGTTGGGTCAGGTCCGCGGCACTGCCCATGGCCACCGAGAGGCCGGCGCCGGCCATGGAGGGCAGGTCATTCAGCCCGTCCCCGACCATCATCACCTTGTGGCCTTCGCCGGTGAGCCTTTCCAGTACTTCCAGCTTCTCTTCCGGTGATGCCTGGCCAATGGCCTCGGTGATGCCCAGGGCGTCGGCAACACGGGTCACGTGGCCACTGCGGTCACCACTGAGCAGAATCGTGCGGATACCCTCATCGTGCAGGGCCCTGATCGTTTCGGCGGCATCCTCACGGGGCTGGTCATCGAGGCGGAAACAGGCCAGCCATTCGGTATCCGATGCCAGCCAGATTTCCATACCGGCGTGTGGACTACGTTCCGGAGCCGGTGCACCGGTGTGCTCTGCGACGAAATCGAAATGACCTATGGCGTAGGTTTGATCTCCCTGCTGCCCGGTCAGACCGCCACCGACGTGATTCCGGACGTGCTCCATGGCCGCCGCGGGGCGGTCGTGGAAAACCCGGGCAATGGGATGCTCGGAGAATTTTTCCAGGCCTGCGGCCAGGCGCAGACTGGTCTCGGCATCCAGGGTGCCAAGGGTATCCTGGCCCACCAGGCTTAACTCCCCGCGGGTTAGGGTCCCGGTCTTGTCGAAGATCACGGTATCGATGGTGTTCATGGATTCCAGGGTGTGCCCCCGGGTGGGCAGGAACCCCAGTTTCCGAAGGCGCATGGTGGCCGCGGTAATGGCGGTTGGCGTCGCCAGGGAAAGCGCGCAGGGGCAGGTGACAACCAGCACCGAAAGGGTGATGTCAAAGGCGTTGTCCGCACCGGCCAGCCACCAGCCGATCCAGACCAGGGGCGCCAGGATCAGTACCCGTCCAACAAACTTGCCCGCGATGCGGTCAGCCATGCGGGCCACCGGCGGTTTTTCCGACTGGACCCGGTCGAGTACGCGAAGAATGCCTGAGAGCCGGGTCTGGGCGCCGGATTTTTCCACCCGTACATCCAGGGGGTTTTCTCCGTTGATGCTGCCGGCATGCACCGTATCGCCCGGCCCCCGGGACTCGGGGAGATATTCTCCGGTCAATGCGGCTTCGTTCAGGCTGGATTCGCCCCGCACGATGCTGCCATCCACCGGCAGGGTCTCGCCCGGCCGTACCCGAACGACGTCGCCGGGCCGGATGTCGTGGGCCGGGACGATCTCGGTTTCGTTCCCGTTCACCCTTGCCGCGACGGCCGGCTGGAATCCGGCCAGGGCATTGCCGGTCAATCCGGCCCGGTAGCGGGCCTGGACTTCCACATACCGACCCAGAAGCAGGAAGAAGGTGAACATGCACACCGACTCGAAATAGACTTCATCGCCGCCGAACACCGTCACCCAGGCACTGGCGGCATAGGCCAGGCCGATGGCAATGGCGACGGGAACATCCATGGTGAGGTGCCGGCTACGGATGTCCCGCCGGGCGTTGCGGAAAAACGGGCGGGCGCTGTAGAGCACCACCGGCGTGGCCACCAGCAGGCTGAACCACCGGAAGAAGGCGACAAAATCCGGGGAGAGATCATTGACCAGCTCGAAATACAGGGGAAAGGCCAGCATCATGCTCTGGAAGGAACCGATCCCCGCCACGGCCAGCCGGATCAGCATCGAGCGGTGTTCCGCCTTGAGCTGTTGTTCGACCTCATCGGCCTGATAGGGGCGGGCAGTGTAGCCGAGCTGATGGATCGCGATCAGCAGGTCACTCAGTTTGGTCTGATCCGCGGACCAGACCAGCCGTGCCCGTTGAGTGGTGTGGTTGACCGAGAAGCTCTGCACGCCCGGCTGCTTTTTCATGTGGTTTTCAAGCAGCCAGATACAAGCCGCGCAGGTGATCCCGCCAATCAACAGGTTCGCTTCCTGACCACTTTTGACGGGCGAGACAAAGGATTGCTGGACCAGCGGATGGTCCAGTTCGCGCAGTCGGGTAAGCTCGGTGGCAGACAGTTCCCGGGGGGTGACTGCCGGCTCGGTCCGGAAATCGTAGAAGCCGGTGAGACCTTCACTATGGATGGTCTCGCAAACCGCCTTGCAGCCCTGGCAGCAGAAATAACGCGTGGAGCCGTTCAGCTCCAGCGTGATGGGCGGGTTCCCCTCGGCGGGTTCACCGCAGTGGAAGCAGTCCAGCGTACTCACCCCTTGACGGGTTTTTCCGCCTGAATGGTCAGACCTTCTTCGGCGGGCAACCAGGCTTCGCCTTTGAGGCGCCATTGGTTGTCCGGCCCTTGCAGATCGTAGTACCAGCGACCTTCAATATCCTGAAGCATGGTTCCGGAATAATACCCACCACCTTCGTTACGGAACTGGATCGTGCGGTCCCGCTCGGCCAGGGTGGGGTGGAACAGGTTCAGGATTACGTAGGGGAACTGTGCAGGGCCGCCGTCGGTGGTGAGCTTCAGCGTAACCTCGCGCTTGTCGAAACTCATTTCACCAACCATGCCCATCTCGTAAGCCCGCTGGTCGCGAGCGATGGCGAGGTTGATGCCACGGCCTTCCTTGGAGTAGTCATCCGTCACCATGGTGTCTTTCATGTTGCTGGCAACGACAATCATGACGGTACACCAGATGATGGCAGCCAGCGGGAAAATGGTCAGGAACCAGAACCAGGGCTGGCGATACCAAGGGGCTACCGGAGCGTGTTCACTCATAATGCTATATCTCTTTTGAAACCGGTCAGTCGGGGCCAATTGTACAAATCAGCGCGTTGGACCGACAAACCGGCTTTCAGTTTCAAGTTTCAGTGACGGATCGGTTTCGGAAACCGCCTGGAACCGGATCTCGTTGTTGGATTCCACGATGGATTCCGGGGGAACGTCTACAACGGTCGGTACCGGGCGGTTTTCGCCACTTTCAACGGTAACCCTGGTATCGGTCAGGATCTGGATGCCTTCAAGGCCGCTCACGGAGATGGAGAACACCTGGGGTACTTCGGTCATGTTGGCAATCTTCAGGGTGTAGGAGTTCTCAATCCGCCCCTGGCCGTTGAAGCTATACAGTGCGCCGCGGTCACGCAGGGCGTCCATCTGGGCGGGTACCCGGGTGGCGATGGTGAAGATGATCGCTGAAATCATCAGCACGAGCATGATGCCGTAACCAAAGGTACGGGGGCGAAGCAGTTTGGATGTCTTGCCCTCCAGCTCATTCTCCGTGGTGTAGCGGATAAGGCCCTTGGGATAGTTCATCTTGTCCATGACTTCGTCACAGGCGTCAATGCACAGGGCGCAGCCAATGCATTCGTACTGCAGGCCGTCCCGGATGTCGATACCGGTGGGGCAGACCTGGACGCACTGGCCACAGTCGATGCAGTCGCCGAGGCCCAGTTCGTCCGGCGCAACGCCTTTCTTGCGGCTGCCGCGGGGCTCGCCCCGGTTCGGATCGTAGGAAACCACCCGGGTATTGGGGTCAAACATGACCGACTGGAAGCGGGCATACGGACACATGTACAGGCACACCTGCTCGCGCATCCATCCGGCGTTCAGGTAGGTTGCCACGGTGAAGAAGGCTACCCAGAAATAGGCCCAGCCGTTCGCTTGCAGGGTGAACAGGTCAGCAATCAGTTCCCGGATGGGATAGAAATACCCGACAAACGTGAGACCGGTGGCCAGGGCGATCAGCAGCCAGATCGTGTGCTTGGCTGATTTCTTGGCAACTTTTGCACCGGAGTTGGGTGCCTTGTCCAGCTTCATCCGCTTGTTGCGGCTGCCCTCGATCCGCTCTTCCACCCACATGAAGATGAAGGTCCATACCGTTTGCGGACAGGTATAGCCACACCAGACCCGGCCAAACAGGGTGGTGATGAAGAACAGGCCATAGGCACAGATGATCAGCATACCCGACAGCAGGATGAAATCCTTGGGATAGAAGGTCATGCCATAGAGGTGGAATTCCCGCGCCGGGAGGTCGAAATGGATCAGCGGCTGGCCATCGATGGTGATCCATACGAACAGGAAATACATACCCATCAGGAGAGTCAGGCTTACATTCCGGATACGCTGGAAAAAGCCTTTGACTTCCTTTACATAAATTTTCTTACGGCTCGCGTAGAGCTCGACAGTCTCGCCTTTCTTGTTCTTGTTGGAGGAATCGGAGGATGGGTCAACCTGTTTGACCGGAATCTCACTGCTCATCGTAACCTCCCGATGAAAGGATAAAACGGGGAGCGGGCCTCGGAGGGTCTGCTGATCTGTTCAAGCCTGTGCCCGCGAGGGCAGACACAGGGTTGAAAAGACCGGGCCAGGGCAGGGCGCCCTGGCCGGATCATTCTCAGTTGGACAGGCTGTACACGTAAGCTGCGAGGATCTGGATCTGGTCCTCGGACAGACGGCCGGCCTGTGCCGGCATCTGGTTCTGACGACCGTTCATAACGGTCTCCTTGATCCAGTCGTAGGTTGAACCATACAACCAGGTGTTGTCGGTCAGGTTCGGTGCACCCATCGCCTGCATGCCCTTGCCGTCCGGGCCGTGGCACGCCACGCACGCCTGGGCGAAAACCTGCTCGCCGGCCTTGGCCGCCTCGGCATCCTGTTCACGACCGCTGAAGCTCAGCACGTAGTTTACCACCTGGTCTACCTGCTCGTTGGTCATGCTCGGCATGGTGCCCTTGGCAGGCATGTTACCCATACGACCGTTGTGCAGGGTTTCCAGGATGGCATCCGGAGTGCCGCCATACAGCCAGTCATCGTCTGTCAGGTTGGGGAAACCAACCTGGCCGCGGGCTGCGGAGCCGTGACAGACAGCGCAGTTGTTGGCGAACAGACGCTGGCCAATCTTCATGGCGTCTTCGTTGGTGGCCAGTTCGGGCACCGGGGTGTTGCCGTACTGGGCGTAGATTTCACCGTATTTCTCCTCTGCGGCAGCCACTTCGGCTTCCCACTGGTTGGTGGAAGTCCAGCCCAGCAGGCCCTTGTAGTTGCCCAGGCCCGGATACAGCGCCAGATATCCGAGAGCGAACACACACGTTGCCATGAACAGATAGAACCACCACTTCGGCAGCGGGTTATCGTATTCCTCAATGCCATCGAAGGAATGGCCCATGGTCCGGTCTGTTTCGACATCAGTGGTCTGGTTCTTGCGGGTTGCCCAAAGAAGCCAGACACAGCCAAATACAGTACCGAGCACGATCACACTGATCCAGATGCTCCAGAAGGTACTCATTGTTT
>JABURI010000266.1 GCA_014762755.1 Marinobacter sp.
CTACTACAGCGAGCCGGTGTTCTGGACCACCATGGAAATGACCTATGACCTCAAGGCCGGGCGTTATTACATTGACGGCCTGGATGACGGGTTCAAGGCCTATGACTTCTCGCCCGGCTTCCGGGGCAACGAGTTCACCGCCTCCGCCGCCCGGCGTGCTGCCCGACGGTAACTGGTAAAAACGGGGTCAGATGAAGGCTTTCATCTGACCCCACCTTGGACCGCCACTCCCCGGTTTGCCGAAACTCAGGGGTCTGATGAAAACTTTCATCTGACCCCATCTTCACGTCATCCCCCGTCACCGCGTCATAAAATTGACTCTCGCCTCCGGGCGGTCTTAAATACCAGTGAAGTCTCCAACGGAAGGTGAAAATGTCTAAAAATAACAAGGTGCTGGTGCTCAGTGAGGATGAACTGAGGCGGCACGATCTCGTCACTATCCTTGAATTTGTCGGCGAAGGGCAGGTGGTTGCCGGTGACGAAGCTTTGGCGCTACTGGCTGATGCTGATGCTCAGCAACGGGACGAAATCGGTGTTGCCCTGGTGAGTGGTGAGGGGAGCCGGGTCGGTGAATCCCTCGTCTCCGTGTGTGACGCCCTGCCAGGCGTACCGGTTCTGCTGGTTAATGGCAGCGAGCCCTCCGGGTTGTCCGACGACTATGCCAGCCGCATCATCGCCCGCCTTGAATGGCCTCTGAACTACGCCAAGTTTGTCGATTCCCTGTACCGGGCACAGATCTACCGGGATCAGTCTGACCGCAGCGGTCAGGAGCGGGGCCATCTGCGTGGCTTGCAGTTGTTCCGGAGTCTGGTGGGCACCAGTCGCAAGATCCAGCACGTGCACCACCTGATGGAGCAGGTGGCGGACATGGACGTGACGGTGCTGATCACCGGTGAGTCCGGCACCGGCAAGGAGGTGGTTGCCCGCAACCTGCATTACCATTCCTCCCGCCGGGATCATCCGTTTGTGCCACTGAGTTGCCGGGCGGTCCCTCCCGAACTCCTTGAGAGCGAGCTGTTCGGCCATGAAAAGGGCGCCTTCCCGGGCGCGATCTCGGCCCGTGCGGGGCGTCTGGAACTGGCCGATGGCGGCACCCTGTACCTGGACGAAATTGACGCACTGCCGCTGCCACTGCAAGTGAAACTGCTCCGGGTCCTGCAGGACCGGACTTTCGAGCGCATGGGCAGCCATCGCAGTGAGAGCGTCGATGTCCGGATCATTGCCGCAACTGACCGGATCCTCGAGGACATGATCGAGGCCGGGGAATTCCGGGAAGATCTCTACTACAGCCTGAATGTGTTTCCCATCGAGATGCCGGCGCTCAGGGAGCGGGTCGAGGATATTCCCGTGCTGATCAACGAGCTGATCTCCCGTATGGAGAAGGAAAAGCGCGGCTCGCTGCGCCTGAACTCGGCGGCGATCATGAGTCTGTGCCGCCATGACTGGCCCGGAAATATCCGTGAGCTGGCGAACCTGATCGAACGGCTTGCCATAATGCGTCCCTACGGCGTGATCGGGGTGCAGGAGTTGCCGAAAAAATTCCGTTACGTGGATGATTACGACGAGAACCGCTCCGTGGAGGAGTCCGGAATGCCATCGGGGGTGCCGGGCCTGGTCGGTCTGGATGCACCGGCGCTGCTGCCGGTGAACGGTATCGATCTGAAGGAATATCTTTCAAACCTCGAGAAACAGCTCATCCAGCAGGCTCTGGATGAATCCGGTGGCGTGGTCGCCCGGGCCGCCGAGAAGCTCCGGATTCGGCGCACGACGCTGGTGGAGAAGGTGCGCAAATACGGTCTGCGGGAGGAGTCGGCTGAATCCTGAGTACCCGGACCGGCGACAAAGACTCTGTTGTCAGCTATCCTGAAGCTCTGGAAGGCGCGGCTTGTTTCGGGTTCGCCCGGCTGGTCGCAGTCGCTAAATGGATTGCTTCTGGAGGTTTTGTGAATGCCGATACAGACGAGCCTCGCCGAGGACGGCAAAACGCTGGTTATCCGGATTGAAGGCCGCTTTGACTTCAGCACCCACCAGGCGTTCCGGGATTCCTACGAGCATGCCGATCCCAAGGTGACCGACTACATTGTCGATCTGTCGGACACCACCTACCTGGACAGCTCGGCCCTGGGCATGCTGCTTCTTTTGAGGGATCACGCCGGAGGCGATAGTGCCCGGATTTCCATCGAGAATTGCAACAGCGACGTTCGCCGGATTCTTTCCATTTCCAATTTCGAGCAGCTTTTTGCCATCAAGTGAGCCAGAACAGCCTGCGAATTCTGATTGCAGATGACAGTGACACGGACCGTCTGATCCTACAGGCTCTCATCAAACGCCTGGGCCATGAGGTGATCGAGGCCGTGGATGGCCTTGACGCCGTGGAAAAGTTCGGCGAGGGCCAGCCCGACATTGTCCTCCTGGATGCCCTGATGCCAAGAATGGATGGCATGGAGGCGGCGCGGCACATCAAGGCTCTGGCCGGTGAGCGCCTGGTCCCCGTCATCTTTCTCACTTCCCTGTCCGAGACCGAAGATCTGGTGCGATGCCTCGAGGCGGGCGGTGATGACTTTCTCACCAAACCCTACAACCGGGTGATTATCGAGGCGAAGATCAACGCTTTCGACCGCATGCGCCGGATGCACGACACCCTGTCACGCCAGCACCAGCAGATCAGAGAACGCAACCGGCAACTGCTGGAGGAGCAGACCATCGCCAGGCGGGTGTTCGACAACGTGGCGCACACCGGTTGCCTGGACTCGCCGAATATCCATTACCATGCCTCGCCTCTTTCGGTATTTAACGGCGATGTCCTGTTTGCGTCGCCGCTACCGGCGGGGGGCATGCTGATATTCCTGGGTGATTTCACCGGTCATGGCCTGCCGGCGGCGATTGGCGCCATGCCGGTGGCCGAGATTTTCTACGGCATGGCGCGCAAGGGCTTCAGTGGCGCCGATGTACTGCGGGAAATCAACCAGAAGCTCAAGCTTATCCTGCCTACCGGCATGTTCTGTTGTGGTGCCATGGTGGAGGCGGATTTCAAGCTGGGCCAGCTCAAGGTCTGGAATGGGGGGCTGCCGGAGGCGTGGGTGATACGGGCCGATGGCGACCCGGTGTTGTTGCCATCGCGGCACCTTCCCCTGGGCATTCTTCCTCCGGAACAGTTCGAAAGTGTGATGGAGACCTTGCAGGTCTGGCCTGGGGACCGGTTGCTGGTAATGACCGATGGCGTACTGGAGGCAACGAATGATCGCGGGGAGCTGTTCGGGCTGGCCGGGGTCCGCCAGTGCCTTGACCATCCCGGATCCGGCCGGCATCCGTTTGATGCGATCCTGGAGGGCGTACGCCGGTTCAGTGGCAAGGCGGCCGAGTCCGACGACCTCACCCTGGTTGCACTGGACATCACCGATCAGCCGGAGGTGCCGTCTGTCCAGGAGCAACCGTCACCCTCGGCACTGGCCGGACCCACCGAGTGGCGGTGCGAGTATGAAATTCGCGAGCGAACACTGGGCGATTTCAGCCCGTTGCCGCTCCTGTTGCATATCTGCCTGGAAGTGCCGGGTCTGAGGACAAGGGGGGGCGAAATCTATACCCTGTTGTCAGAACTCTACAACAATGCCCTGGAACATGGTGTCTTGCAGTTGCCATCGGAATGGAAGCACAGTGCGGACGGATTTGGCCGGTATTATTCGGAGCGACAGGCGCGCCTGGCAAGGGTGGATGGTCATTACATCCGGTTCAGCCTGCATCATACCCGGAAACCGGGCGGGGGTCGGCTGCGTGTGGTCTGTGAAGACAGTGGCGCCGGCTTTGACTTTCGTAACCATCCGCTGGTCTCGGGCCGGGGTGACGAAGACCGTGGCCCCCGATACGCCGGCCGTGGCCTGTTGCTCTTGAAACGGTTGAGCAACAACATCACATTCCGGGGCAGGGGGAACCACGTGGAAATCGTATATGATTGGAATTTCTCAGCGCACCAGGGGGATGGTGATGACAGATAGACAGCACCTTGATGAAGAGGCTCTGGCGGAACTTCAGGATGTCATGGAGGATGAATTCGACGTTCTGATCCAGACCTACATCGTTGACTCCCGGGACCGCATCGCCAGCCTGAAAAAGGCGCTGGCGGCCGCCGATGCCGATGCGTTCGCCAGGACGGCCCATAGCCTGAAGGGCAGTTGCATCAACATTGGCGCGCCCCGGCTTGGGGAATTGTGCCTGGAAGCGGAAGAGGCGGGTAAGGCCCGGGATCTCGGGGAAGGGGCCGAACTGATCGGGGCGATCGAAGAGGAGTTTGCAACCGTCATCCGCCTGCTGGATCGGCTGCTCGTGCGTTAACCCGTTTCCGGTTACCGGTACCCGAAGGCACCGGTAACCGGTCGAAAGGCCTCAGTCGGCCTTCTGCTCATAGATTGCCTTGCCCCAGGCTTCCCTGCTTCCCGGCAGAACCAGGTTGAGGACAACCGCCACAACGGCGCACAGGGCGATGCCTTCCAGTTGGCCAAGTGCCATGTTGCCGATGCCGAAGACCAGGGTCACGCCGACGATCACCAGGTTCCGTGATTCGGACAGATCGACCTGGTGACGGATCAGGGTGTTCAGGCCCACCACCGCAATGGAACCGAACAGCAGGCACAGGATGCCGCCCATGACCGGTACCGGAATGGTCTGCAAGGCCGCTCCGAACTTGCCGACAAACGCCAGCACAATGGCGACCACCGCTGCCCACCACATCACCTTCGGATTGAAGTTGCGGGTCAGCATGACCGCCCCGGTGACTTCCGAGTAGGTCGTGTTGGGCGGACCGCCCAGCATGGAAGCCGTGCTGGTGGCCAGGCCATCCCCCAGCAGGGTGCGATGCAGGCCCGGTTTTTCCAGGTAGTTCTTGCGGGTCACGTTGCCGATTGCCAGCACATCACCGATGTGCTCGATGGCCGGGGCAATGGCCACCGGAATCATGAACAGGATGGCGCTCCAGCCGAAATCCGGGGTCACGAAATTGGGCATGGCAAACCAGGGGGCCTCCCGCACCGGCGTCATATCGACAATGCCCGCGAACAGGGACAGGATATAACCGGCAACGACACCGAACATGATCGGGATCAGGCGGAAAATGCCCTTGGCCCACAGTGTCATGATGATGGTGACCGCCAGCGAGATCATGGCAATCCAGATGGCGGTGTCATAAGGCACCAGCTCGGCGGAACCGTCACCGGTCTTGCCCGACGCCATGTTCACGGCGATGGGCGCCAGACCCAGGCCGATGGTCATGATCACCGGCGCGATGACCACCGGCGGTAACAGCCGGGTGACAAAGCCGGTACCGCGCAGCTTCACGGCGGCACTGAGCAGGATATAGAGAATGCCCGCGGCCATCAGACCACCCATGGTCTGCTCCAGTCCGAACTTGCCCTTGGCGGCAATGATCGGGGCGATGAAGGCGAAGGAGGAGGCCAGGAAAATGGGAATCTGCCCGCCGGTAACGACGTGGAAAATCAGGGTGCCGACGCCGGCGGTGAATAGCGCCACGTTGGGATCGAGACCCGTGATCAGCGGCATCAACACCAGGGCGCCGAACGCTACCAGCAGCATCTGGGAGCCGGCGATGGCCTGCTTCCAGACCGGATCGTTGGTATGGTCCTGCATGCTCACACGTCCTTCTGCTTGGTGCCGAAGATCTTGTCACCGGCATCCCCGAGGCCGGGCAGGATGTAGCCCTTATCGTTCAGGCGCTCATCCACCGAGGCGGTGTAGATGGACACGTCCGGGTGCTTTTCCAGGACCTTCTCGATCCCTTCCGGTGCGGCAACCAGGACCAGGGCACGGATCTCGGTGCTGCCGGCCTTTTTAAGCAAGTCGATGGTGGAGATCATGGAGCCCCCGGTGGCGAGCATCGGATCCACGATCAGGGCCATGCGCTGATCCAGCTCGCCCACGAGCTTTTCCAGATAGGTGCTGGCTTCCAGGGTTTCCTCGTTACGGATCTGGCCGACCACGCTGACCCGGGCAACCGGAATCAGGCTGAGCACCCCGTCGAGCATGCCGAGGCCTGCCCGGAGAATAGGAACGATGGTGACCTTCTTGCCGTGGATCTGCTCCACATTCACCGGGCCGGCCCAGCCTTCGATGGTCTTTTCCTGCAGGTTGAAATCCTTGGTGGCTTCGTAAGTCAGCAGGGCGCCGACTTCCTGTGCCAGTTCACGAAAATTCTTGGTGCTGATGTCCGCACGGCGCATCAGGCCGAGCTTGTGGCGGATCAGGGGGTGTCGTACCTCGTGGATTGGCATTGGGTCACCTGTGTGTCTGGGGATTATCGGATCAAGTTTGACGGATTTGCGCATAAATGGCGCAAGGATACCGTATCTGGAAAGGCACGTCAGGTATCATGAAATCCCCGAACCGTTGCTATAAGATGGCACTTTCTGCGGACTGCGCGGCAAGGGGCCATGGGTACGATGACAACAACAAATCCGGTACAGGTCATTGCGGTATCCGGCGGCAAGGGCGGCACGGGTAAAACCAGCATTTCGGTGAATCTTGCCATTGCCCTGGCGGAAAGAGGCCGGCGGGTCGTGGTTCTGGACGGGGACCTGGGCCTTGGCAATATCGATGTGTCCCTGGGGCTCACCGCCGGTCACACCTTGCTGGACGTGCTGGACGGGGAGTGCGAGCTCAGGGATGTCCTGGTGGAAGGCCCGGGCGGTATTCACATCGTGCCCGCACCGTCGGGCAGTTTGCGCATGACCCGACTCGGTGCGGCGGAATACGCCGGCCTGATCAACGCCTTCAGCGACCTGGGGGATGAGATCGATGTACTGATCATCGATACCGCCTCTGGCGTGTCCGAGGCGGTGGTCAGTTTCCTGCGGGCGGCCCAGGAACTGCTGCTGGTGGTCTGCGATGAGCCCACCTCCATTACCGACACATACGCGCTGGTCAAGCTGATGAACCGTGACTACGGCATCAACCGGTTCCGGGTGCTTGCCAACCAGGTCCGTAACGAACAGGAAGGCCGCCAGCTTTACGAAAAACTGATCCGGGTCACCGAGCGTTTTCTGGATGTGGCATTAGAGTATGTCGGCATGGTGCCCCATGACGAGGCCTTTAAGAAGGCGGTGCAGCGCCAGCGTGCCGTGGTGGAAGCCTATCCCCGGGCCCGGGCCTCGCTGGCCATCAAGGCGCTGGCAGAGAAAGTGGATAACTGGCCTCTGCCATCTTCTCCCCGAGGCCATGTGGAATTCTTTGTGGAACGGCTTGTCTGAGCCCGAACGTGACCTGTTCTTGATGGATACTGGTAATGACTAAATTGTACCCGCGGGCCAGTGCGGCCCTGCTTGCCGTTTCCCGCCACGAGTTTGTTGCCTGCTCGGATCTTGCCCCTTCCATTACCGGACACTCCATCCCCAGGGAGGAGACGGTCCGGCACCTTCTGTCCCTCATGCCCGAGATCGCACCGGACCAGACGGTTATGCATGTCGGTGGCGGCTCGGGCTATCTGGCTGCGGTACTGTCGGAACTGGCACACCGGGTCCTCTACGTGGAGCGCAACCCGGTGGTGGCCGAGGCGGCCCGCGAGCGGTTCTTTCGACTCGGCAAGCACAACGTGGATGTGGTGGCCGCGGATATCGAAAGCGCTCCCGAGCAGGACGTCCTTTGCGATCTGGTGGTGTGCACCACCTTTCTGCCCCGGCGCGATGTGGTGGTGCCATTTCTCCGAAATCAGGGGCGGCTGATCTGTCTGGAGGGCAGGGCGGGACCGGTGCCCAGCCTGACGATGTTTGAAAAGCAGGGTTTCAGCCTGGTCCGGATGCGCACCCTCGGCTGGGTGGATTTCAACCGCAATGCCGAGCAGATCCTGATTGACCTCGGCGTGATCGACGAGAAAGTCCTGGCCGAGGCCAAGGTGGAGGCTGCGAAAGCGAATTGCCGGGTGCTGGATCTGGTGCGGCGCAAGCTGAATCTGGAAGAGATTGACATGTATCGGACCCTGGCCCATCAGCGGGGCATGGTCTTCAAGGAAGCCGACGAGTTGCTGCCGGATCTGCAGCCGGCCCTGTTTCGCCGTTTCTCACGGACCTTCCTGGACCTGTCGCGACTGCTGCCGGTGGCCGAAGCCGACGGCAAGATCACCGTGATCACCGATGATCCCGACGCCCGCACCGACCAGCTGGAGCGCCTGACCCAGAAGTCCGTGATCGAATGCCTGCTGGTCACTCCGACGGATTTCCGCAGGGTATGGTCCGCCCTGGATCTGACCGCCCAGGGCAAGCAGTTCGTGGCCGATCACGGCGCCGGCAGTGAGGACCGGCACGAGTCGAAGGCCGAGTCCACTGGCACCCTTGGTGAGCACGGTGGCAACAAACAGGTCAGTCCCTATCTGGTCTCAGTGTATGAGGCGATCCTGCTGGATGCGGTCAGCGAGAAGGCCAGTGACATTCATATCGAGCAATACGGCGAACGGGT
>JABURI010000115.1 GCA_014762755.1 Marinobacter sp.
CCGCCGATGGAGAACTTGCCGTGCATCATGGCGACCACAATGGCGCCGAAAGAGCCGATACCAGCTGCCTCAACAGGCGTTGCAATACCGCCAAACAGCAGGCCCAGCACCAGGAATACCAGGATCAGCGGTGCAATCAGGTTTTTCAGGAGGCCGAGCTTTTCCTTGAGGGAAATACGCTCTTCCACCGGTACGGGCGGACCCAGCTTCGGATTGATCCAGCTGCGGATCAGTACATAGGCGATGTACAGGCCGGACAACAGGAGGCCCGGAACGACAGAGCCGAGGTACAGTTCACCCACGGACTGTTGCGCCACAACGGCGTAGAGGATGGCCAGAATCGAAGGTGGGATCAGGATGCCTAGGGTACCACCGGCCATGATCGAACCGATTGCGATCTTGTGGTCGTAGCCACGTTTGAGCATTGCCGGCAGGGCAATGATGCCCATGGTAACCACGGCGGCGCCGATAACACCCACCATCGCAGCAAGAATGGTGGAAGCCAGGATGGTTGCCGTCGCCAGACCACCACTGAGACCACCCATCCACTTGTAGACCACGCTGAACATTTCTTCGATCAGGCCCGCACGCTCCAGCATGGAGGCCATGAAGATGAACAGCGGTATCGCCGCCAGATCGGAGTTGGTCATCATCGGGAAGATCCGGCTCGGCACGATGTTCAGCATCAGCGAGTCGCCCACCAGATAGATGAACATGACCCCGAGGCCGCCGGTCACGAATGCCAGCGGCAGCCCCATCATCAGAGCCACGGCCAGGGAACCGAACATCAGGTAGGTCAGAGGCCCGATCTTGACGTCCGAAAGACTGCCCGACAGCTTGAACAGGAATTTCTCATCGCTGAACGGGTCGTAGAACAGAATGTTGATCATCTCAACACAGATGACAAAGGCCAGCCCCACAGTGGCGGCAATCATCAGCCAGGTACTCAGCTTACCGATCAGGTTGCTGCCCGGCGCGGTTGTTGTATTTGTGCTCATGCGGTGCGCTCCCGGCCAAGACGGACAAACAGGACGATATCCTTGATCAGCTTGGATATGCCTGCCAGTAAGAGAAGGAATGAACCCAGTACCATCATGCCTTTCACTGGCCAGTACTGGATGCCCCAGGTCTCAACCGTGGTTTCATTCATGGAGTAGGAGTTCTGGAAGAAGGTCCAGGAGGTAACCAGCAGGACCAGGGCGAACATGAAGAAGAACATGGACGTGAAAATGTCCATGCCTACCCTTCCCCGTACCGGCAGCATGTTATACATCACGTCAACCCGGACGTGGGCACCGTGAAGCATGGCGAACGCACCGGCCAGCAGGTACTGCATGCCCAGCAACAGGAAGCTGGACTCGTGCACCCAGATGGTCGGCATGTTGAAGAGGTAGCGCATGACCACTTCAAAGAAATAGAACACGACGGCGTTCACCGTCCAGAACGACACGAACAGACCGGACTTGTCACAGATCCAGTCAACCACTTTGGTAAACCAGTTGCCCTCGAACTGGAGATAGATCAGCGGGTCGTCCTCTTCCGCCTGCAGCTCACCCGGTGTCAATTCCGGTTCGGCAGTCTCGCCTCCATGGCCACTACTCCACTTGTCCCAGGCCATCATGATCAGCGGCATGACCGCAAGCCAGCCCCAGTAGAACCAGTGCGGCAGTACGAATCCGAAACCTTCAAGATCAGACATGTTGTTGCATCCTCAGCCACAAAACGGGGAAGGCGGAACGTCTCCGGCGGAGCCGTCCCTGTCCTTCCCCCTGTTTCTTTTTTTATTGGTTCAGGAAGGTATTACCGGCCCGGTACACCTTCAAGATCAGACTCATCGATATACCCGACGGTATCGTTCATCATGTACTCGATCTGCATGTCAAAGATGGCACGGGCATCCTCGTCCTTGTTCGCCCACTTGTACCAGATCGGGATCGCTCTGCGACGCCACTCCATCATGTCCTCCTGGCTCAGACGGGTAACCTTGTCGCCCGATTCCTTGAACTTCTTCATAGCCTCAACGTTGCGCTTCTGGATCGTCAGATAGTGCTTCTGGGAATAGATGCGCACTTCATCCTCAACCAATTGCTGAAGCTTCGGATCCAGGGCATTCCAGGCACGCATGTTGACGGTCAGATCCATCAGATCCACCGGCTGGTAGATAGACATTACGCCGGGAGGTCCGAAGATGATGTAGTCGGTCACCTGGGAGAAGCCCAGTTCCCAGTTCACCGCCGGGCCCACGTAATCGGCTGCATCGATGGTGCCCTTTTCCAGGGCCGGGAAGATGTCAGAACCCGGCAGGCTCACGGTAGAAGCACCGAACGCCTGAAACACTTCAGAGACCATACCACCGGGCACCCGGAGCTTGAGGCCCTTAAGGTCTTCCAGATTGTTTACCGGAGTCTTGGAGTGAATGATATTTGCGTCGTGCTGGATCGGGCCCACATAGAACAACCCGAACTTCTTGTAGATTTCCCGGGTCTTCTCAAGCATGCCCATGGAGTAGAACATGGTGTCCCACTGGTGAGGCTGATCGGGACCGCCTGGATAGGATGACAGGAAAACCGAAGCGGGAATCTTGCCGGACCAGTACAGAGTGAACGGGTTCATGCCTTGAAGAACGCCATTACGAACAGAGTCGAACAAGGCGTTGTTGTCGGCGGCAACCGCCTTGGCAGGGAAACACTTGAAGATCAGTTCACCATTGGACTTTTCTTCGATGCTGTTGCACCACTCTTCAAACAGGTCATAACCCACGGTACCGGCATC
Source organism: Marinobacter sp. (assembly GCA_014762755.1). Taxonomy (GTDB): domain Bacteria; phylum Pseudomonadota; class Gammaproteobacteria; order Pseudomonadales; family Oleiphilaceae; genus Marinobacter. The sequence goes on from JABURI010000115.1 coordinate 2,773, forward strand.
CCATACAGACTGGATCTTCCAGGTAGTGGCGGCATGGGCCTGACCCGCGCCCATCATCATTGCGCCCGCGAAAGCGGCGCCGACGGCAGCAGTTTTAAGGAAATTACGGCGAGGAGGGGTCTCACCGGTGTCACAGTTGTTACGGATGTGTTTGTTCGAGGTCATCGAGACGTCTCCGTTGGCATTGTTTTTTTAGTTAGCGTCAGGTTCAACGCCGGCACAAAGGCCGACATTAAAAAGATATTCGTAGCCAAATCGCGTTTAGTCCAGCCAAGAACCTACTGGTCAGACCACTTTTTCCTGTATGGTAAATGGACGAATACCCGTGGATAAGCCATATTTACGGGGCTTGGCGGCACATCGGTCGACACACCGATCAGATACAAATATAAGAGTCACTGGTCAGACCACGATTTACAGGCAGGCAATCCCATGGCAATTTCCCAGGAAATCTCATATCGGCTGGAGCGCCTCATCCTTGACGGCGGGCTGGCCCCGGGGCAAAAGATCCCGTCCGAGCGGCAGCTCGCCTCCCGCCTCCGAGTATCCCGGGCGATCATCCGCGAGGCGCTGCACGAACTGCAGGGCCGGGGTGTGATTGAAACCCGGCATGGCAAAGGTTCTTTTGTCGCCAGCCTGGTTCCGGAAACCGGCGAGTTCGAAGAACAAAGTCCTTTGATGCAGCTTTACGAGGGGCACCCGCGCACACTTTATGATCTGCTGGAAGTCCGGGAACAGCTTGAAGGACAGGCGGCTTTCCTCGCTGCCCAGCGTGCGACCAGTCTGGACAAGCACCGGATTACCAAGGCTTTCCGGGCGCTGGAAGAAACCGATCCCCTGAGCAACGCCAAACCGGACCACGGTTTCCATCAGGCCATTGTCGAAGCATCGCACAACCCTGTACTGGTTCACCTGCTGAGCGGATTGAAGAGCATGATGCTGCTGACAGTTCAGGCGGCAGTTTCCAACCTCAATCCGCGGGAAGAGATGCGCAAGACCATCGTGCGTCAGCACCGGCAATTATACGATGCCATCATGAACTGCAAGCCTGCGGCCGCCCAGAAGGTCGCCAGCGCTCATGTGCGCTTTGTCGGCGACGCTCTAAAAGACATGGAACAGCAGGGAAGCAAGGTGATCCGCGCCCAATTGATGCCGAACGGTCGCAAACCTGATCAATCAGGTATTGATTTCGGTCGCCACAGTCCGTAAAACATGCGCCTTTGAACTAAATCTCAGGAGTCACCCATGGCGGACCAAGCTCCCTTGATCTGCAGGGACATTCACAAGACCTTTGGCAAGCTTGAAGTACTCAAGGGAGTGTCACTGGAGACCCGCAAAGGCGATGTGGTGTCGCTCATTGGCAGCTCCGGCTCCGGCAAGAGTACGTTCCTGCGCTGCATCAACCTGCTGGAGACTCCCACCTCCGGCGACATTATCGTGCACGGTGACCCAATCCGGTTCACCACCAACCGCAAGGGTGAGCGGATTCCCGCCGATAACAAACAGGTTGAGCAGATCCGTTCCAAACTTTCCATGGTCTTCCAGAGCTTCAATCTCTGGTCTCACATGACGGTGCTGGAAAACATCATTGAAGCGCCGGTCAACGTGCTCAAGGTCCCCAAGAAGGAAGCCATCGAGCGCGCCGAGGCCTATCTCCAGAAAGTCGGTATCTACGAACGCAAGGATTACTACCCGGCCCAGATGTCCGGTGGCCAGCAGCAGCGCGCTGCCATCGCCCGGGCACTCGCCATGGAGCCGGAGGTGATGTTGTTTGACGAACCCACATCGGCCCTCGACCCGGAACTGGTGGGCGAGGTGCTGAGGGTCATGCAAAGCCTGGCCGAGGAAGGCCGCACCATGATCGTGGTCACCCACGAGATGGCGTTTGCAAGGGATGTGTCAACTCAGGTCCTGTTTTTGCATCAGGGCGTGATCGAGGAACAGGGCTCGCCTCAAAAAGTGTTCGATAACCCTGACTCGGAGCGCATGAAACAGTTCCTGGCTCCCAAGTTCTGACGCTGGGTGCTATCTTGACCGGTGTCGGAATAAAAATACCTAAAAAATAGCCCACAAGGCGTAAAATTGGAGAAGTGACACATGAAAAAACTGATTGTTGCAGCAAGTTGTGCCCTGGCCATGGCCGCCGGCACGGTCCAGGCCAAGGACTGGAAAGAAATCCGCCTCGCCTTTGACGTGCCTTACGAGCCGTTCGAGTACCGCGATGAAAATGGCGAACTGACCGGTTTCGAAGTCGAACTGGCCGAAGCCATGTGTGAGGAACTCAAGGCCGAATGTGAATTCGTTATCCAGGCCTGGGACGGCATGATTCCCGGTCTGCTGGCGCGCAAGTACGACGCCATCTTCTCATCCATGTCCATCACCGAAGAGCGGGCCGAGCGCGTGCTGTTCTCCGAACCGTACTACATCACTCCGGGTGGCTGGTTCGCCCGCGACGGTTTCTCTGCTGATGTAACCAGCAAGGAAGAGATGGAAGGCAAGGTCATCGGCGTCCAGCGTGGCACCACCATGGACACCCATGCCACCGAAGAATTTGGCGGCATCGCTACCATCAAGCGCTACACCACTGCTGAAGACATGGTCCTTGACCTGGAAGGCCAGCGCCTGGATGTCGTCTTCGTCGACTACCCGGTGGGCGAACAGACCATCCTGTCGCAGGAAGGCTTCAAGGAAGTGGGCAAGCCGGTCAAGCTGGGCCAGGGCGTAGCCGTTGCCATGCGCAAGCGTGACAAGGACCTGGCCAACAAGGTCAATGCGGCCCTGAAGAAGCTCAAGAATGATGGTACCTACGACGCCATCATGCAGAAGTACTTCAACTACGACATCAAGATCTAAACTGCCAGGGGCGGCCCTGTGGCCGCCCCTCCTCTACCGGATTTCCCAATGCTCGACCTGAAAGGCTATGGCCCGGAACTGCTTGACGGAGCAGTGGTCACCATTGAACTGGCGTTCCTCTCCCTGATCCTGGCTCTCACTCTGGGCCTCATCGGCGCATCCTCGAAACTGTCCGGCAACCGCCTCGCCAAAGCCATTGCAACCTTCTACACCACCGTGGTCCGGGGCATTCCCGATCTGGTGATGATGTTGCTGTTCTATTACGGCGGGCAGGTGATGGTGAACATGCTGTCGGATTTCCTGTGGGACGCCTACGAAATCGACTTTTTCTTCCAGTTCGATCCGTTCATCTCCGGGGTGGTCACAATCGGGCTGATTTTCGGCGCTTATATGACGGAGACTTTCCGGGGTGCCTTTCTGGCAGTTGAAACGGGCCAGATCGAGGCCGCAAGGGCTTACGGGTTCACGCGCTGGCACACGTTCAGGCGCATCATGTTTCCGCAGATGCTGCGCCATGCCCTGCCCGGCATAGGTAATAACTGGCAGGTACTGCTGAAAACCACGGCGCTGGTGTCCATCATCGGCCTCACCGATATGGTCCGGGTCGCGGAGGAAGCCGCCAAGGCGGAGCGCATGCCGTTCCATTTCTTCATTCCGGTGGCAGCGGTTTACCTGATTCTGACGGCGGGCTCCGAGCTCTTTATCAAGTGGCTCAACAAGCGCGCCAATGTCGGCGTGGTCCAGGGGGGTTAAGGCATGCCTGATTTTATTGCCCAGTGGCTGGACCAGAACGAGATTTTCACCGCCATGACCATCATGGAATACTGGAATGGTCTGGTGAATACAGTGCAACTGGTGTTCCTGTCGCTGGTGATCGGTCTGGTGTTCGCGATTCCGCTGGCGATTCTGCGAACTTCGAAGAATCCGTTGGTGTCCGGGCCGGTGTGGCTGTACACCTATCTGTTTCGCGGTACGCCGCTGCTGATTCAGCTGTATATCATCTACTACGGCATTGCCCAGATTCCCGGTATCCAGGAGACCTTCTGGTGGGAGATTTTCCGGGAGCCGTTCTACCCTGCCCTGCTGGCATTCGCCCTGAATACCTGTGCCTATACCACGGAGATTATCCGGGGGGCGATTGTGTCGACGCCGGCCGGGGAGATTGAGGCGGCGAAGGCCTATGGCATGAACTGGTGGCTGCGGATGCGGCGGATTGTGTTGCCTAGTGCGGCCCGGCGGGCGGTGCAGGCGTATTCGAATGAGGTGATTTTCATGCTGCATTCGAGTGCGATTGCGAGTGTGGTGACCATCGTCGATCTGACGGGGGCGGCGCGGAATATTTACTCCCGGTTTTATGCGCCGTTTGATGCGTTTATTTTTGTGGCGCTGCTTTATATGGCGCTGACGTTTATTCTGGTGTTTGCTTTCCGCAAGCTTGAGAATCATCTTTTACGGCATCAGAGGCCTGTGGGGTCTTGACCGTCCCTCGATAGAGAGGCCGCCTGGCTTTTGGTGCAAGGTCAGTCGGTCTGTTTCCTTCCGGGAACCGCTACGAGCACGTCCATGTGCGCTTGTTTCAGGCCATCCCTGGCCTTCAACATTCCCGGAAGGAAACAGACCGACTGCCCCCAGACTTTTCAAGGGGATTCAGCTATGTCAGGTTTCAGGATGCTCTTTGATGCCTCTTCTGATTGGCTTGTACATACCCTCGCCAACGCTTCATCCGAACTGGCCCCCGCTTTAGCCCGGCTCCCGGATGGAACCGACATCGTTAGACCATCCGTCGGAGTCCTGGAGCTGACTCCAGCCGCCACGCACACCAACCCCAACCATGAAGCCCTGATCGTCTCTGCAGGAGTGCACGGCAACGAGACGGCGCCGATTGAGGTGTTGAATCAGCTCGTCAACGAACTCGTAGCCGGGGAGTGGACGCTCACTTGCCCGCTGCTGCTGATTCTCGGCAATCCGCCGGCCATGGTTGCCGGTGAGCGCTTTATTGAAGTCAATATGAACCGGTTGTTTGCCGGCGCCCACGCTCGGGACGAATACCGTGGTTTACCGGAGGCCGTTCGCGCTGCCGAGCTTGAGCAGTTGTGTCGGGAGTTTGCCCGGAAGCATTCGGGGTTGGCGTTGAGTCATTACGATCTGCATACCGCGATTCGACCTTCTCTGCGGGAGAAGTTCGCGCTCTATCCGTTTGTTGAGGGGCGGGCGGTTCCTGGCGAGCAGTGTCGATTCCTGCTGGAGGCGGAGGTGGGAACGCTGCTTCTGCAGCACAAGGCGGGCACGACGTTTTCGTCGTTCACGTCCTCGGAACTGGGCGCGGAGAGTTTTACGGTGGAGCTCGGGAAGGTGCGGCCGTTCGGGCAAAATGACCTGTCCCGGTTTGCCGGCATCCGCGACGCGCTGCGGCGGCGGTTCCGGGGCGAGCCTGCGCCCGGACAATCACCCGGGCATGAGCCCCTCACCATCTTCGAGGTGGTTCACGAGATTCTGAATACCGGTGACGGTTTCCGATTCCATATTCCCGACGACGTGGCCAATTTCACCGAGTACGAGCCTGGCACGGTGATCTGGGAGGATCGTGAGACCTGTTACCGGGTGGGCGACGTGTCGGAGGCGATTGTGTTTCCGAACCGGGAGGTGCCGGTGGGGCAGCGGGTCGGCCTGATGATCCGGGCCAGGGCTCGCAGAGCGGGAACTTGAACATGGGGTCAGAAGAAGGCTTTCTTCAGACCCCTGGGGTATGTTG
>JABURI010000197.1 GCA_014762755.1 Marinobacter sp.
AAGCCTGTGGTGCTGACCTCAAGCGCCTCGAGGAAGAACTGGTGGAATTCGTCGATTCCACCACACCGCTGATTCCCAGTAACGACAGCGAACGCGAGACCCAGCCAACCCTGGGTTTCCAGCGCGTGCTTCAGCGGGCTGTGTTCCATGTCCAGTCCTCTGGCAAGAAAGAGGTTACGGGCGCGAATGTCCTGGTGGCCATTTTCAGCGAGCAGGAAAGCCAGGCGGTGTATGTGCTTAAAAAGCAGAGTATCGCCCGGATCGATGTGGTCAATTTCGTTTCCCACGGCATTTCCCGGGTTCAGGGCGCCGAGGATCAGGAAGGCCACGACCAGGCTTCCCATGAGGAAGCGGGTGAAGAGGGCTCCCAGTCCAAGCCGTTGGAAAGTTATGCCACGAATCTGAACGAACAGGCGCGCCAGGGGCGGATCGATCCGCTGATCGGCCGCGAACATGAAGTGGAACGGGTGGTCCAGATCCTGGCCCGCCGGCGCAAGAACAATCCGCTGCTGGTGGGTGAGGCCGGCGTGGGCAAGACTGCCATCGCCGAAGGCCTGGCCAAACGGATCGTGGACGGCCAGGTGCCGGATATCATCTCCGATGCTGTGGTTTACTCGCTGGATATGGGGGCGCTTCTGGCCGGTACGAAATACCGCGGCGATTTCGAGAAGCGGCTGAAAGGGCTGCTGAGTGAATTGAAGAAGCAGCAGCACGCAATCCTGTTTATCGACGAGATCCATACCATCATCGGTGCGGGATCCGCCTCCGGTGGTGTCATGGATGCGTCCAACCTGCTCAAGCCGATGCTGAGCTCCGGTGAGATCCGTTGTATCGGCTCCACCACATTCCAGGAGTTCCGGGGCATCTTCGAGAAGGATAGTGCGCTGGCTCGCCGGTTCCAGAAGATCGATGTCAACGAGCCGAGCGTCGAGGATACCTATCAGATCCTCAAGGGCCTCAAGCCGAGCTTCGAGAAGCATCACGATCTGAAGTACACCGACAAGGCGCTTCGCGTGGCAGCGGAGTTGGCGGATCGCTATATCACTGACCGCCATCTGCCGGACAAGGCCATCGATGTCATCGACGAGGCCGGTGCCCGTCAGCGCATGCTGCCGGAAAACAAACGCAAGAAGACCGTCGATGTCTCGGAGATCGAGGATGTGGTGGCCAACATTGCGCGGATTCCGCCGAAGAATGTCTCCACCAGCGACAAGGACCTGCTCCGCAACCTGGAGCGGGACCTGAAGATGGTGGTGTTCGGGCAGGACCCGGCCATCGAATCCCTGGCCACAGCCATCAAGCTGGCCCGCGCGGGCCTGAAGGCACCGGAAAAACCCGAAGGTGCGTTCCTGTTCGCCGGCCCCACCGGGGTGGGCAAGACCGAGGTGACCAAGCAGCTGGCCAAGGTGCTGGGCATCGAGCTGGTGCGCTTCGACATGTCCGAGTACATGGAACGGCACACCGTGTCCCGCCTGATTGGTGCACCTCCGGGCTACGTGGGGTACGACCAGGGTGGCCTGCTGACCGAGGCGGTCAACAAACATCCGCATTGTGTATTGCTGCTTGACGAGATCGAGAAGGCGCATCCTGAGGTCTTCAACCTGCTGCTGCAGGTAATGGACCACGGCACGCTGACCGACAACAACGGCCGCAAGGCGGACTTCCGCCACGTGATTCTGGTGATGACCACCAACGCTGGTGCCGAGAGCATGGCCCGTCGGTCCATCGGCTTCAGCGAGCAGGATCACAGCACCGATGGCATGGAAGTGATCACCAAGACCTTCACGCCGGAGTTCCGTAACCGGCTCGATGGCATCATCCAGTTCGGTGATCTGCAGAAGGAGACCATCACCCATGTGGTCGACAAGTTCCTCACCGAGCTGCAGGCGCAGCTGGACGAGAAACACGTGGTCCTGCATGTGGACGAGGATGCCAAGGCCTGGCTGGCGGACCGGGGTTACGATGTCACCATGGGCGCGCGGCCCATGTCCCGCCTGATTCAGGACAAGATCAAGCGGCCACTGGCAGAGCAGATCCTCTTCGGCCGGTTGTCCGAGCACGGCGGAGACGTCTACATCCATCTCAAGGGAGACGAGCTGGAGTTCCAGTACGAGGACGAACCGGCGGAAGCTGTCTGATCTTCCGCTCTCGGGAAAAACCGCTGCCTCGTGCAGCGGTTTTTTTATCTCTCAGGCAACAAAAAACCCCGCCGCGGCGGGGTTTTTCAGATGTCACTGAGGCACATTAACGGGCGCGGTAGACGATGCGGCCCTTGCTCAGGTCATAGGGGGTCAGCTCCACCTTGACCTTGTCGCCAGTCAGGATGCGGATGTAGTTCTTGCGCATCTTGCCGGAAATGTGAGCGGTCACGACGTGACCGTTGCTCAGCTCAACGCGGAACATGGTGTTGGGAAGGGTGTCGATGATGACGCCTTCCATTTCAATGACATCTGATTTCGCCATTCAGTAGAAACCTCGCTTTGGATATGCTTCTCGTGATTTTAAATTGCGCAATTCTGCCTGATTTGTCGCCATTTGGCAAAGTCAGTTGTCGTCCATCGTCCGCCAGTGGCCATCCCGCAGAGCCTCGATCGGTTGGAAACGGGTCTTGTAGTTCATTTTCCGGCATTCCTTGATCCAGTAACCCAGGTACAGGTGCGGGAGGTCCCGTCTTCTCGCCTCTTCGATCTGCCACAAGATGGCAAAGGTGCCCGGACTGCGGTGCTCCAACTCGGGGGCAAACACCGTGTAGATCGCCGACAGGCCGTCATCGAGAACATCTACCGCCGCAAGACCTGCCAGCCTGCCATCCAGTCGCATTTCCAGAAACCAGGAGTCGGTAGCCCCCTCGACCAGGAATGATGTGAACTGCTCCCGGGAAGGGGGGTACATGTCACCATCGCTGTGCCGCTCATTGATATAGCGGGCATAGAGCGTGTAATACTCCTCGCTGAAGCGGGCAGGGACCAAGGCACACTCGAGGTCCGCATTCCTTTTCATTACCCGGCGCTGGCTCCGGTCAGGCTGGAACTCGTTGGTTTTCAGGCGCACCGGAACACAGGCGTTACAGTGCTCGCAATGAGGCCGGTAGTAATGGGAGCCGCTGCGGCGAAAGCCAAGGGCGGTCAGCTGACTATAGAGTTTCTTGTCAATGTTGGCCCTCGGGTCCACAAACATCGTGGTGGCCTCGCGATCGGGCAGGTAACTGCAGTCGTGGGGTGGAGTCGCAAAAAATACCAGGGTTCTGAGGCTACTCATTCACACCTCCGGCCCGCGCCATTCCCAGGTGAAGGTCCAGTCGGACTGGTCCGGGTTCTGATCAACACATGCCCTGAGTATAGATAAAAACTCGGCTCTGGGAATGCTTCGGGCGCCCATGGTCAGCAGATGATCGCTCTCCACCTGGCAGTCCATCATCCGGTAGCCCCAGAGCCGTAGCTGGTTCGCCAGGTGCACCATCAGGACCTTGGAGGCGTTGGTCTCCAGAGAGAACATGGATTCCCCGAAAAAGCAGCGTCCCAGTGCAACACCGTACATGCCGCCAGCAAGCTCGTTGTTGCGGTTCCAGATCTCGATAGAATGGGCGATGCCTTGCCGGTGCAGTTCGGTGTAGGCCGCTATCATGTCATCGGTAATCCAGGTGCCCTCGGCACGGGTGGAGCCGCAGAGCCGGATAATCCGGCTGAAGGCCCGGTCGGCGGTGACATGGAATCGCCTCTGGTTCAGGGTTCGCCGCAGGCTCCGGGAAATATGGATGTCGGCTGGGAACAGAACGCAGCGGGGATCGGGGGACCACCAGAGGATAGGCTGATCGTCGCTGTACCAGGGAAAAATGCCGTTCCGGTAGGCGAGGATCAGCCGCTCGGTGGAGAGATCTCCGCCGAGGGCCAGGAGGCCATCCGGATCATCCAGGGCCTCCTCGGCGGGGGGGAACCACAGCTGGTCCGGTTCTAGCCAGGGGAGAGTGGTCATCCTGCTCCAGGTGCTCCGGCCAGGATCAGTCCTGCTGGTCCAGGAACTTCTCGGCGTCCAGTGCGGCCATGCAGCCAAACCCGGCAGAGGTTACCGCCTGGCGGTAAACATGGTCAGCCACATCACCGGCGGCAAAAACGCCGGGAATGGAGCTCTGGGTGGCCATACCTTCCAGGCCGGAGCGAATCCGGATATAGCCGTTGTCCATGTCCAGCTGCCCTTCGAACAGGCTGGTGTTGGGTTTGTGGCCGATAGCGATAAATACGCCCGCAAGCTCGATGTCCTGCGTCGAGTCGTCTTTGGTGCTCTTGATCCGCATACCGGTTACGCCGGTGGCGTCACCCAGCACCTCATCCAGGGTGTGGTCCCAGATGATGTTGACGTTGCCGTTTTCGGCCTTTTCGAACAGTTTGTCCTGCAGGATCTTTTCCGCCCGCAGGCTGTCGCGACGGTGCACCAGGGTCACTTCGTCCGCGATATTGGACAGGTACAGCGCTTCCTCGACCGCGGTGTTGCCGCCACCAATCACCGCAACCTTCTTCTTGCGGTAAAAGAAACCGTCGCAGGTGGCACACGCGGAAACGCCCTGACCCTTGAACTTCTCCTCGGATTCCAGTCCCAGGTACATGGCGGAGGCCCCGGTGGCGATGATCAGGGCGTCACAGGTGTATTCGCCGCCATCACCCTTGAGCCGGAACGGACGGTTTTGCAGGTCGGCCTCGTTGATGGTGTCGTAGACGATGCTGGTTTCGAATCGCTCTGCATGCTTCTGCATGCGTTGCATGAGCTCCGGGCCCTGAACTCCGTCGTTGTCTCCGGGCCAGTTGTCGACGTCGGTCGTGGTGGTGAGCTGGCCGCCGACTTCAATGCCGGTAATCAGGGTCGGGTTCAGGTTGGCGCGGGCTGCGTAGACTGCTGCAGTATAGCCGGCGGGACCTGAGCCGAGGATGATCAGTCGGGAGTGTTGGGTGTCGCTCATGAATGTCTCTCACTGATGTTTGAAAATGGATACTATGTGGTCAGAAGTCTTTTATTCAAGTACCGAGACGGTCGCCAGCAACTGCCGGACGCGCTCCTCGCTCTTGCCGGATTCGCCCTGCTCGAGCCGGTGTTCCGCGACGGCCGGGAAGACGGCCTGGATATCGTCCGGCAGCACATGGTGGCGTCCTTCCATCATGGCCCAGGCCTTGGCAGCCCGGAGCAGGCCCAGGCCGGCCCGGGGCGAAAGGCCGTAAAGCAGGCCGGGCATGCGCCGGCTCTGTTCCAGCAGCCGTTGCACGTAATCCAGCAGCGCCGGGCTGGCAGTCACCCGGGTAACGCCATCCTGCAGCGTCCGGAGGTTTTCGGCAGAGAGCAGGGTGCCGAGGCGCTCGGTCATGGCGCGACGGTCCTCGCCCTCAAGCAGCTCCCGTTCTGCCCGTGGATCCGGGTAGCCCAGTCGCAGGCGCATCAGGAACCGGTCGAGCTGGGATTCGGGGAGTGGAAAGGTGCCCCCCTGTTCAATCGGGTTCTGGGTGGCAATGACGAAGAACGGTTGCGGTAAGGGGCGGGTTTCACCCTCAATGGAAACCTGCCGCTCTTCCATCGCTTCGAGCAGGGCACTCTGGGTTCTTGGGGAGGCCCGGTTGATCTCATCCGCCAGGACCACCTGGGCGAAAATCGGGCCTGGATGGAAAACCAGGGTGCCTGCGGCCTTGTCGTACATGGAGTAACCGAGTACATCGGCCGGCAGCAGATCGTTGGTGAACTGGATGCGCTGGTAGCTCAGGCCCATCACTTTCGCCAGGGCATGGGAAAGCGTCGTTTTGCCCATGCCCGGGATGTCCTCGATCAACAGGTGGCCCCGGGCCAGGAGGCCGCACAGTGCCAGGCGTACCTGCCGGTCCTTGCCGAGGAGAATGCTGTTCAGTTCATCAACAACGCTGTCTACCAGTTTCTTCATCCGACTCTCAGTCCCTCACCCGCTTCAGAATGTCGCCATAGGCATCGATACGACGGTCTCTGAGATACGGCCAGATCCGGCGAACCGATTCCGTGCGGGTTCGATCGAGGGTGACAGAGAGAATGCATTCGTTTTCGTCATCGCCGCGGGCGAGGAACTCCCCCTGGGGGCCGCAGATGAAGCTGTTACCCCAGAATCGGATGCCGTCGGACTGCCCGGACGGATCCGGCTCGGTGCCCACCCGGTTCGGTGCAACCACGGGCAGGTTGTTAGCGACGGCGTGCCCCCGCTGTACCGTGACCCAGGCGTCCAGTTGTCGGGCCTGTTCGTCCGGATCGTCGGTGACATCCCAGCCGATGGCGGTGGGGTAAATCAGGATCTCTGCGCCCGCAAGAGCCATCAGGCGGGCGGCCTCGGGGTACCACTGGTCCCAGCACACCAGCACACCAAGCTTGCCGACCGATGTGTCGATGGGGGTGAAGCCGCTGCCGCCGTGGTTGAATTGGGCATCGCCCGGGGTGAAATAGAACTTTTCATAAAACCCGGGATCGTCGGGAATGTGCATTTTCCGGTAAATGCCGGCGATTTCGCCATCCCGTTCAAACACCACCGCGGTATTGTGATAGACCCCGTTCATGCGCCGCTCGAAGATCGAGCCCACCAACACCACGTCCAGTTCCCGCGCCAGCGCAGACAAGCGGTCGCTGGTCGGGCCGGGGATCGGCTCGGCGAGCTCAAATACAGAGGTGTCCTCCGTCTGACAGAAATACAGGGTGGCGTGCAGCTCCTGCAGGACGATCAGTTCCGCACCCTGGCTTGCCGCTTCACGAATCAGTTTTTCGCTGGTGGCCAGGCTGGCCGCTTTGTCCTCACTGCAGGCTTGCTGGATTGCTGCGATGCGAAGTTCGCGACTGTCGCGGGCCTTGCTCATGGATTAACCACTCCTGCGGGAATTTGCATGGTGACGCAATGCAGACTGCCGTGCTGGTAGACCAGGGCGCGACAGTCAATGGGAATGATCTCCCGGTCCGGGAAGATGTTCTGCATGACTGTGATTGCCTCGTCGTCCTGATCCACGCCGTATACTGGCAGCAAAACCGCACCGTTGATGATCAGGAAATTCGCGTAGGTGGCCGGCAGGCGCTCGCCATCCTCATCGTAAACCGGGTCCGGCCAGGGCAGAGCGGTGAGTCGATACGGTTCGCCGCTGTGCTGGCGGAATTCCCTCAATTCCTCTTCCATGGCGGCCAACGCACTGTAATGCTCGTCGGCAACGTCCGGGCAGGAGACATAACAGATGTGGTCGGGGGCACAGAAGCGGGCCAGGGTATCAATGTGGCTGTCGGTGTCATCTCCGGCTAGATAGCCATGATTCAGCCAGAGCACCCGGTCGCTGCCCAGAACCTCGGAGAGCAGATGTTCAATGGCAGTGCGATCCAGGCTCGGGTTGCGGCTCGGTGTGAGCAGGCACTCGCTGGTGGTCAGGATTGTGCCCTGACCATCCGATTCGATGGAGCCACCTTCAAGTACGAAATCCACCGGCTTGAGTGGTGATGTGCCAAACACACCGGCATTGGCCAGGTGCCGGTTCAGGGCGTCATCCTTCTCCCATGGGAATTTGCCGCCCCAGGCATTGAAGCGGAAATCGAGCAGCTCAAGACCTTCCTCCGCCTGAACGGTGATCGGGCCATGGTCCCGGGCCCAGGTGTCGTTGGCTGGTGCCGGAACGGTGACGACCCGGCCGGGTAGACGGTTTTCCTCCGCATACCGGTTCAGGTCGCCGCCCAGTTCCTGGAGGCGGAAGACATGTTCGCAGCTGATGACCAGATTTTCGAAGCGAAGTACTGCCCGGGCGATGGCTTCAAAGACCGGTTCGACTTCTTCCAGCCGGGAAGCCCAGTCGGTACCGGGGTGGGGCCAGGTCAGCATGACCGCACTTTGAGGTGCCCACTCCGCGGGCAACACGCGTCTTGACGTCACTGTTGAAGCTACCTTAACTCGCAAAAGCCGCCATTCTAACCAACGACCGGCCCGGCGTCAGGACGGGAGCCGTGAAAAAATGCCGGGGGGCGGTGGATTTTTCCTAGCGTTCGGTGCCGCGCTTCAGAACGGTGTGGAGCACCAGATCGTTCTCGAAGTAAACGACAAAGTCCTGATAGTGCCACTGCGTGATTGGTGGCTCACCGACGGGACCACGGACGTCCATGGGGTTGCCCCACTTTGCACGGACCGAGGACTGGGACAACCCGGTTTTCGGATAGTTTCCCTGGCTCCGGTCTGACTGGCTTCCCACCGGAGTCCGAAGCTCTTCGGCCAGGACGCCGCTGGACGGTGCAAACGACAGGGTGGCCACCAGGGCCAGTGCACCGAACAGGGTCTTGTTGTTTCTCATTGATGGCTCTCCATTCACGCTACAGCTCGGGCCCTTGCGGA
>JABURI010000192.1 GCA_014762755.1 Marinobacter sp.
CGTTGCGTACAAGGAAGCCAAGATCAAGTAATCCTGATCCGGCCTTCACAAAAAACCCGGCAGTTGCCGGGTTTTTTTGTGCCTGCAATAACCATCAGAAGGTTTCCAGGTAGCCTTTCGGCAACGCCACATCCATGGCGATGGGCAGGTGATCGGAAACCGGATAGCTCACCACCTCCGACCGGCGGATTTCCAGGCTCGGACTGACCAGGATGTGATCCAGCGCCTTCTCCGGGCGCCAGCTCGGAAAACTGTGCGCGGTCTCCGGTAACGGAATCAGGTCGGTCTGTTTCAGCGGGGTCTGAGTCAGAAGCTGCTCGGCATGAGCGTTCATGTCACCCATCAGCACCACGTGCTGATAATCGGCAATCTGTTCCCGGATATAGCCCAGCTGCCGCTGCTGCGCGGCCTTGCTCAGGGACAGGTGCATCAGAACCAGCACCAGGGGATCCTCTTTCACACCATAGCGCGCGATGATGGCCCCTCGCCCGGGAATCAGCCCCGGTAGCCGGTGCTCAGTGACATCCAGCGGGCGGAACCGGCTGAGCAGGCCGTTGGAGTGCTGGGCAATCTGCCCCATGTTCCGGTTCAGCTGCTGGTACCAGTAGGGTATTCCTGCCGCCTCAGCCAGGTACTGCACCTGGTTGATAAAGCCGCTGCGGAGGCTGCCGCCATCGCATTCCTGCAGCGCCACCACGTCGTAATTGCTGACCAGCCGGGCAATCCGGTCCAGGTTCTCGATGCGGTTGCGATAAGGCAGGACATGCTGCCAGCTGCGGGTCACGTAGTGGCGGTAGGACGTGGTATTGATGCCCACCTGGATGTTGAAGGTGAGCAGACGGATATGGCGGTGAGGTTCGAATTCCGGAACATGCTCGAAACCGGAACAGCGGCCTCTCGGCTCCTGTTCCGACTTCAGGATTCCATCGATCTGTTTGCGAATACGCTTGTACATAGGCCGGCAGTCTCTTCCTGCCTTATATGGCCCGGTGGCAAGGCCGCGCCACCGGGCTTATCTGTTATTGCCCGGCGCTGTTTTCCTTCTCCACCAGGTAATCCACAACTTTCAGCACGGCTTCGTGACCACCGGCCATGGAAGCCGTCACCGTGTACTTCCCATCAACCAGCATAGTCGGCGTTCCGGTAACACGCGCTCCCCGGATCTTGGCCTGGGCCTGCTGCATCTTGGCGTTCACTCCGAAGCTGTTGTAGTTCTTCAGAAACTCTTCCGGGTCCACGCCATGGCCAGCCACAAAGTCCGCCAGGGATTCACCATCGTTCAGGGGACGGCGCTCACCCGCCAGGGCGTCAAACAGGGCGTCGTGCACCTTTTCGAGCTCACCCATGGCTTCGAGGGCGTAAAACGCACGGGCATGGGGTTCCCAGGAACGACCCAGCGCGGCCGGAATGCGAACGTAATTTACATAATCCGGTGCCTCGGCTTCCCAGGCCTCCGCCAGCGGCTTGAAGTTGTAGCAATGGGGGCAGCCGTACCAGAACACCTCGGCCACCTCGACGCCACTCTCGTTCGCGGTGCGAACCGGCGTATCAAGCTTGCGGTAGTGCACACCCTCTTCCCAGCTCTGGGCACTGACCGTTCCCGTTACAGCAACGGCCATTGCCAGAAAAGCTGCCACTCCAAGTGATCTGATCATTCGACGTCTCCGATTTCCTGAATGCATTTTGTGAGGAATTATGACCCAGCAATCGGCAAAAGTTCCACAGCAGAGCCGACAGCGGCGTATTACAGCATGGTAAGCAAACAACAAAAAACCCCGCCAGGGCGGGGTTTTCCAGCAACACGTTCCGATATCAGTTGAGACCGGAAACGTAGTTGGCCACAGCTTCGATTTCGGCATCGGTGAGCTTGGCCGCAACGTCCATCATGATGGCAGCGTTGGCACCGGTGTTGCGGGAGCCATCTCGGTAAGCATTCAGCTGCTTGATGACGTACTCCGCATTCTGACCGCCCAGGGCAGGATAGCCACCCGGCTCGTTACCCTTGCCCTGGGGGTTGTGGCAGCCCGCGCAAGCCGGCACACCGGTTGCCAGGTTGCCGCCACGGTACAGTGCTGCGCCCTGGTCGATGGTGTCCGGGTTGGCCTGGCTCACGATCATGTCCTGGCTGTCGAAGTACGCTGCCAGATCCTGCAGATCCTGTTCGGACATGTTGTCCAGCAGCCCGGTCATCTCCGGAATCGCGCGGTCACCGGACTTGATGGCCGCCAGTTGGTCGTAAAGGTATTTCTCGCCCAGTCCGGACAGCTTCGGGTACACACCCATCACCGGCTTCTGGCCACCCTGGCCGTGGCAACCGGCACATACCGCTGCGTTCTGTTCACCTGCCTGGGGATCTCCTGCTCCGTGTGCCAGCGTTGTAAGGCTTACACCAAGAACAACTCCTGCGATCAGTTTTTTCATGCTCGCTCCGCTTCTCTCATCTTAAAGGTATTCTTCATCATGCAGCCGGCAGGCGCTGACCAGGCAGGCTCAAAACCGGGACTGACAGCGGCCACGCACAGCGCGCCGCCCGGAATTGGTGTAGCATTATACATTAATCGCCAATAACTGAAATCCAAAGGAAAGCCAACTGTTGTGGACCCTGATCTGACTCAAAAATCCGTCTCTTTTAACAGCGCCCGATTCCTGATCAGCGCGTCCCGGCTGGAAGAGTGTCCGCCCGATATCGGCGCCGAGGTGGCCTTTGCCGGCCGCTCCAACGCCGGCAAATCCAGCGCCCTGAACGCCATCACCGCCAACGGCAAACTGGCGCGCACCTCCAAGACCCCGGGGCGCACCCGCCTGATCAACTTCTTTTCCCTGAATCGGGAGGGATGCCGACTGGTCGACCTGCCCGGCTATGGCTACGCCAAGGTATCGCGGGACATGAAGGACGACTGGCAGCAACACCTGGGCCATTACCTCAATGACCGCCGGTGTCTGCGCGGCCTGGTCCTGGTCATGGACATCCGCCACCCGCTGACCGACTTTGACCAAATGATGGTGGAATGGTGCGAACATAACCACCTTCCGTTGATGATTCTGGCCACCAAGGCCGACAAACTGAAGTTCGGCCAGGCCAAGACCGCCATGCTGGGCATCGCCAAACAGCTGAAAGCGTACCAGTGCGTCCAGCACCTGATCATGTTCTCGGCCACCTCCAAGCGGGGCGTCGAGGAATGCCGCGAAGCGCTGAATGACTGGCTGGAAGGGGAACCGCCGGAAATGGCATAAAAAAACCGGTCTGCCAAGGGACAGACCGGTGAAACGTCAGGGTTTGCGACGTGCTAAAACCTGAGAACTCACTCAGGAGACGCAAGGAATGTCCGAATTCCCAACGTCACTCCTATAGATCGACGGTTGCGTCTGAAGTTCCCGAATCGTTCATTTTTTGCTCAATATTTCGCCTTTCACTTACTCTGCTCGACTCAGACAACCGGTCCGGCCGGCTCGGGCAGGGACGGCCGGTATTTTTCCCGCAATGCCATCACCTGCTCCCGATAGTCGGAGATCAGATAGGGAATCTCCAGCGTAAGTACCTGGTAGATACCCTGCTTGAGCTCCGTCAGACTGAGACTGGCGGGTTCATCCCCCGCATGGGCGGTTTTCAGGAACGCCATCCAGTTGGTGATCACCAGCCAGACATTCAGCGACATGGCCGAGCGCAGGTCCTCGGGCTGAGGCTCGATTATGCCCGCCTCCGACATCTTCTCGAAGATCTGGCTGATGGCGGCCAGACAGCGATTGGTGAATTCCCGGTAGTCCTTGCGCAGGCGGGGATCACTGTCCAGCAGGTATTCCAGGTCCCGGTGGAAGAACCGGTAACTCCACAGGCCATCAAACACGGATTCCAGATAGAACGTCAGGTCCTCCAGGGTCAGCGGGCGGTCCTGCGGAATGTCCAGGTAGTAATCCACCAGCTTCTCGTATTCCAGGAAAATCTCGTAAATGATGTCCGACTTGTTGCGGAAGTGGTAATAGAGGTTGCCCGGTGAGATCGCCAGGTGAGCGGCAACATGATTGGTGGTGACATTGCGTTCGCCCCGTTCATTGAACAGCTCAAGACTGGCGAGGAGGATTTTGTCTCTGGTTTTCATAGAGTTGTGAGCACTTTTTGGGGTCTTTCGGTCGACTGGCCCAATCGGCCATCGGCGCTTGCTTGACTGCCTAGAGTATATACTCTAATAATACTCCCTGATGCAAACTGGCTGTTTTTTGGCCACACCATAAAACCGGTCGCCGGCTCTGATGCCGGCTGCCCTGGGGAGAATGTCATGGCTGCTACCGTCGTCCAGCTCACGGAGAGCAAGAAACACATCCAGCATACCCATCGGGTGTTCGCAGCGCAGAAAAAGGCCTTTCGCGGCAATCCTTCGCCCTCTCTGACCGAACGGCAGGACAACCTGAAACGCCTGAAACGGGCCCTGCTCAGCAATCAGGACCGGTTGGTGGAGGCCATTGACCGGGACTTCAGCTGCCGCTCCCGGGACGAATCGCTGATTGCCGAGGTGATGCCCTCGATCCAGGGCATCAACTACACCCTGAAGAATCTCAGCGACTGGATGAAGCCGTCGAAGCGCCATGTCTCGATGCTGTTTCAGCCCGCCAGCAACAAGGTGCACTACCAGCCCAAGGGCGTGGTGGGCGTGATCGTGCCCTGGAACTACCCGCTGTACCTGGCGGTTGGTCCGTTGGTGGCCTCCCTGGCAGCGGGTAACCGCACCATGATCAAGATGTCCGAGTACACCCCGCATACCTCGGCGCTGTTCAAGGAAATCATCGAGGACAACTTTGCCGAGGATCTGGTCGCGGTGATCAATGGCGAGGCGGATGTGGCCGCCGACTTCTCCGCGCGCCCCTTTGATCACCTGCTGTTCACCGGCTCCACATCGGTCGGCAAACTGGTGATGCGTTCGGCGGCCGAGAATCTGACGCCGGTGACCCTGGAACTGGGCGGCAAGTCCCCGGCCATCGTGTCCCCGGACGTTCCGATGGAGGACGCCGCCCAGCGTATTGCCTTCGGCAAGGCCTTCAACGCCGGGCAGACCTGTGTTGCGCCCGACTATGTGCTATGCCCGGCAGACCGGGTGCAGACCTTTGTGGATGAATTCCGTACCCGTTTTGCAGAAATGTACCCGAGCCTGCGGGACAACGACGATTACACCGCGATCATTAATGAGCGCCAGTACGATCGGCTTCAGGGTTACCTGGAAGATGCCAGGGAGAAAGGCGCGGAGCTGATCGAGATCAACCCGGCCCGCGAGGACCGGAAGGATGGCACCCGGAAGATCCCGTTGACCCTGGTTCTGAAGGCGACGCCGGAGATGAAAGTGATGCAGGACGAGATTTTCGGTCCGATCCTGCCGGTGGTGGCCTATGGCACCCTGGATGAAGCCATCCACTACATCAATGAACGTCCGCGTCCGCTGGCGCTGTATTTCTTCGGTTACGACAAAGGCGAACAGCAGCATGTGGTGGAGAACACCCACTCCGGCGGCATGTGCATCAACGATGCGTTGATGCATGTCGCCCAGGACGATCTGCCGTTCGGTGGTATCGGGGATTCCGGCATGGGTCACTACCATGGCCGCGAAGGCTTCCTGACCTTCTCCCATCACCGGGCGATCTTCACCAAACAGAAGTTCAACAGCGGCAAGTATGTCTATGCCCCGCACGGGACTGCCATGCATCGGCTGGTTTACCGCTTCTTTATTCGCTGATTAATCCGGGGGCTGCCGAGCTCTGGAAGGGCTTTCCGAAACACGCCGTGAATACGTCCATGTAGGCTTGAGCAAAACATCCCTGTTTTGCACAGTTTCGGAAAGCCCTTCCAGACCTCGGCGATCAGACTCCAGACAGGCGCCCTCAAACAATAAAAAGAGAAGGCAGCAATGAACGATAATCCCGAAGTACGTTCAGTCCCCTCTGATTTCGCCAACCTCGACCGCCGCAGCTTCCTCAAAACCGGTCTCGGAGGCGCATTATTCCTGGGTACTGTCAGCGTCACCGCGGGCCTCAGCGGTTGCGGCTCCACGCCCGCCGGTCGCATCAGTGCCGTGGGCACACGCATGGACGCCAGCTACGAGTTCCGCTTCCTGACACCCGACGATATCCAGCTGTTCGAATCCCTGCTACCCGCGATGATTGGTCCGGGCTTGCCAGAGCAGCCACAGGCGCGGCGCATGGCTATTGCCGGCACCATCGAACGGATCGATGCCGGTATCCACAACTTCGGTCCGGCGAACCAGAAGGAACTTCGGCGCCTGTTCGATCTGCTCAATTTCGGCCTGACCCGCGTCACCATCGCCCGAGTCTGGTCCAGCTGGCCCAACGTTACCTCCGAAGAGGCCAATGCCTTCCTGGAGCGCTGGCGCACCAGCGGTATAGGCCTGTTCAACAACGGCTACATCGCCCTGACCAAGATCAGCAACGTGGCTTTCTACGGTTACGAGGATTTCTGGCACCTGTCCGGTTATCCGGGGCCGCCCAAATGGGCGGTGGATGCCCTGCCCCAGTTCCAGAACGTGTAACACCCAGCTGATTGACGGAGCCAACCATGCAGTTAAAAGATCGTATCGCCCAGGGCCTGGAATCCGGCTGGAAAGTCACCGATGGCGCCACCCTGACCGAGAACCGCACCCTTGAAGCCGACGTCGTGGTGATCGGCACCGGCGCCGGCGGCGGCACCACCGCCGAGATCCTGGCCAGAAGCGGGCTGTCGGTGATCCTGGTGGAAGAAGGCCGGCTGTATTACCAGAAAGATTTCAAGATGGACGAACTCAGCGCCTACGCGAGCCTGTACCAGGAAGGCATGAGCCGGGTCACCAAAGACGGGGCCATTGCCATCCTGCAGGGCCGCTGCGTTGGCGGTTCCACCACCGTAAACTGGACCAGCAGCTTCCGTACGCCGGACGCGACCCTGAACTATTGGGCCGAACGCTTCGGCCTCGACGCCCTGGCCCCGGAAGCCATGGCCCCCTGGTTCGATGGCCGGGAACAGCGCCACAACATCGAACCCTGGGCGGTGGAGCCAAACGTCAACAACGACATTTTGCGCCAGGGCTGCGACAAGCTCGGTTACAGCTGGAAAATCATTCCCCGCAACGTCAAAGGTTGCTGGAACCTGGGCTACTGCGGCGTCGGCTGCCCCACCAATGCCAAACAGGGCGCCCTGCTGACTACCGTCCCTGGCGCCCTGGACCATGATGCCCATCTGATCCACGGCCTGCGCGCGGACAAACTGGTGATGGACCAGGATCGTATCGACCACCTGAAGGCCAGCGCCATGGCCGCTGACGGCATCAACCCCTCCGGCGTCACCGTCACCCTGAAAGCCCGCCATTTCGTGACGGCGGCCAGCGCCATCGGCACCCCCGGCCTGCTGCTTCGCTCCGGCATCCCTGACCCGCACAACCGCATCGGCAAACGCTCCTTCATCCATCCGGTCAATGCCTGCGTGGCGGAAATGCCGGAGAAGGTCGAGCCGTTCTATGGTGCCCCGCAGTCCATCTACTCGGACCACTTCAACTTCAGCGGCGGCGTTGACGGCCCGGTAGGCTACAAACTCGAAGTGCCCCCTTTGCACCCGGCCATGTCCGCCGGCGTCATCCCCGGCCACGGCGACACCCAGATCAACACCATGGCCCGCCTGCCCTGGATGAACTCCGTCATTGCCCTTCTCCGGGACGGCTTCCACCCCGACAGCCCCGGCGGCACCATCGGCCTGCGCGACGACGACAGCCCCTACCTCGACTACCCGGTCACCGACTATCTCTGGGACGGCCTGCGCCGCGCCTTCCACACCATGGCAGAAATCCAGTTCGCCGCCGGCGCCAAACGCGTCCGCCTCATGCACCTGGACTCCGACTGGTACACCACCCTGGCCGATGCGAAGGCGGCCATCGATCAACTCCCGATGGAGCCGCACCGCGTCCGCCTGTTCACCGCCCACCAGATGGGCGGCTGCGGCATGGGTGCCAATCCGGAGGAATCCGTGGTCAACGGCTTCGGGGAACACCACCACGTCAGCAATCTGAGCGTCCACGATGCCTCGATCTTCCCCACCAGCATCGGGGCGAATCCGCAGCTGTCGGTCTATGCGCTTTCAGCGCGGAACAGTAACCGGCTGGCCAATCGACTCAAGGCCTGATCGAATCAGCAGGGTCTGCTTTTCCAGGAAGTCGGGGCGTCCTGCAAGGCCGTTTGCCGGGCCGATCGGGAGGGGCTTTCCGGAAATGTGCGGAGCCATGGATGGCGGAGCTCAAGCGCACATGGATGTGCTCGTAGCGGTTTCCGGAAAGCCCCTCCCGATTGGCCC
>JABURI010000112.1 GCA_014762755.1 Marinobacter sp.
CGTACTTCTTGCGGACCTGACGGAAATAGCTGGCGATCTCTTCCAGCAGGTTCAGGTCCAGTCCGGTGTCACGCTCGGTGCCTTCCAGGATCGCAACCACCGCTTCGGTGGGCGAGTGACCGTAGGTCATACTCATGGAGGAAATGGCGGTATCCACGTTATCGATACCGGCTTCCGCGGCCTTGATGGCGGTGGCGGTGGACATGCCAGTGGTGGCGTGGCACTGCATGTGAATCGGGATATCCAGCTCTTTCTTCAGACGGCTGACCAGATCATAGGCCACGTACGGCTTGAGGATGCCGGCCATGTCCTTGATGGCGATGGAATCGGCGCCCATGGAAGCGATTTCCTTGGCCAGGTCGACCCACATCTCGATGGTGTGCACCGGGCTGGTGGTGTAGGAAATGGTGCCCTGGGCGTGCTTGCCGGTCTTGCGGACCGCCTTGATGGCGGTATCCAGGTTGCGGGGATCGTTCATCGCATCGAAGATACGGAATACGTCCACGCCGTTCTCGGCGGCACGGTCAACAAACCGCTCTACCACGTCATCCGCATAATGGCGGTAACCCAACAGGTTCTGACCACGCAGCAGCATCTGCTGCTGGGTGTTGGGCATGGCTTTTTTCAGCTCACGGATGCGCTCCCAGGGATCTTCGCCCAGGTAACGGATGCAGGAGTCAAAGGTAGCGCCACCCCAGGATTCCAGAGACCAGAAACCGACTTTGTCGAGTTTCTCGGCAATGGGCAGCATGTCATCAAGCCGCATACGGGTGGCAAGCAGGGACTGGTGGGCGTCACGCAGAATTACGTCCGTAATCCCCAGCGGTTTCTTTGTGTCAGTCATCGTGTCAGCCTTCTGTTAAAAGGTTCTAGTCGTTTACCGGGTCACTTCTTGTGGCGTGACCGGTATTGTGCAATCGCCTTCTTGATGGCCTCGGCGGTGTCAGGATCAACCGACGTGGGCGCCTTCGGCTTGGCACGTGGCGTTCTGGCCGGGGTTGCCGGCTCTGGCGGCGCAAACCGTCCGATCAGCTTGGACATCAGGCCGGTCGCGAACACCAGAATGATCAGGAACACGAACACGAACCCCATGCCTGCGATCATCAGATCAACGGCTTGTGACATCAGGTTATTCATATCGAATAGCTACCTGTATTGGTTTGTGTGATTTCTCCGCCTTGCCCGGTCGGACCACTTAGACTAAGGTCTTACAGCCTTATCGGGACAAATCGGGAGGCAAAATCCTGCGTAATTTACCGTTTTCGCTTGCCCTGAGCAACCTGAATGGGATTTTCCATACGCGCTTTCCGAGGCTCACGGCCTGAAATGACAACTTTCCAGGAGCCGGACCCGAACCCGATTCAGGCATATCGGACACGTATTTTCCGCCCCTTGATCCGACCCTGCTCCAGACGCTTGAGAGCCTTGCCTGCCAACTCCCGGTCGATCGCAACAAAGCACTGAAAATCAAACAGATCGATTTTGCCCACGGCCGTACCGGGAATCCCGGCTTCTCCGGTAAGTGCCCCGAGGACATCGCCCGGGCGAACCTTGTCTTTGCGGCCGCCGGCGATACACAGTGTCCGCATGGCGGGAGCCACCGGCCGGCGCGGCACGGACAGCAGGGCCTCGGTATCGCCCCACTCCACCGGCCGTTTCCGGGCAACTTCGAGCTGGCTGATCTTGTGGCCTTTGGCGGGTGTGCAGAGGGTCACCGCCAGACCCTGCTCGCCCGCCCGGCCAGTCCGGCCGACACGATGGGTATGAACTTCAGGGTCCCTTGCCGGCTCGGCGTTTATCACCAGAGGAAGGGATTTGATGTCCAACCCCCGAGCCGCCACATCGGTAGCCACCAGGACCGAACAACTCTGGTTGCCGAAACGCACCAGCACGCTGTCCCGCTCCCGCTGCTCCAGATCCCCGTGCAGCGCTAAAGCGGAAAAACCGCTGTCTCGCAGGCTGTCAGCAAGCTCATCACATTGTTGCTTGGTGGTGCAGAACACGATGCAGGAAGCTGGCTGCCGCTCCGACAGTACCGCCATCACCGCTTCGGCGGTAGCACCGGAAGGAATCTCATAGAAGAGCTCAAGGATATCCGGATTGTCGCCAGCCGACTCCGCCCTCACATCCACTGGCTCACGCTGATACCGGGCACTGAGTTTGCGAATAGCCTCCGGCCAGGTGGCGGAAAACATCAGGGTCTGGCGTGTGCCCGGGGTGTGAGAAAGAATGTCTTCCATGGCGTCCTGGAAACCCATGTCCAGCATCCGGTCGGCTTCATCCAGGACAACCGTATTCGCCTTGTCGAGTTTGAGAGTGCCCTTGCGCAGGTGGTCCTGCACCCTTCCCGGCGTGCCAACGACGATATGCGCCCCGTGGCTCAATGACCCGATCTGGGGACCAATGGCAACCCCGCCACACAGGGTCAGCACCTTGATGTTCTTACGGGCACGGGCCAACTCTCTCAGGGACTTGGCCACCTGGTCCGCCAGCTCCCGGGTCGGGCAAAGCACCACCGCCTGCACGGCAAACAGCCTCGGCCGGAGCCCCTCGATCAATCCGATGCCGAAGGCCGCCGTTTTTCCGCTGCCGGTCTGGGCCATTGCGATAACATCCTTACCCGCGAGGCAATGGGGCAAGGCTTTGGCCTGGATCTCGGTGGGTTGTTCGAAGCCGAGCTGCTCAAGATTGGCAACCATGGCGGGCGACAGACCAAACTCTTTAAAGGAAGACATACAAGAAAATCCCGGGGACAGCCGAAGCTGGTTATGAAGGCAAAAACGAGCGCGTATACTACACCATCAGGATACCCGATTTGGTAAATAATGAACGGAGCAAGTGATGGCATCCCTACAGGATCAGTTACTGAAAGCCGGCCTGGCTGACGAGAAAAAAGCCAAGGCCATCCGCAGTGAGAAGCGCAAGCAACGCAAACAGCAGCCCAAGGGGGCTGTACAGGTCAACGAGGCGGAAATCCGCGCCCGCCAGGCTCGTGAAGAAAAAGCCGAACGGGATCGCCAGCTGAACCTGCAACGCCAGAAAGAGGCGGAAAAGAAAGCCATCCAGGCCCAGATCCGCCAGCTGGTGGAAACCAACCGCCTGGACCGCAGCCGGGGCGAAACCTCCTACCAGTTCGTGGATGGCAAGAAGATCAAGAAAATCCTGGTGGACGACACCATGGTGGACCAGCTCTCCCGAGGCCGTCTGGCGGTGGTTCGCCTGGGTGAAAACTACGACGTGGTACCGGAAAAGGTCGCCCGCAAAATCATGGAACGGGACGAAGGCGCCGTTGTGGTCCTGCATGACCGCAAACAGGACGACCAGGGCGAGGACGATCCCTACGCCGGCTATGAAATCCCTGACGACCTGATGTGGTAAGTACTAGTCATAACTTCCGGCCCGGCGGTGCTGAACTAAACTGAGGAAACAATCTCAATCAGGAGGAGATCACCATGAAACTGAAACGCTCTCTCATTCACACTGCCGGCGCTGCCATGCTCGTAACCATGGCCAGCTTTCCCCTCGCAGCCCAAGAAGAAGCAGTCTTCGGCCGGGAACTGATGACCCAGCAGGAGCTGCAGGAACATCGCCAGACCATGCAGAACCTGAACACCCAGGCAGAACGGCAGCAATACCTGCAGCGCCACAGGGAACGCATGCTTGAGCGCGCCCGCGAGCGCGGCGTAGAGCTCCAAAACGGCCAGGGCCAAGGCATGATGAATGGTCAAGGCCAGGGCCAAGGTCAGGGTCAGGGTCAAGGCATGATGAATGGCCAGGGCCAGGGTAATCGCCAGGGAATGGGCGGCGGACAAGGCCAGGGCAATGGTCAGGGCATGATGAATGGTGGCCAAGGCAGCCGGGGCGGCAAAGGCACTGGCGGCGGTGGCAACAGCCAGGAGTACAAGATCAAGGGCTCCGGCGGCCAGGGTGGCGGCGGCTGATTGAAGTCCCGCCAACTTTACCGGGAATAAAAAAACGGGGCTGAAAATTCAGCCCCGTTTTTGTTTACAACTTACTCTTCAGATCAGGCGTCGCTGTGACGCTTGCGCATCCACAGTCCGGCCAGAGCCGCAAGCACCACACCCGGCAGGACCGGATCGAAAGGACCTCCCGGCTTGCCGGCGGTGCAGCCGAGGATCGGGCCGTCACCCTTGGGAATGGGCGTTGCCGGAATGACGGGGACATCAGCCGCGTCGTTCAGGCCGGTGACCCGTACTGTGAACGTGCAGGTAGTTTCGGTGCCGTCACCGGTACAGGTTGGCCATGTAGACGTATCTGCGACACTGACAGACGTGTTGACGTTAACGTTCGCCAAATCTTCAATTGCGCCCTGAACATAACCGGGTTGCCGGACGAAACCAGCTGTGGCGTCAGGCGATCCACTGATACTGAGCATTTCAGTTAATGTCAGTGTTGAACCCAAGGTCTCCACGTACGCTGGATCAATATCATATAGCTCGGTTTCAGGATTCCAGGTAGCGACCAAAGCGCCGCTGTTATCCGCATCAATTACGGTGACCGGATTACTTGCCCAATCTCCGAAAGCTGCGATTTGGACCGCTTCTCCGTCGATCAGAACGTTAAAGGAACCGGTATAGAGTGCTGCTGCGGTCTCTTGAGCAAGTGCAACCGCATCAAAAGCGTCATCGGCTGGATCGCCCTCATCCAGTGTATTCACGAGCGGTGAAACATCTGTCACGTAATCCGTAATGACATAATCCGTGGTCGTACCATCCCCGTTATCAACGGTCACAGTTACTTCAGCGGCAAATGAACCACCATTGGGGTCCCAGTTTACGGCAGGAATGTTAACGGGAATGGGAGCGGTAGCCTTATCGCTATCATGATCAAATTCATAAACCACCGTTCCATCCCAGGTACTCGTCGGGTCGTCTACTGCAGTTTGGAAGACCTGTTCATAGGTCATCCAATCCTCTTCAGCAGTCTTGGGATCATCGTAAGCCAGAAGAATGGAATCGTTCGCTGGATTACCATCATGATCGATAAACCATCCGGTCGGCACATTAGTCAGTGTCAACCAGCCGCTGTCGACCCCCGCTAGACCAGAGTAGGGAGCTGGAATCTCGCCATTA
Organism: Marinobacter sp.; assembly: GCA_014762755.1. Lineage (GTDB taxonomy): Bacteria > Pseudomonadota > Gammaproteobacteria > Pseudomonadales > Oleiphilaceae > Marinobacter. The sequence goes on from JABURI010000112.1 coordinate 5,094, forward strand.
GTTTCCAACGTGTCCTGATCAAGGACTGTGGCATCACTTTCAGTAAACGCCGCGATGCTTGTGCTAAAGAAGGGCAAACCCTCTACCTTGCTGCCACCAAACAGACCGCCCGGATATTTGCCAACAGGTCCTATGGAAAGCTTGCTGTCAATATCGGTGCGGAATCCGAATGACAAACCATCTTCGGCTGAAGAGGGAGTAAATTCATTACCAACACCAAAACCGGTTTCAAAACGGAAAGCCTTTAGAGCCCCGCCTACGGAATTCGTGGCATCAGTCAGGTTGGAAAACTTGCCGATGACTCGATAAAGCTTGGAGACATCGTCAGCAGTAACATTGAATACAAGGTCAATTGGGCCGTTGGTTTCCGTCGTTTTCAGCTTGAAACGTTTGCCGGAATCGCCGGGTGCCAGGCAGTTAACCTCGAGATCAGGCTTTGCCATGATACAGCCGGCAAAATCGTAGCTAACAGAATCTACTTTCCCGGTGAAAGCTTCGTTATAGACCTCGATACCCCGCCCGATAACACCACTATCATTAACCGGATCAAACCAGCCAAAACTGGCAGTTCCGGCCGTGTCGGTATAAACCAGCGTCTTCCCGTCAACCGGCGGAACCGCGAGGTTATCTTCATTAACACTATCAATCGTCGCCCCAAACACCGCCGGCGACAAACCAATCGCAGAACACATCACCGCAGCAGCCAGCGGTTTCCTTACAAAATTTGTCTTTGTCGTTTCCATGATACTTCCCTTGTAAAAACTGGATTTCGGGCCTAACCCACCTGAACACTAGAAAGACCTTCAGCAATATTCAAATAAGATTTCGGAATAAAAAGACCCGACTTGCCCTGACTCAAAATCGGACTCTTCGGCGGTAATCCGCGGAGAGCCTGCTAACCTTTCAGATGAACCCACTAAATGCCTTACGGAGCCTGACATGGCTGTGCGGGACAGATGGATTTCCAATCAGGAAGGCTCAGCGCCATATCAGGACGCCTCCGCCCCGCCATCTGGCATACCTGCGACAAAATGTCGCAGCGTACCGGCTTTTCCGGGCAGCTGCCTCAGTCGCTACACCATCACCAACCGGGGTCGAGAACTGGTCCGGGGCACTGCCATTGGCACAGGTGTCAGCGCTGGCACAGTCTGCACAGCGGGCTCTCTGGAGGAAGCCAGCGCGTGCCCCGATCATTGCGTGCTGGTCTGCCCTGACACCGGGCCGGAGTGGCTACCGATTCTGGAACGTGCTCACGCGGTAGTCACCGAACATGGCACCCGCACATCCCACACGGCCATCGCTTGCCGCGAACTCGGTATTCCGGCCATCGTGAATGCTGGCGAGGCCATGACGCGGCTCAAGGAGGATGATCCCGTTACCGTTTCCTGTGCCGAAGGTGATGAAGGGTTCGTCTACGAGGGTTTCGCGGAGGTTCAGGTTACGGAGATAGACCCCAACACCATTCCCGTCACCCGCACCCGGATCATGCTTAATCTGGCTAATCCCGCAGCCGCCACTCGCTGGCAATGCCTGCCCGCCGATGGTATCGGCCTGGTCCGGATGGAGTTCCTCATCCGGAACCTCATCGGAGTCCACCCGATGGCCGTGCTCCACCCGGAGCAGGTAACGGACAAGGCTGAGAGGCAACGAATCGCAGAACTTACGAAAGGCTGGAAGGAGGCTGGTGCGTTTTTCACGGAAACCCTCGCCCAGGGCATTGCCCGCCTGGCAGCTTCTGTGTACCCGAGACCGGTCACGATCCGTACCAGCGACTTCAAGACCAACGAGCACATCAAGCTGATCGGCGGCCGAAACTTCGAGCCTCTGGAGGCCAACCCGATGCTGGGCTGGCGCGGGGCCAGCCGGTATTACAGGGCCGGCTTTCGCGAGGCCTTTGCCCTGGAGTGCGAGGCAATCCAGATCGCGAGAGATGAAATGGGTATGGACAACCTGCGGATCATGATTCCGTTCTGTCGCACTCCGGAGGAGGCGGACAAGGTGCTCGCTGAACTGGCCAGAAATGGACTGGCACGAGGTGACCGAAATTTGGCCGTTTATATGAGCGCCGAGATCCCCGCCAACATTGAGCTGGCGGAGGAGTTCAGCCAGCGCTTTGACGGTTTCTCGATCGGCACCAATGACCTGACCCAACTCACCTTCGGGGTGGACCGGGATTCGGAGCGTCTCTCAGAGCTTTTCAATGATCACCACGAAGCGATCAAACGGATGATCGCCCGCCTGATCGAGACCGCCCATCAAAACGGCCGGGAAGTGGGCCTGTGCGGGCAAGCCCCCAGTGACCATCCGGAATTTTCGGCGTTCCTGGTCAATTGCGGCATCGACTTTCTCTCGGTCAGCCCGGACGGTTTCCTCAGGGTGAAGGAACAGGTTGCACTGGCCGAATCAGCGGAGGCGGCCCATGAGTGATAAAGCCACAGCGCCCGATCGCCAGGGCAGGATCACCGCGGTGCGCGGTAACGTGGTGGATGTGTGCTTTGGCTCCGCCCTGCCCTCCCGGAACGCCGAGCTGCGCACAGGCAGTGACTGGCACGTGGTGCTGGAAGTGCAGACCCATCTCGATACTGCCACGGTACGCTGCATTGCCCTGAATTCCACCCGGCGGCTGGCCCGGGGCATGCCGGTCAGGCAGACCGGCGCCGGGCTCAAGGTGCCGGTGGGCCCCTCGCTTCTCGGGCGGATGATCAACGTGTTCGGCAAACCGGTAGATGGGGGTGCACCCATCGAAACCGCTGAATACTGGCCCATCCACCGCCCGACACTGCCACTTTCCGAACGCACCACCAGTACCGAGATCTTCGAGACCGGCATCAAGCCCATCGATCTGCTTGCCCCCATGGAGCGGGGCGGGAAATCCGGCATGTTCGGTGGCGCGGGCGTGGGCAAGACGGTTCTGATCAACGAAATGATCAACAACATGGCCGAGCAGTACGAGGGCATCAGCCTGTTCTGCGGCATT
>JABURI010000104.1 GCA_014762755.1 Marinobacter sp.
ACCGTAGCCGGCAACGGGGAACAGGCATTTCTTGATCATTCCAGTTGTCCTTAAGAGTTGGGGTGATCCAGTACAAACACAAAGTGTGCCGAGTTTAACCCAATTCAGGGGGCAAAATGCAGGCTTGGGGCATTGGATGGAGAAATCAGTGGGTTACCGTCGAGTAAGCCGCGTATTTGTTAACAGAAAGTGTGAAGTTCTGTTTATAGCGTACTGATTGGCGGATTAAAATTGTAAAGTTTGGCAACATCGGCTGTAAGACAAGCCGGCTCTCTTATATAACGTAACGGTAATTTTTCGGGTTATCGAAGAGGGCCGGGCTTTGCGAGCGCTGAACATTGTTGCACTGATTCTGTGCGCGTTGGTGCCCTCTTTTGCGCTTGCCGCCCAGGACCGGGGCATGGCAACGACCTGGGTGTACCAGGCCACCAGTATCCTCGACTCGGTGACAGACTACCTCTCCAATCGGATCGAAGTGTCCGGAAGTTCGAGCCAGAGCAGTGACCGTTCCGCCGGCCAGCTGGCACTGTCAGGGAACGGCATTATCTGGTCCCGGCACGAGCTCGGCCTTCGCTTCCGGGATACCGCCTCCCGCAAGGAAGGGGATGGCGAACAGTCCCTTGCCCTTCGTTATGCCATGCCTCTTATCGGGAATCATCTCGAGCTGGAAGTTGAAGAAAGCGAGTTTCGCGGCGTTGTGAAAGAGCCTGGCCAGCAGCGGGATACCAGTGGTCATCGCAGTTTTTACCGGCTGACAGCGACCCGGTCACTGGGATCCTTCCTGGGACTGGATCTCCACCAGGTTATCCGTCACACCGGCAGTACCCGCAGTGTCTATGAAGAATCCGAGTGGGTTCGTGATTCCTCGCACCAGCTCTCCAGTATTGGCCTGAAATGTGCCAGCGTGCAGGAGCTGACAGGTGGGCTCCGGGCTTCGACCCAGCTGACTGCGGTTGGCGGGATGGAGTACCGAAGCACGGAGTATGTCGAGGGCGAGACCGAAGACCGCACCCGGTTTCATCGCGTCGAGCTGGCGGCATTGCTGCAAAAGCAGGTGCTGGACTGGAGCCTGGATCTGGGCGGGCGATATCAGCTTGCGCCAGAGGATCTGCCCGGATCGGAGCGGATCACGGTCGGCGGGTCTGCACTGATGTCCGGTTTCAACGGGCAGTCCGTTACCAGTACCGAAGGTGGTTGGCTCAGACTTGATGCGGACAGTCCGTCCTGGAACCTGCCTTTTGCTTCCCGATTCCAGTCTTCCGTGTCGTTTTCGCTGATGCGTGGATGGGCGCCTGATGAAACCGGTGACCAGCAAAGACTCTCCGCCGTCAGTGCCGGTGAAATCTCCTTCAACATCAATGCGGACAGGTTCCGGGCCAACATGACGGTTGGTCGCCTCCTCGATTCAGGCCGCTCCAGTGTAGAGATTCCTTCTGCCCCGGATGTGGCGCTGTCCCTGCGCATGGGCATCTGAAATCCCTTAAATAGCCGTTACCAAGATGTCACTTGTGGCCGTCTGTGCCACAAGTGTTACATTCAAAGGACGGAAAACAGGGAGTTTTCAGAATGGTCGGTACCCGGAATCTCAAGTTTGCACTCACCGTTTTCGTGCTGTTTGTCCTCTCGGGGCCGGCGGGCGCATTCGGATTTGATGATGTCACCGCGAAGGCAAAGGATCTCGCGGGCAAGGAATACCAGGCCCTCGAGACGGTGCCTGAGTTCCTGCAGAATCTCAGCTATGAGCAATATCAGTCCATCCGGTTCCGGCCCGAAGCCACTCTCTGGCGGGGTGGGCGTTCGCAGTTCCGGGTGATGATGATGCCCACGGGGACTTTCTACCGGCACCCGGTGGCCCTGAATGTGGTTGATCGGGAAGGTGTTCATCCACTGGATTTCGACAAAACCCTGTTCGATTACCCTTCAACCGAACTGGCCAAGCGGGTACCGGCCGATGTTGGCTACGCAGGGTTCAGACTTGCCTATCCACTGGTGGACCCGGAGGTCCACAACCAGTTTCTGGTCTTCGCCGGTGCCAGTTATTTCCGCGGTGTTGGAGCAGGGCAGCGCTTTGGTCTGTCTGCTCGGGGGATTGCGATCGATACCGGCCTGGCCTCCGGTGAGGAATTTCCCGTGTTCCGGGAGTTCTGGCTGGAGCGACCCAAAGCCGGTAGCAACTCCATGGTGGTGTACGGGCTGCTTGATGGCCCCAGCCTCACCGGCGCCTATCGATTCGTGGTCCACCCCGGGAAGGCCCTGAAGCTTGACGTCAGTGCCCGGCTGTTTTTCCGGGCGGAGGTTGACCAGCTGGGGCTGGCACCGCTTACCTCCATGTTCTATTACGGTGAAAACACCCTGCGTCCCCGGGGGCAATGGCGCCCCCAGGTACATGATTCTGATGGGTTGCTGATCCACGATCAGGGGTCCGGCGAATGGTTGTGGCGCCCGCTACTGAATCCCGCCGAACTTGAGCTGGGGTTTCATCAGGTCCGGAATCTCGGCGGGTTTGGCCTGATCCAGCGTGATCGCGAGTTTTCCCGTTTCGAGGACAGCGAGGCACGGTATGACCTTCGGCCCAGTGCCTGGATTGAACCGGGGGAAGACTGGGGCAACGGTGAGGTGGTGCTGGTGGAAATTCCAACCGACTCCGAGGTTAATGACAATATCGTTGCGTTCTGGAAACCGGGCCAGCAGGTTGCTGCAGGAGACAGCCGGTTCCTGACTTACTCGCTGACGTTCGGACCACCGGGCATTACCAGGGACCCACTGGGTCAGGCGGCCCGGACGTTTGTCGGCAACGGAGCCCAGCCTGGCGGTGGCGAGGTTGAGGGGGCCTACCGCTTCATCGTGGATTTCGAGGGTGGCGTCATGGATCAACTGGATCGTGATGCGGCCGTGGTGAGCGAAGTCAGCGCCAGTGGCGAGGGCGAAATCATCGAGCATTTTGCCGAATACATCGAGGCCAGGCATGGGTGGCGGTTGTCAATACTCGCCAGACCTGAGCAGGGAAAGCGCCTGGCACTGCGGGGTTCCCTTTCCGCTGACGGGAAACCTGTCAGTGAAACCTGGACCTATCAGCTTGGCCCTACCACGGGGCTGAGAAAACAACTGCAATAGCCATTTTCAGGGAGGAACCACACCGTGGCAGATATCTCCTTGCAGGACGTTTTTAATCGGGCCTTCACCTATCTCAAGGCTTCCGGAGTGGAAATGACGGTAGAGACTTACCGCACGCTCCTTCATCTGATTGAAGAGTCTGTCGCCTCAGCCGGGAAAGACGGCCAGGGCGACAAGCTTCTCCGGTCAGTCATGGAACGCATTCCCGTCCATTTTGACTTGCCTGAGACGAACCCTCCGCAGGCGACCCCCGGGCTGTACCGGGGCAGTATCGGATACGATCGCGATGTCTGATCTTTGCGAAGCGGGCGCGGTCGAAAGCTTCCCGCGCTGGAGGACAGTCGCCGCCTTGCGCCGGACCCTCTTAATTATCCTTGTGCTCGGGCAAACAATGGTGGCGTGTTATTACCTGCTGTGGGTGCTGCCCTATCACGGCGGCACCTGGCTGGAACTGGCGATTCTCGGGCTGTTTGCCGTGCTTTACGCCTGGATTGCCGTCGGTTTCTGGGTCGCGACTTTCGGGTTTGCGGTCAGGCTACGGGGAGGTGACCGATACTCGCTGCTGCAGCGTCATAAGGATCGGGATCTCGATTCAGTCCCTCTTGCCCGGACCGCCATCGTGATGCCGGTCTACCATGAGCCGGTGCACTGGACATTCAGCGGCCTGAAAGCGGTCTACCGGGACCTTGAGCGGAAGGGCCAGCTCGACCATTTCGAGTTCTTTATTCTCTCCGACAGCCGCGATCCCGATACCTGGCTTGCAGAACAGGCTGCGTGGCACGAGCTGGTCAGGGAGTTGGGGGCCGAGGGCCGGTTGTTCTATCGGCGCCGCCCGGTGAACCTGAACTACAAGAGCGGCAATGTGGCCGATTTCCTCCGTCGGTGGGGCCGGCACTATGAATACATGGTGGTGCTGGATGCCGATAGCCTGGTCAGTGGTTGCACTCTGGTCCGGATGGTGCGGCTCATGGAGCTGGAACCGCGGGTCGGTATTCTTCAGACCAATCCGAATATCATAAACGGCCAGTCGCTGTTTGCCCGGATCCAGCAATTTGCCAACCGTTTCTATTCCCCCTTGTTTGCGACCGGGCTGGCGGCCATCCAGATGGGGGATGCTGCCTTCTGGGGGCACAACGCCATACTCAGGGTTCGGCCTTTCATGCGCCATTGTGGCCTCAGAAAGCTGCGCGGCCCCGGGATTTTTGGTGGTCCTATCATGAGTCACGATTTTGTCGAAGCAGCCTATATGGGCCGGGCCGGGTATGAAGTGTGGCTGGAGCCCGGATTGGGTGAAAGCTTCGAGGAATCGCCACCGACGCTGTCCGACGAACTGATGCGGGACAACCGCTGGGCCAAGGGTAATCTCCAGCATCTGTGGATCATGCTGACAGCACCCGGACTCCGGTTTGCCCATCGGATGGCTTTCCTGAACGGCATCATGGCCTATCTCGCCTCGCCGTTGTGGTTGCTGTTTCTGATCTGCACCACCATCGAGGCGGCCCGGATGACTCTTGCCCCCATTGATTATTTTCCGGAAGGCCACCAGGGGCTGTTTCCCCTCTGGCCCGAGTGGCGGCCTGAGTGGGCGCTTGCGCTGGCCCTGAGTACCGCGGTGCTGTTGTTCCTGCCCAAAATCCTGGCTCTGATTGATGCCATTGTGCACCGCCTGGCCAGAGGTTTCGGTGGCCTGGGTCGTTTGACCGCGAGCGTGCTTATTGAAATCGCCGTGTCGGTCCTGCTGGCACCCCTGCGCATGCTGGCCCACAGCCGTTTCGTACTCGCGGCACTGTTTAATGTTTCTCTCAAATGGGCGGGGCAGAACAGGACGGAAGAAACAACCTGGTCCGAGGCGCTGCGGACCCAGCTCCCGGGCATGGTCATCGGGGTTGGGTGGTCGGCCTTTGCCTGGTCCCTGGACCGACTGTTCTTTCTTTGGTCCCTGCCGGTTGCCCTGCCTTTGGTGCTGGCGGTGCCAACGTCTGTTCTGCTGAGTCGGGTGTCTATCGGCCAGCGCCTCAGCGCCCGGCGCCTGTTGGCTATTCCCGAGGAAGGGAAGCGCCTGGCCATCCTGGAGGACGCCCGCACTGCCCGTGCGCAGATTCAACCAGCCACAGGATTGCGCCCGGTGGATCATGCCGTGCTGAGCCCCGACCTGAACCGGCTTCATTGGTCGCTGGCCCGGGACCATCGAATGGCTGTACGGGTCGAGCACCTCAAAGCGGCCGTGCTCCGATGCCTTCAGGATGGGCCGGACGCGCTCTCGGCAGCCGAACTCAGCCAGGTGCTGCAGGACCGAAGTTCACTCAGGGAGCTGCATCGCATGGCCTGGTGTGCGCCGCCGTCGGATTACTGGGGCCGATGCGTTCAGCGACTGGCACGGGAGAACGATTCCTGAACCCTGACGTAAAACCCTTGAATCATACGGGAGGAGATTGTTGTGGACAGGAGAACCTTACTCAAGGTGTTGCTGGCGTCTGCGGGAAGCTATGGGCTGGCGCCCCTGGTGGTTGCGTCGCCTGAAGGCTCCGGGGCGACTGTCGGGGCCGACGGCAGGCCATTCAGTTATGCCTGGCTCAAGGGACAGGCCCGAAACCTGGCTACCCAGCCCTTCCAGGATCATGAGGGGGAGGTGCCCGACGTCCTGAAACAGCTCTCCTGGGATGACTATCAGGCGATCCGGTTCCGGCAGGATCATGCCCTGTGGCGTGAGACAGCATCGTCTTTCCAGGTTCAGCTATTCCACCTGGGGCTGTTTTTCCTGGCGCCGGTCAGGATTCATGAGGTGCACGATGGCAAGGCGACCGAGCTGGCCTACAATCCGGACTACTTTTCCTATAAGGGCGAACAGCCGCTCGGGGAGCTCCCCGAGGATCTGGGATTTGCCGGTTTCCGGGTGCACTACCATACGAATTTCCAGCTGGATGTTGCCTCCTTCCTCGGCGCGAGCTATTTCCGGGCGGTAGGGTCGGACATGCAATACGGCATCTCGGCCCGGGGTCTGGCCATCGACACGGGGACCGGGAAAGAAGAGGAGTTCCCGAGGTTCACTGCGTTCTGGCTGGAGCGGCCGGCTGAGGATCAACGGGTGCTGAGGGTATGGGCGCTGCTGGATTCGCCAAGCACTACCGGGGCCTATGCCTTCACGATCGACCCCGGGCGCAACCTGGTCATGGATGTGGATGTCGCCTTATACCCGCGCAAGCAGATGGATCGGGTTGGCATTGCCCCGTTGACCAGCATGTACCAGGTGGGCGAAAACAATAAGCGGATGGATTACGACTGGCGGCCGGAGATTCATGATTCCGATGGTCTGGCCATGCTGACCGGAACCGGAGAGTGGCTCTGGCGCCCGTTGAGGAATCCCCGCAGGCTGGGTTTCAGCAGCTTTTCGGACCGGGATCCCCGGGGATTCGGCCTGCTCCAGCGTGACCGCAGCTTCGATCACTATCAGGATGATGGGGTGTTTTACGATCGCAGGCCTAGTGTCTGGGTAGAACCGCGAGAAAACTGGGGCAAAGGCAGTATTGATCTGATTGAGATTCCGACCGTCGATGAAACCTTCGATAACATCGTGGCCTTCTGGCATCCGGAGCAACCCCTGGAGGCCGGGCAGGAATACCTCTTTTCGTACCGGCTTCACTGGGGGGAGCGGGCACCGGTCCGGCCTTACGAGCTGGCTTCCGTAGCGGCAACCCGGACTGGCCTGGGCGGTGTGGTCGGGCAGGAGCGCAAATATTTCTCCTGGCGCTTTGTGGTCGATTTTGCCGGTGGCCCGCTGCGGATGCTGGCGGAGGACGCCGAAGTCATCCCGGAAATCTCGGTCAGCCGGGGCAGGGTGGAGATCACCTCGGCACGGCCCTTGTCGGCAATCGACGGGTATCGGGCCATGTTTGATCTGGTGCCGGACGAGTCCGAGGAGCCGATCGAGCTGCGTCTCTACCTGAGCCTCAATGGCGAGCCCATCAGCGAGACCTGGCTTTACCAGTATTTCCCGCCGGCTCCGGACGACCGAAAACTTTATTAGAATTCAGAGATATGTTAACAATCCGGCCTTGCTCTTGGATGCTTTGTTGACAATAAGTGCGTCCGGGCGTAGATTTATGCCCAATAAAGTAACTATTGTTGACAAGTCATGGCTGAAGCTACTCTCCAATCCCAGACCCGAGCTGACGAAGCGTTTGATTGTTTACAAACGGCCATCGTTACGGGCGAGCTTGCTCCCGGCGAGAAGATCGGCGAAGTTGAGCTCTGCTCCCGGTTCAATCTGACCCGGGGACCGCTGCGCGAAGCGCTGGGTCGTCTGGAGTCCCGCGGTCTTCTGGTGCGCCGCCCCCACGCGGGCGTCAAGGTGGTTTCTGTCAGTGCCGCCGAGCTGCTGGAGCTTTACCGGATCCGCGAGGTGATGGAGGGGCTGGCAGCCCGCCAGGCGGCCGAACGGATGACCGACGAGGAAATCGCCGAGTTGCAGGCCACCCTGGACAGTCACGAGAAAATGATTGAACAAGCCCAGGGCCAGGCTTATTACCAGGCCGAAGGTGATTACGACTTCCACCACCGCATCGCTACCGGAAGCCGCAATGCCAAGCTCGCCCAGATGCTGCTGGGTGACCTTTACTACATGGTCCGGATGTACCGGTACCGACTGAGCACCTCCGCCGGGCGCCCGCACCTGGCGCTCCGCGAACACCGCCGTATCGTCGAGGCCATCGCCCAGAGGGATGGAGAGCTCGCCGAATTCCTGATGAAACGACACATTAATGCTGCTCGCATAAACATCGAGAAGAAGATAGAGGAAGGCGTCCTGACAATTTGATACAGGGGTCTGACCCCGAACGGGGTCAGACCCCATCTTCACGAACCCAACAAAACATTTGTGAACAACACGAGGCCAACACCATGTCCAACAAACTCTCCCCGGGAGCCCGCTTCC
>JABURI010000184.1:0-3131 GCA_014762755.1 Marinobacter sp.
CTACCGTGAGGCCATGAAGCAGGTTTCCGGCCTGGCCCGCACCGCCCGCGGCCCCTCCATGAGTGCCGGCCCCGGCAAGGTGGAAATCCAGGGCATCACCGAAATCAAGGGCGAGAAGGTTTTCGTCCTGCGTTTCCTCCAGGGCCGCAACCCGGACTGGGTACAGCGCCCATTCTTCGCCAAGTACAGCGACACAGCTACCTGGCTGCACGAGCTGGAACCGGCCTTCGGAGAAGAGAAGTTCTTCTTTGAGGACGAGTACGAGGAAATGAAGAAAGGCAACGGATAAAGGCTCATTACCGAAACAGGGACGAGATCTCCGGGGTCAGATGAAAGCCTTCATCTGACCCCTTTTTCATTCCAAGCTTCCCTTTGCCCCCAAAACCCTGCCCCAGATCAACCAAATACCTCTTTTGGTTATTGACTTGTCAAATATCAACCAAAACAAAACCTGATATTTAACAATCATTTGCAAACCCCAAATTGTGCCTGTAACGAGAAAAACCTACTTTCTTATAGCCCTTAACAGAACACTTGGGCTTCGGGCGTGCTGATCAGGGAAGACTTACCAATTACCGGACTCCTCCCTGCCTGACACTCCCTCTGCAGTAGGTGGCATTCCAGGCAATGCTGCCATTCTCTTACTAATGACAACGGAAACAGTGATGTTCAAGAAAAATACTTTGTTGCGTGCGCTGATTGCCGCGGGTTTGACTTCGGGGTTGGTTGCTTGTGGGGGAGGAAGCTCCTCGGGAACTAGCAACACTCAGGACCAAACGAACGATAACTCAGAAGCGAAAGTCGTGACTGGCACTTTCGTGGACAGTCCGGTCGGAGGACTTGAGTACGAGACGGCGTCTGGCCTGAGCGGGATTACCAGCGACGAAGGAGAGTTCTCCTACAATGAAGGCGAGTCCGTATCCTTCAAGATCGGTTCGTTCAATATCGGGAGCTCTGCCGGTGCTGATGTCGTTTCGCCGTTTAATCTGACAGCAAACGACGAGAATAAAGCTGCTAATATCGCCCGTTTCCTGCAGACGCTCGACGATGACGGCGTGCCGGGTAACGGCATCACCATCACTGACAGCACTCGTCTCATGGCGGCGAACCAGAACCCGACAGACGTTGCTACCGCCAACCTGGATGACGAAGCTTTAGCGACCGTTGTTACTAGCCTCACTGATAACAATTCTGTACAACAGACCGCCATAGTCAGTGCAGAGGAAGCACTTGAGCACCTCAACGGCACACTGGCTACCATTGACCCGGTAGAAAATTGTGCTGATGGTGGCGAAACCCTGACGGCCTCCCGACTCGAGGGCAATTCTTTCGGATTCATCAAGAGCGATGAGATCCTCATTTTCCAATTTGCCGCTGGCGGAACTTTTACCGAGTACCACTATGACAAGGTAAACAACGGCGAAATCACTGATGGAGCGGAAGGCACCTGGGAACTGTCTGGAAACACACTGACTTTCGATGGTAGCGAGTCGTTCACAGCCTGTGCGACAGACACATCCGTAATCCTGGAAATGGGCGAGGAAGTGGCAACACTGTATGACGTAAAACCGTACAGCCTGCCCACCACCACACAGTCCCTGCTGATCGCCTATGACGGCATGGATCAGGCAGTTCTGACAGTGGATAGTGAAGGCAGCCTGGGCTATTTCCCGGCAGAAACTGCAATCAGCACGAGTTCAAACGGCACAGCCAACAGCACCACTGGCGCCCTTGATCTTGATTTCGACGAAGGCGGGGTGATCGACAGCGTCTACTTCCTGGCCGGCCAGGGCAAGCGCACTGGCATCTATCTCGATTACAATGAATTCGACGTGCTGGCAAGGATCGGGGTTGTAACCGAAATTGCTGATTCCAAAGCAGTGTCTACAGATACATTTAGCGACCAAGCCTTTGTTTATCGCAACAAGGAAGCCAACGAGATTGTTGTTCTCGCCTACAACTCGGATGGCACCTTCGAGGATTTCAACAATGACTATTATGTTGATGGTGAACAAAATGCCACTTACGCCACCGCTGAATGGAGCTGGGATGCTGCATCCGCGACTCTGACAGAAACCTATGGCACAACCGACACAGCTGACTTTAAAGTCGTACAGAGTGGTGCCGAGATTTTCTTCGCAGAAACCGGAGTTGAAGGTGAAGGCCTCCTCAAACTGAGGAAAACGCAAGCAATCACAGATGCAGCGTTTATCGGCTCCTACACCATCGACATTCCCACCGAAAACACCCGTTACAACAACCTCGTTATCAACGAGAGTGGCGATTGCAGTTATGCAGGCTCCGCCTGTAACTGGACGATTACTGAGTCCGGCAAAGCTGAAATCACGTTCGATGCCGACAGCACCGCGATTGGTAACGTTTGGCAGCTTGCTGGCAGCTCAAGCACGTTTGCCTTCGTGATGACCCATACCGATAACGTCAACGACATCGAGCCGGGTCTGATGACTCGCGACTGACTGTCATAATCGGTAATTGAAAAAGGGGTCAGATGAAAGCTTTCATCTGACCCCAACCTTATCTCAACCCCGACACTAACGGCCCCTCACCTTCCCCGCTTCGGCACAAACCCCGCTGGCTTCTCCCGAATCCAGTCCACGAACACCCTCAGCTCCTCCAGCTCCATCAGCTTGTCCCGGGTGTTGTAGTGCAGCCCGAGCTCGTGTTCGGAGCACGCCCGGTGAATGGCGTTGTGGCAGGGGCGGCAGACCCACAGTGTCCGGGCGATCAACTCTTCCTTGCTGAACAGTTTCTGGAAGCGCTTCTTACGGTGAAGGTGTTTGGGGATCAGATGATGGCGGGTGAGCTTGGCGACGGGGCGTGGGCAGAGTTCGCAGTGGTTGGGTTGGGGTGGGAGTTTTAGCATGGTTTGGGGTCTGGATTGAACATGGGGTCAGATGAAGGTTTTCATCAGACCCCAGAGTTTGATTCGACCCCGCTTGGTCTCGTCGTCAATGCATCAGGGTATACAGCTTTCTACGATAGGTGCGCACGTCCGGATTGTTGTTGCCAAGTTTGTCGAACAGCTCGATCAGGGTCGTTTTGGCAATGCCGTCCTTGTAGGTGCTGTCGGCCCGCATGAGGCGGATCAGCAGGTCCATGGCTTCGGCGTT
>JABURI010000184.1:3826-7866 GCA_014762755.1 Marinobacter sp.
TCCATGACCTCCTGCTGAAAATTCTCCATGGTGGCGTCAAAAACATAGGGCGAGTTGCTCATCGGGGGCACCTGAACCGTTGAATGAATATGTGAATCTGCCTCGATCATGGGGCCGATGGCGGGAAAATCAAGCTCCCCGCTGAATCCGGTCACCCACATGGAAACCAACCCAAATCCTTGAAATAGCCGTAACTGCCGCTACATACGCAAGTAGACATGTTCGCGGGCAACGGTTCCCCCTGCCCGTCCGATGACCACCTTTGAGGGATGCAACGACGGCATGAATGACGACAACCGCAATGACAGCCTTGAGGAATTCGAAGAGGACGTGACCGAATACATCGGCAAGGACGAGCACAGCAAGAGCCTTGCCCTGCCCCAGCAGATCATGCCCCGGCGCATGTATGTGCTGCCGGTTTCCAATCGTCCGTTCTTCCCGGCCCAGGTCCAGCCGGTGGTGGTCAACCAGGATCCCTGGCACGAAACCCTCAAGCGTGTGGGTGAGACCGATCATCGGGTCCTCGGTATCTGCTATGTCGAGGAACACGACGCCGAACAGGGCATCCCTCCCAGTGATCAGCTGGAGACCATCGGCTGCGCGGTGCGCGTGCACCACGCCCAGAAGGAGAGCGGCAAGGTCCAGTTTATTGCCCAGGGCCTGCAACGGTTCCGCATCGTGCAGTGGTTGCGGCGCAAGCCGCCTTATCTGGTGGAGGTGGAATATCCGAGCGAACCGGAAGAAGAGGCCGATGAGCTGAAGGCCTACACCCTGGCCATCATCAGCGCCATCAAGGAACTGCTGCGTACCAATCCTCTCTATGGCGAGGAAGTGAAGCAATACCTGTCCCGGTTCGGACCGGACGACAGTTCACCCCTGGCAGATTTCGGGGCCTCCATGACCAGCGCACCGGGGCCGGAGCTTCAGGACGTGCTGGATACCGTGCCTCTGCTCCGGCGCATGGAGAAAGTCCTGCTACTGATGCGCAAGGAACAGGAAGTGGCGCGCCTGCAGTCGGAGATCAGCGAGGAGGTCAACGAGAAGGTCCAGAAGCACCAGCGCGAGTTCTTCCTGCGGGAGCAGCTCAAGGTGATCCAGCGCGAACTGGGCATGGCCAAGGACGACAAAACCGCCGATGTGGAGCGCTTCGAGGAACGTATGGCGAAGCTGGATCCGCCTGAGCCGGTACAGGAACGCTTCAGGGACGAGCTGCAGAAACTGCAGGTGCTGGAACAGGGTTCACCGGAATACGGGGTCACCCGCAATTACCTGGACTGGCTCACCCAGGTGCCCTGGGGCCAGTATTCCGAGGACCATTTCGACCTGGCCGAGGCCCGTCGCATCCTCGACCGGGACCATGACGGCCTGGATGATGTGAAGGACCGCATTATCGAGTTCCTGGCCGAAGGTACTTTCAAGGGCGAAGTGAGCGGTTCGATCCTGCTGCTGGTGGGCCCGCCCGGCGTGGGTAAAACGTCCATCGGGCACTCCGTGGCCGATGCTTTGGGCCGCGAGTTCTACCGGTTCAGCGTGGGCGGCATGCGCGATGAAGCCGAGATCAAGGGCCATCGACGCACCTACATCGGCGCCATGCCCGGCAAGTTCGTGCAGGCCCTTAAGGACTCAAAAGTCGCCAATCCGGTGATCATGCTGGACGAGATCGACAAGATCGGCGCGTCCTACCAGGGCGATCCGGCCTCGGCGCTGCTGGAAACCCTCGATCCGGAGCAGAACCGGGAGTTCCTCGACCATTACCTGGATGTCCGCATGGACCTGTCCAAGGTACTGTTCATCTGTACCGCCAACCAGCTGGATACCATTCCCCGGCCGCTGCTCGACCGGATGGACGTCATCCGACTGTCAGGCTACATCGCCGAGGAGAAGCTGGCGATCGCCAAACATCATTTGATGCCTCGACTGCTCAAACGGGCGGGATTGCTCAAGAAACAGCTCAACATCACCGATGCGGCCCTGAAGCAGGTGATCGACGGCTACGCCCGGGAGGCCGGGGTACGGAATCTGGAAAAGCTGCTGCACAAGATCATCCGCAAGGGCATCGTCAAACTGCTGGATAACCCGGACCAGCCCGTGAAAGTCGGCGTGGCGGATCTGGCAGAGTACCTGGGCCAGCCCGCCTTCCGCAGGGAGAAATCGCTCAAGGGCGTGGGCGTGGTGACGGGCCTGGCCTGGACCGCCATGGGCGGGGCGACCCTGAGTATCGAGGCTTCCCGCATCCACAGCAGCCAGCGGGGCTTTAAGCTGACAGGTCAGCTGGGGGATGTCATGCGGGAATCGGCGGAGATTGCCTACAGCTATGTGTCATCGAACCTGAAACGGTACAAGGGCGACCCCACCTTCTTCGAAAAGTCCTTTGTGCATCTGCACGTGCCGGAGGGGGCGACGCCCAAGGATGGCCCGAGTGCCGGTGTCACCATGGCCACCGCACTGCTCTCCATCGCGCGGAAGGAAGCGCCCCAGCAGAATGTAGCCATGACCGGGGAGCTGACCCTGACCGGCCAGGTACTGCCTGTGGGTGGCATCCGGGAGAAGGTGATCGCGGCGCGGCGGCAGAAGATCAGCAACCTGATTCTGCCGGAGGCGAACCGGGGGGATTACGAAGAGTTGCCGGAGTATCTCAAGGAGGGGCTGACGGTGAATTTTGCCCGGCACTATAACGAGGTGTTTCAGGTCTGCTTTGGCAACAAGCCGCGGAAGGGGGCTTCGGTGCATTGATGGGGAGCTGGAGTCCGTTGAAAGAGGGGTCAGAAGAAAGCTTTCTTCTGACCCCGGAGTCTGGCGGAGCTTTGGGGATGTGCGCCAGGTGAAGGAGGGGTCAGATGAAGGCTTTCATCTGACCCCGGAGTCTGGCGGGATTTCGGGGGGTGTGCGGGGTCTGAAGAACGCCTTCTTCTGACCCCATTTCCATGCCTCAGCCCACTCTTTCATACCTCAGACTTTCTCCTTCCAGCCGTCGTCCTTCAACACCGACCCCACCGTCAGCACCGGCGAGGCGTCGATCTCATCGGCGTCCATCATATTGGCCACCCGCTGCAACGAGGCCAGGATCATGGTCTGCTCCCACTCGTGCAGGCTCTGGAATTTCTGGATGAAGTCTTCCTGCAGGGGGTTCGGCGCGCGGGAGAGGATGTCGGCGCCTTCCTCGGTCAGGTGGGCGTGGACCTTGCGCTTGTCCTTGGTGCTGCGGACGCGGTAAACCAGCTTGCGGTGTTCAAGCCGGTCCAGAATGGTGGTCACGGTGGCCTGGCTCAGGCTGACTTTCTCGGCAATGGTGCCGATGGTCACTTCCCCAAGATCCCGGATGGTCCGCATGATCAACAGTTGCGGGCCGGTAAGCCCGGCGTGCTTGCTCAGCCGCTTGGAATGAAGATCCGTTGCCCGGATGACGCGGCGAAGCGCTACCAGCACCTGTTCGTAATTGTCCACAGAGTTGCTCCGACTGCTCAACACTTGTTTATACCTCTAACTATTAGAGGTCTTTGTACCGCTAAATGCAAGTGGGCACATCCACTTAAACGCCCTTCAACCCTCCCGAACGGTCGGTACGGCGTTTTTTCCGCCACCCACTATGCTAAGGTCAGCTGTTTTCCATAACCGCAAAACGGACGCAGTACCATGATCAACCGATTCATCCTCTCGCTCGTGCCACTGTTCAGGACAATGCGTGCCGGCACGATGCTGTGCCTGTTTTTCCTGGCCGGGACAGTGGCCGCCCAGGGTACCGGAGAGCGGCCATCCATGGACGACGACGTCACCTCCGATGACGTGGCTGCTGCGCTCGCCGACCTCGAAGAGCCCATGTATACTCCGTTTATCGAGCTCTACCTCCTGGAGGAAAGCAAGGCCCTGCGTAAGGAAATGATGGACACCCGTGCCGAGCTGATCGAAAAAGTGGTCGACAAGGAGCTGTCCGTCGCCGACAAGACCATGTCCTACGCCACCGATACGGTCACCTACTTCTTCTATCTGATTGCCGGTGCCACTTCCATTCTGGTTGTGATCGGCTGGAACTCGATCCGGGA
>JABURI010000233.1 GCA_014762755.1 Marinobacter sp.
TCGGGTCCTTCATCTTCTGGCCGGCCATGATCGACATGGTGATCTCGGCCAGGTAGTCCGCCACCAGGTAATCGATCTTGCCCTTCCTGACCAGCTGGGCGGCGGCGGTCTCGGTGTCGCCCCAGAAGGCGGCGGAGCAGCCGATGCGCACGGTGTTGCGGTTGGAATCTGACATCTTCTCTGCCTTGTTTTTGTCGCCCGCATCCGGCGGGTTTGTCGGAGGATGGAAATGACAATACCAAGCAAGCGCTTGGTTTGTAAACAGGCAAATTTGAGGTAGTATTAAAGGCCTCATCAGCCAACCGGATAGTCTTAGTGAACCCGAACCAGATCCTCCAGTCTCTCATCGCTGAAAACCTCGTTTCCGACCCCAATGGCGCCCGTGGCCGCCTGCTGAAAGAAGCGGCCCGACTGTTTCGCGAAAAGGGCTATGAGCGCACCACGGTCCGGGATCTCGCCGCCGCCGTGGGCATACAGTCTGGCAGCCTGTTCCACCACTTCCGCACCAAGGAGGAAATCCTCAAGGCGGTGATGGTGGAAACGATCCGGCTGAACACCGCCCTGATGCAGGCGGCCATGGAGGCGGCAGAAACACCGAAAGACAAGCTTCGGGCGCTGGTGCGGGCTGAACTGGAATCGATCAACGGCCAGACCGGGGAGGCAATGGCCGTTCTGGTCTTCGAATGGCGCAGCCTGTCTGAGGATTCGCAGGCAGAAGTCCTGGAGTTGAGGGACATCTATGAAGCGCTCTGGCTGGATGTGCTCGGAACATTACGAGACCAAAAGCGTCTGCTGGCGGACCCGTTCGTTGTTCGCCGCATGCTGACCGGAGCGCTGAGCTGGACAGTCACCTGGTACCGGCCGGAGCGGGGTGGTTTGACCCTGGATGGTCTGACCGATCAGGTCATGGCCATGCTCGGATTCCCCCCAGCGTCCTGAGCCCGCAAGGCATGAATAAAGGGCCCAGATCTGGGCCCTTTGTCCGTTTCTGCTTAATCGCTCACTGCCGGATGAGTTCCACGAGCCGGTATTCCACCAGGTTCGGGTCCGATCGAATCGCCTCTTCGGTCCATGGGAATCGAATCCACTTTTTCTCTGAATAGGCCTCTGTCATATCCCGGAAATAGGGTGACGCGGGATCGGTTGACTGGGAGTAGGTGACAAAGCCCTCGGCCTTCGGCATACCGTCTTCCCCCCATGTTACGGTCTGGATGTAACTGTTGCCGTAATTCACGTCGTACTGGCCATCTTCCAGATCGTTCGGTCGGGAGCTGGCAATGGTAAAGCTGCCCTCGAAACCCTCGCCCCCGAAAATCGGGATGTGCGTATCGTGAATGCCGGACAGTTGGATATCCCTGACCGCGGCATCCAGGGCAATCGGGGAGTCCTGGATGCGCTGCACGCCATCGGCGAAGGCTGCTTGCACGAGCGGGCTGGCGACGTTCAGATTCGCAGGCGTGTTCACGGGATCGCTCGGGTCGAATGGCGTCAACCATTTGTCCGGAGAGGTGACCGGTAAGGGATCGATACCGCGCCAGAACTCCCGCCAGATATGGCCGCCCACAGAGTCGAGGTTGTGGGTGCCATCCCATTGCCGCAGGATGGCGCAGGCTTCGGAGATGTCCACAAGCTGGCCGGAGCTGCTTGGCAGTGTTCCCAGCGGGCAATAAGCATCGAGTACGTCCTGTCTGGCCAGTTCCTCGGACAGCAGGCTGCTGTTGAGCACCACGGACTGAAGGTTGCCAAGGTCGAATCCGAGGCTGCCGGTCAATCCATCACTACCGTCAAGCCGATCCTGAACCTGCTGCATGCATTTGCGGGTCCTCAGGGTGCGAGCGGTCTCCTCGTCGCCGATGATGGCGGCAAACCCGGTGAGCGGTTCAGCTGGGTTCGTGACCCAGTAGCTGTCGTTACAGTTATGCACCCAGTCGTCCCGGCGGAGTGTGGGCAAGCTGGATGGGCCGAAAATGCCGGCAGCCGGTGCATCCGGATCGGTGTCCCACTGACAGTCGGCCCGTGAGCCGTCCAGGATCGGCAGCCCGGGGGCCAGCTGATCGAAAACCGGTGACAGAGCGGTGGCACAAGCAGTGGCTTTGGCATCCGGAACGTTGGGTACCACCGTGACATCGCCATAGTAGGCCTGCTGTCCCGGGCCGGTTGCCACGGTGTTGACCCAGGGCACGCCCAGCACACTGGCATGCAGGTCCACGAATTCCTCGAAGCTGTCCGCCTGGTTCCAGCGGAAGAACTGGTTCAGCAGGCGGTCGTTCTCCGCGTTGGCGTCCCGGAGTGTGTAGGCTTTCAGGGAAGACCAGTTCAGTACCGGTACCCCGGCAGCTTCAAAGGTCAGCATCGGACCGTACTGAGAGCGATACAGGGTCCGGGTCCGCTCCCCGACCGTGCCATCCTCCTCAAGCACTTCAATGGTGATATCGGAACTTTCCATGTCGACGAATTCGCCCTCGTAAAGGTACTGGGTCGGATCAGCCGGGTTGAGGGTCAACTCGTAGAAGGTAAACCGGTAGGCCGTCGATACAGTGTGACTCCAGGCAAAATGCTCGTTGAATCCGATGAGTACGGCCGGCAACCCGTACAGCGCCGCTCCCATGATTTCGGTATCGTCACCGACCTTCAGGTGGGCGAGGTACAGGCGTTCGGTTTTCTCCCAGGGGAAATGCGGGTTGCCGAACAGCATCGATTCACCGGTCCGGCTGGCTTCTGCCGAGAGGCCATACATGTTGCTGCCGATGGGGAGTTCTCTACCGAACGGGAACGGCAGATTGCCACTGTCTTCGCCGTCCAGTGCCGAGAGCAGATCCTCGGCAGATGGCAGGGTGTTGTCGATAATGGCCAGTGGTTGGGCGGTGGCGATGCCTTCCACAAATACCGAGGAGCTCGCCAGTACCGCCAGTCTCAGGTAGCGCCGGTACATGTCCTGTTCTTCCAGGGCGAACAGCCAGTCCTCATCCCGGCAGGCCTGGTGCCGGTCCGGGTGCCTGCCTTCACGGATTTCGGTCAGATACCGGTTGAAGCCCTCAACATAGCCTTTCGAAGCGTCCAGAACTTCCGGGTCGCTTTTTGCCTTGAAGGGGGCAATGGCCTCGTCCGTCAGGGTGGCACGCCAGAAGAAATCCGCGTTCAGGTTGGTTGTGACGGCCCCGTTGGAAGGAATGCTATAGGAGCCGTCGGGTCCCAGGTAGCGGGAGCGCAGGCCCCGGATGGTCAGGGTGTCCTCGGCAAGCAGACACAGGTTGTCCTCGGCCTGGGCATAGCCATAGGCATAACCAAGGCTGGAAAAGTCATCGGCCTCGATGTGGGGAATTCCGAAAGAGGTTCGCCGGAGTGTCGCCCGGTAGAGAGTCTGATTGTCTCCCGCAATCTCGGTTTCGCCCCCCGGGGCAGGTGCGGGGGGCGAGTCATTATCGGAAATGCAGCCGGCCAGCAAAAAGGGTATCAGCGCCAGTGGAATGGCTTGTTTCGGGTTCATCATCGTTTCGCCTTCTCTTGTTGTTTTGGCAACGCAGGAAACGGGGCGACTCGGCAAAAGGTTCCGGACTCTGGCTGTGATATTCTCCCTCCGCCTTTCAGGCAGACGACATGCCCAAGCGCACTATGGCTCCGAGTGCATTGATACGTATCAAAAAAATCGACATGCAGCCCTTTCCATGAGGGCCATTGGCCTCATCGGCATATCCGTTTCGGCATTCGAGCCATTTTTGTCTGACAGTTTTGGTCGCATCCTTGCAGCCGTGGACAACGAGGGTAGGGATACCTTTCCAGGTTATAAAAACAATGCAAAGCAGGGCGAATTATGATTTCCACTCTGGTTACCTTATACCGCCGCAGTCGCGTGGCTTCCTCGAAACTTCTGACAGCCGGGGCTCTGATCCTGCTTGCCGGCTGTTCCGCAAACCCCATTTACACCACCACCGGTGTTGTTCTCTCGAATTATTCCGAAGGCGAAGCGACGCCCTACGTGTTGCAGATGTCCGATCCCAGGATGGCCTGTGCGCTCGGTGAGGGCATTGACCCGCTGCTCTACTCCTTCTCCCGCGTGACCGACGCGCCGGACAGCACCGGCTCTTTGCTGATGCTGCTGGCGGGTAACTGCGCCGAGTACAAGGCCTGGGAAGCCGAGCTGGCCTATCTGCGAGCGGATTTTCAGGGCAATGTTGCGGCCGCCAAGGACGCCAGGGAAGAGGCCAAACGCCTGAACGCCCTGACCGCCAAGCGCCGGTATGCCTCTTTCCAGAGGGCGATGGCCGCCTACGAATTCGACCCTGCAGCCGAGCCGCTGGAATGCCCGTTCCTGTTCAGCGAGCAGGACGAACTGACGTTCCTGTTGGGGCTACTGACCGGCATGCAGGCCATTGTGAACGATGCCAACTCCGGCGCCATGGCGGGCGTGCCCAAGAATATTGCGCCCCAGGCCGAGCGCGCTGCCACCTGCCTGGATAATGAAAAGTGGGGAGGTATGCCTAATGCGATCCGGGCCCTGGTCTGGCTGCTGCTGCCGGACACCAAGCCCGCGCTGTCTCCGGATCCCTGGCAGGTGCTTGAGCACAGTACCGAACTGGGCATCGAGAAAGGTATGCGCGTGCCCCACGCCCTTCAGGCTGTGGCTGCCGAGACCTTTGGTCGCCCGGACAAGCTTGAGGACGCCATCGAATCCTTCGTGGAAGCGAATGTAACCATTGATGTC
The DNA here is from genome assembly GCA_014762755.1 of Marinobacter sp. Classification (GTDB taxonomy): domain Bacteria; phylum Pseudomonadota; class Gammaproteobacteria; order Pseudomonadales; family Oleiphilaceae; genus Marinobacter. Next base: position 4,703 of record JABURI010000233.1, read on the forward strand.
TGGGACGAGTACCGTCTGGTAGATGAAGTAGCTGCAGGCGTGATTCGCTTCTCCTCGGACAAGCACTGGTCTGCCAACTATGGCTACCGCACCCCGCAGACCTACTTCGGCAAGATGAGCCCGGAGCGGGACACCGAGAATGTTGAAACCATGAGTCTGGATGGCCTGCTCTGAGGCGGGCTGTCACCACCCTCTGAACAATCAATAAACACAAGAATGACCCGGAGGTCGTTATGATCCGCAAATCCCTAACCGCCATGGCCCTGGTAGCCGCGTCTCCCTTCGCATCGGCACAGAGTGTTTCAATGTGCGTATTTGACGTCATCGGAGCCAATGGCGACTTCTACAACTTCGTCAAGGACTATGCCCTGGAAATGAAAGGGCATGGGGTGGACCTGGAGTTGAAGCCCTACACCGATGAGGGGGTTGCTATTGGCGACTTTAACGCCGGCCAGTGCGATGCGGTGGCCGCGACCGATATCCGGATCCGGCCGTTCAACAAGTTCACCGGCAGTATCAGCGCGGTGGGTGCCATCCCTACCTACGACAACCTGAAGACCCTGCTGGCCACCCTGGCCCAGCCCAAGGCGGCGCCACTGATGAAAGACAACGGCTATGAGGTGCTCGGGATCATTCCGGTTGGTGCCGGTTACCTGTTCGTGAACGATCGCAGCATCGACACCGCCGGCGAGCTGGCGGGCAAGCGTATGGCCACCCTGGACTACCAGAAAGACGCCATTCACATGGTGAACTATGTGAAGGCAACGGTTGTTCCGTCGGATATCACGAACTTCGCCGGCAAGTTCAATAACGGCTCGGTTGATACCGCCTATGCGCCGGCCTTCGCCTATGAAGCGCTCGAGCTCTACAAGGGGATCGGTGACAACGGTGGCGTTGTTGACTACCCGCTGGCTCAGCTGACTCTGCAAATGGTTGCCCGGGACGAGGTGCTGGATGACGAAACCGCCCAGACAGCCCGTGAGGTTGCCTGGAACATGTTCCCTCAGGCCATGAACCTCATCGAGGGACAGGAATCGGCCATCCCGGACGAAAAGTGGGTAAAAATCCCGGAGAAGGACATTCGTGGGTACCAGGAAATGTTCCGTGAAAACCGCCTCGAAATGCGCGATGGCGTGAACGGTGCGCCGGACGTTTACCATCCGAAGATGATGAGCCTGCTCAGCAAGATCCGTTGTGCCAGCAATCCCTCGGCTGCCGAGTGCACCGCGGCCAACCGCGAATAACAGGGCGGAATCATCATGAACTGGCGAGCACTGACAGCTCCGGCCGCAAAGACCCTTTACCCCGTGCATCGCATGCACGGGGTAGTGCTTCTGCTCCTGCTGCTGTTCACGCTGCTACTGGGGATGGGGAACTCCCTGCATTCCCGGTTGCTCTGGGTGGGCGAGCAGACGTGGCCGAACTACTACCTTCTCAATCCGGATGCCACGGAACCTTCGTGTCAGCTGGAAATGGATATCGATGCGGAAGTGGCAAAGCGGGTGGCGGCCTACAAGCCCGACCCGGACGACTTGTTCAGCTCGCCGCCCGACCCTCAGGCGATTCGTAAATCCCTGGAGAGCAACCTGGAGCTCTGCCAACAGCAGTATGCGATCTATGAGCAGAATCTGGAGCACGCCACGCCCGCTCTGGGCCTGTTCAAGACCGTCGAACAGGGCCTGGCGGAATTCCTGCTCGATAACATCGAGCTGACCAAGTACCTGTTCATCGCCATCTTCGCCATGGCCGCAGCCATTGCTGCGCTGGACACCGACCACATTGCTTTGCGGCTTCCCCGCAACCGGGCCGAGTGGCGGTTGAGCCAGGGTGTTCAGTTTGTGGTCAACGGACTGATGGTCCTCTCCCTCAATGCCTATCTCGGCAAGCTTGCGACCTCGCCTGGCTCCGAGGACACAATGAGTCTCCAATACGCCTGGGCCGGGGTGTTCGGACTGTTCATGGTGATCAATGCGATCCGGTTCCTGAACGTTCCGGACCGGGTTCGTGCCGGAAAGCTCAGCGCATCTTCAGGCCTGGTGATCCCGCTATACTGCGGCATGGGCCTGATCGCCATGAGCTACTTCTTCCTCGTGGACGGCTACGCCTCCGGCCTGGCCATCTACTTCGGAATGATGTCCAACCTCTCGTCCATGTTCATCAACATCGGCCTCTATGTGCTGGTGGGCATGATACTCAAGCAGACCCGGATTCCGGAACTGCTGCTGAACATCATCAAGCCCTTCAACCTGCCGGCACCGCTACTGGCCTCGGTGATCATTTTCGCCACTGCCTTCCCGACGGCGTTTACCGGTGCATCGGGCATCTTCATCCTGGCCGTGGGTGGTGTGGTGTATGACGAGTTGCGGCGTGCCGGAGCCGGTCGCCAGCTGTCACTGGCCACGACCGCCATGTCCGGCAGTCTGGGTGTGGTTCTCAACCCCTGTCTTCTGATCGTTGTGGTGGCGGCCCTGAACAAGGAAGTGACCACCACCGAGATGTACAGCTGGGGTTTCTGGGTGTTCATCATGTCGGCGAGCCTGTTTTCGCTGATCGTGTGCAAGACCGAGGGCAACTGGAGGCCCCGCCCCGCGCCGGGTGCTTTCCAGGCCGCGCTTGGCGAAACCCGAGCCTTGTTGCCCTATGTGGTTGTGGCCGCCATCGTGATCCTGGCGATCTGGGTGATCCTGGGGCTGAAGTTCAACGAGTACAGTGCGCCGTTGATCCTGCCGCTGGTGATGCTGGCGCTGGTGCTGCTGGATGCCGGCAGGGACAGCCGGGAAGACGGTGAGACCCGGGGCCAGGCGTTCTGGAGCCGGAGTTCCGCCGCCGCCAGCGATTCCGCGGTGCATATCGGCGCACTGCTGGCACTGATCGGCTTCTCGATCTGCCTGGGCGGCATTCTGGAGCGTTCGGACATCGTCCACGCGCTGTTCCCGGAAGACCTGACCAGCCCCTGGATTGCCATGTTGGTCATCGTAGTGATGCTGACCATTATCGGCATGGTGATGGACCCGTTCGGTGCGGTCATCCTGGTCTCTGCCACCATTGCCCAGCCGGCGATCCAGCTGGGTATCGATCCGCTGCATTTCTGGATCGTGTGTCTCGTTGCCT
>JABURI010000102.1 GCA_014762755.1 Marinobacter sp.
TCGACAAAACCATCAGAGGAAAGGTAATGACCACCGAGGCGTATATCTTTGACGCGGTCCGCACCCCCCGGGGGCGTGGCAAGAAAGACGGTTCACTCCATAGCGTCAAACCCATCACCCTGTTGACCTCCATGCTCCGATCGCTGCAGGAGCGCAACAGCCTCGACACCACTCAGGTGGACGACATCGTCATGGGTTGCGTGACGGCCGTTGGCGATCAAGGTGCCGACATCGCCAAGACCGCAGCACTGGCGGCGGACTGGGACGAAAAGGTAGCCGGCGTCACCCTCAACCGCTTCTGCGCCTCCGGCCTGGAGGCCGTGAATCTGGCTGCCATGAAAGTCCGCTCCGGCTGGGAGGATCTGGTGGTGGCCGGAGGCGTGGAAGTCATGTCCCGCGTTCCCATGGGTTCGGACGGCGGTGCCTGGGCCACCGACCCGGAAACCAATCTGCACACCGGTTTCATGCCACAGGGCATTGGTGCCGATCTGATCGCCACCATCGAAGGCTTCAGCCGGGAAGATGTCGACCGGTTTGCGGTCCGATCCCAACAGAAAGCCGCCAACGCCTGGGAAAAGGGCTACTTCAGCAAGTCCATCATCCCCGTCACCGATCAGAACGGCGTGGTGATCCTGGACCATGATGAACACGTGCGCGGCAACACTACCCTCGAGTCCCTGGCCGGACTCAAACCTTCCTTTCAGATGATGGGCGAGATGGGCTTCGATGGCGTCGCCCGTGAAAAATACCATTACGTGGAGAAGATCAACCATGTCCACCACGCCGGCAACTCCTCCGGCATGGTGGACGGCGCAACCGCCATGCTCATCGGCAGCGAAGCCAAGGGCAAGGCCCTGGGCCTGAAACCGCGGGCCCGGATCGTCGCCACCGCGGTTACCAGCACCGACCCGACCATCATGCTGACCGGTCCTGCCCCGGCTACCCGAAAGGCACTGGACAAGGCCGGGATGACTGTCGACCAGATTGACCTGTTTGAAGTGAACGAAGCCTTTGCCTCGGTGGTAATGCGCTTCCAGAAGGAGCTCAAGGTTCCCGACGAGAAAGTGAACGTGAACGGTGGCGCCATTGCCATGGGCCATCCCCTGGGTGCGACCGGCGCCATCATCCTCGGTACTTTGCTGGATGAACTGGAACGCCGCAAACTGCGCTATGGCCTGGCCACCCTCTGCGTCGGCGGCGGCATGGGCATTGCCACCATCATCGAGCGCGTTTGAACCCACGTTCCACAACAGGAGAACCGAACATGAGTGCCATCAACTATGACCTGGGTTCAGACCAGATCCTGACCCTGACCATCGACATGCCGGGCCAGTCCGCCAACACCATGAACGCGGACTTCCGCACCGGCCTGTCAGAGACCGTCAGCCGGGTAAAAGCCGATCTCGCCAACATTCGCGGCATCATCATCACCTCGGCCAAGAAAACCTTCTTCGCCGGCGGCGATTTGACGGAACTGCACAGCGTCACCCGTGACCAGGCCAGAGAATTCGAAGACATGGTCAATGGCCTCAAGGCCGACCTGCGATTCCTGGAAACCACTGGCAAGCCCGTGGTGGCTGCCATCAACGGTACTGCGCTTGGCGGCGGCCTGGAAATCGCCCTGGCCTGCCACCACCGCATCGCCCTGGACGACGACAGCATCCAGCTGGGCCTGCCGGAAGTCACTCTCGGCCTGCTGCCCGGCGGTGGTGGCACCCAGCGCCTGCCCCGGATGATTGGCCTGGAGGCCGCGTTCCCCTTCCTTATGGAAGGCAAAAAAGTGAATCCGAAAGCCGCCCTGAATGCCGGCATCGTGGACGAACTGGTCAGTGCCCCGGAGGAACTGCTCAGCACTGCCCGGGCCTATATCGAAGCTCATTCGGAAAAGCAGCAACCCTGGGATCAGAAGGGGTTTAAATTCCCTGGCGGCGCTCCGCACCACCCCGCCATGGCCCAGAAGCTCGCCATTGCCCCGGCCATGCTCAAGCAGAAGACCAAGGGCTGTTATCCGGCCCCCGAGCGCATCCTGTCCGCAGCGGTGGAAGGCGCCCAGGTGGATTTCGACAACGGCAGCCTGATTGAAACCCGTTACTTCACCGAACTTGTGACCGGCCAGGTCGCCAAGAACATGACCGGCACTTTCTGGTTCCAGCTCAATGCCATCAAAGCGGGAGGCAGCCGGCCGGAGGGCATTGGAAAGGCCACCTTCGGCAAGGTCGGTGTGCTGGGCGCGGGCATGATGGGCGCCGGTATCGCCTATGCCACCGCCGTCCGCGGTATCGACGTGGTTCTCAAGGACGTGTCGGTAGACAATGCGGAGAAAGGTAAAGGCTATTCGGAGCAGTTGCTGGACAAGAAGGTCAGCCGCGGCCGAATGACCGATGGGCAGAAAATCAGCATCCTGGATCGCATCCGGGCTACCGACTCTGCCGATGACCTGGACGGTTGCGACCTGATTATCGAGGCGGTGTTCGAGGACAGTGACCTGAAAGGCAAGGTAACCCGGGAAGCAGAGCCGAAAATGGTCGCCAACGGCATCTTCGCCTCCAACACCTCTACCATCCCTATTACCCAACTGGCAGAGGCATCCGGCAAGCCCGAGAACTTCATCGGCCTGCACTTCTTCTCGCCGGTGGACAAGATGCAGCTGGTGGAGATCATCGTCGGTGCGAAAACCTCGGACGAAACCCTGGCCCGGGCATTCGACTACGTCCAGCAAATCGGCAAGATCCCGATCGTGGTGAACGACAGCCGGGGCTTCTTCACCTCCCGCGTGTTCGGCACCTTCGTCAATGAAGGCATTGCCATGCTCGGCGAGGGTATCCATCCATCGAGCATCGAAAACGCCGGGGTACTGTCCGGTATGCCGGTGGGACCGCTGGCGATTTCGGATGAAGTCAGCATGACACTAATGCAACATATCCGGGACCAGAGCCGAAAGGACACCGAGGCATCAGGCGGCACCTGGAAGGCCCATCCCGCCGAGGCGATCATTGACGCGATGGTCGACCAGCACGGCCGAAAGGGCAAGGCTGCGGGCGCGGGCTTCTACGAGTATCCGGACAAGGGCAAGAAGTACCTGTGGCCGGAGCTCGAAAACCTGTTCGTGGACCGGGACAAGGCCCGCAGCGCCTCACTGCAGGACCTCAAGGACCGAATCCTGTTCATCCAGGCCATCGAAACCGTACGTTGCCTTGAGGAAGGCGTGCTGAGAACCGTTGAAGACGCCAACATCGGCAGCATCTTCGGCATCGGCTATGCGCCCTGGACCGGCGGTGCCATCCAGTTCATCAACCAGTACGGGGTACGCGCCTTTACCGAGCGCGCCAGGGAACTGGAGTCGCAGTTTGGCGAGCGTTTTGCGCCCCCGCGCCTGCTGCTGGAGAAGGCTGAAGCCAACACCGATTTCGCCTGATCCCATCCGGCCAGCGGGTGTGGTACACCCGCTGGCACCCTGCTCTGCTGTTTCACCCTTCCCGGTTACCAACCTGACCATTTCATGGACAGATTGTCACGAACCGATACTCCCTGCCTATGGCAACAGGGATAGCGCTTGCCTACAATAAATTTATCGCTCACGGGTTCGACACCGCCAGACCATGGCGATCGATTACCCAGCACCGTCAGGTAAGTATTTATGACCATCGCGGAAAAGATGATGTCCCGTCGCCATCCATTCACCGGCCGGGGAAAAGGCCTCTTCCGGGCAATGGCCGTGGCCCTGCTGGTCTCGACACCACTGGGACTGCAGGCAAAGCTGGATGACAACAAAGTCTACGAACCGGTAGCGCCGACCATTGACCAGGCCCGGGCCAATATCCTGATCGCCCGCCAGTTGCAGTTCACCCACTTCCGCGACCTCGGCATCAGCGATGAGCTTTCCGGAGACGTGTTCAGCTCTTACCTGGAATACCTCGATGGACAGAAGATCTATCTGACCCAGGAGGACATTCAACGGTTTGACCGGGTGAAAACCCAACTAGGCTCTGCCCTGAAAACCGGCCAGCTCCAACCGGGCTTCGACATTTACAATCTGGTCCAGCAGCGCATCATCGAACGACTCCAGTTCGCCCTGAAAACACTCGACCAGGGCCTGGATAAACTGGACTTTTCCGCCCGGGAAACAGTCCTTCTGGACCGCTCCGAGGCAGACTGGGAGCCAGATACTGCCGCTCTCAACAAGCTCTGGACCAAACGCATCAAGAATGCCGTACTGGCCCAGCGTCTGAACGGCACCGAAGACGACAAGATCGAGGAAAACCTGCGCCAGCGCTACGAGGGCCAGCTCAAGCGCGCCTACCAGGCTCGCAGCGAGGATGCCTTCCAGGCCTACATGAATGCCTTTACCAGCATGTGGGACCCGCACACCTCCTACTTCTCACCCCGCACCTCCGAGAACTTCAACATCAACATGAGTCTCTCACTGGAGGGCATCGGGGCCGTCCTGCAATCGGATAACGAATTCACCAAGGTCGTACGCCTGGTGCCCGGTGGCCCGGCCTCCAAACAGGGCCAGCTGCAGCCGGCCGACCGGATCGTTGCCGTGGGCCAGGAAGGCGAGAAAACCGTGAACGTGATCGGCTGGCGCCTGGACGAGGTGGTCGACCTGATCCGTGGCCCCCGGGATTCCGTGGTGACCCTGGAGGTGATCCCCGCCAACGCCTCGGACGAGACCGTCACCAAGACCATCGCCATCAAGCGGGACGAAGTGAAGCTCGAGGAACAGAGCGCCAGCAAGGATGTGATCGAGCTTGAGCGTGGCGGTGAAGACTACAAGGTGGGAGTGATCACCATCCCCACCTTCTACGCCGATTTCCAGGCCATGCAGGCGGGTGATCCGAACTACAAGAGCACGACCCGGGATGTGCGCAAGCTGATCGGGGAACTGCAGGATGACGGCATCGATGGCCTGGTGGTCGACCTGCGCAACAACGGCGGCGGCGCCCTGCACGAGGCCAACGATCTGGTCGGGCTGTTTATCGACAAGGGCCCCACCGTGCAGATCCGCAATGCCAACAACGATGTCCAGGTCCTGAACGATGAGGATCCGTCGGTCGCCTACGATGGCCCGCTGGTCGTGCTAGTCAACCGCATGAGCGCCTCGGCCTCGGAAATCTTTGCCGGCGCTATCCAGGATTATGGTCGCGGGCTGGTGGTAGGCTCCCAGACCTTCGGCAAGGGCACGGTACAGGCGGTTCGTCCGCTGAACCACGGCCAGCTGAAAATCACCCAGTCCAAGTTCTACCGGGTTTCCGGTGGCTCGACCCAGCACAAGGGCGTGATTCCCGACATCGAGATTCCGTCCCGGATTGACAAGAGCCGGATCGGTGAGGACGCCCTGGATCATGCCCTGCCCTGGGACCAGATCGAGGCGGTGCCCCATACCCGCTACTTCGATTTCAGCGGCATCATCGGTGAACTGCGCAAACGCCACGAATCCCGGTTCGACACCAATCCGGAGTTCAAGCTGTTGCAGCGCGAAATCGAATTCCTGGAAAAGCAGCGGCAACTGGAGACCGTCAGCCTGAATTTCGACGAGCGCAAGGCCCAGCACGAGCAGATCGAGCGTACCCGCCTGACCATTGCCAACGCGCGCCGGGAGCTGCGCGGTGATGAGCCGTTTGAATCCCTCGAGGACCTCGAAGACTGGCAGGACGCCCAGGCGGCGGATCTGGATACCACTGATGAGGAGCTCGACTTCGTCATTCGTGAGGGCGGCCACATCATGGCAGACATGCTGGAACTGGATCAGCAGATGGCCTCCATCCTGCAACTTCGGCACTTTGCGGTCCAGGCCCCGGCCCAGTAAAACCGTGAACCCTCTATGACCTCCAGGAAGGACGCGTCGAAAAGCAGCCAGCAGAATGCCCGGGAAATCCGGGACATGCTGCTGGATGCGCTCCATGCCATGAAGTCCATGGAGAAAGTGGAAGCCATCGAAACCCCCGGTACACCCGAGAAGGCGCCGGAAAGCCTGGTGGACCGAATCTACCAGCTCACGGGATCCGCCCTTCGCTTCGGCGCACGCGCCACCGACACCTCACTCCGGTTTGGCCGGGCCCTGATCAACTCCCAGGACCAGCTCCGGGCGATGTTACTGGCGGGCCAGTCCCTCAAAGATATCCGGGAAGTGGCGGGGCTCACGCTCACGGAGATGAGCGAGGCGCTCAACCTGAAAGACAAATCGGTGCTCGAGGCCATCGAGAACGGCACCGCCACCCTCTCCTTCGAACTGATCCTGCGCCTGGCGGCACTGATTGCCCGCAATGATCCGATCCCCTTCATCATGCGCACCACCCGGAACTACAACCCGGAAGTCTGGAAGATACTGAACGACTGGGGTGTCGGCAGACTGCCACTGCAGTTTGAGCGGGAGCGGGAGTTCATCAACATCTTCCGCCGCCACGATGACGCCCGGAACCTGTCCGATGAAGGGTTCCGGCGGGTACTGGAATTTACCCGCCAGAGTTTCGAGATGTCCCTGCACTTCGTGGAAGAGCAGGAACAGGAAGTCCGCCGATTGAAAGCGCACTATGAGGGCAAGGACGACACCTCAACCAAATAATGCCCGCATCCCGGTGATGTTGGGATTGTGGATCACCCCCTTCTCCGTGACGATGGCATCGATCAGGCTGGCCGGCGTCACATCAAACACCGGATTAAACACCTGCACTCCCGGCGGTGCCAGCGGAATGCCCCGAATCTCCCGAACCTCGGCTCCGTCCCTTTCCTCGATGGGGATGTCCCTGCCGGAGGCCAGCGACATGTCCACGGTGCTGGAGGGCGCTACCACCATGAATCCAACCTTGTGGTGCCGCGCCAGTACCGCGAGACTGTAGGTGCCAATCTTGTTGGCGACGTCACCGTTGGCGGTAATACGGTCTGCCCCCACCACGATCCAGTTCACCTCACCGCTGGCAAGTATGGCCGCCGCTGCGCCGTCAGCATTGAGGGTGACCGGAATACCATCCCGGGACAGCTCCCAGGCTGTCAGCCGGCTGCCCTGCAGCCAGGGCCGGGTTTCATCGGCATAGACGCGCCGCAGCAGCTGTTCCTCTTGCAGCCGGCGAATGACACCGAGGGCGGTGCCATAGCCGCCAGTGGCCAGAGCCCCGGTGTTACAGTGAGTGAGCACGGATATCGGCTTTTCCGGGCCCATGAATCGCAGGGCATGATCGGCCATGGCGAAATTGGCCTCCAGGTCCTCCTCGTGGATGCTCCGGGCTTCTGCCGCAAGGCGTTTTACCGCCTCATCCAGGGAATGACACTCATGGAACACCTTCTCCATCCGCTGCAGCGCCCAGAACAGGTTCACCGCGGTCGGCCGGGACTCCGCCAGCTCGCGGATCGCTTGCCGAATTTCCGCTTTCCAGTCGCCACCGCCGGCGTGGCGGGCCGCCAGGGCGACGCCGTAGGCCGCACTGATTCCGATAGCCGGGGCACCCCGCACGACCATGTCCCGGATACACTGGGCGACGCCGGAGGCGCCCTCCGATGTAATCCAGTGCTCCTCAGTTGGCAACAACCGCTGGTCCAGTAACTCCAGGGAGTGCCCGTGCCAGCGCATGGCCACGGTACCGATGTTGCGTTCATTCGGACGGGATTGATTCGCCATAAACGTGCTCCGTGTCAGTCCTTCAAAAGCCCGCAGTATAGCGGTGAAGGCCGGGGAAACACCCCGGAAATTTTGCCTATACGTTCAGGTTGGTGCCGACCCACGCATTAAACAAGTCCCCGGGTAGTCCTTGCCGCAGCCACTGGTTATACTTTCGGGCTACATTTCATTCCGGAGCGCACACGCTGCGTCC
>JABURI010000239.1 GCA_014762755.1 Marinobacter sp.
CTATAATACCTTGGTGTAGTTTCTAGTATTTGTCCCATCAAATACCATTTCGACCACCGTGAATTATAGCCAGATTAGCGATTTTCCTGAATACGCCATAAGAACAACAGAGCTCCAGTGAGGAACCCACAATGACCTCGATTTTTGACCAGGGCCTGGCGCCCGTCGATGCCAACTATGCCGTCCAGTCGCCGATTGATTTCATCGAGCGTACCGCGAGTGTTTATCCGGAATTTCCGGCCATCATCCACGGCGCGATCCGTTACAACTGGGCACAAACCTACGAGCGTTGCCGCCGCCTGGCTTCGGCCCTGCAGGGGCGCGGGATCGGTCGGGGTGACACCGTTGCGGTGATGCTGCCGAACATTCCCGCCATGGTGGAGTGCCATTTCGGTGTGCCCATGATCGGCGCCGTGCTCAATACCCTGAACGTGCGCCTGGACGCCGATGCCATTGCCTTCATGCTGGAGCATGGCGAGGCCAAGGTGGTGATTGCCGATCGCGAGTTCGGTCAGGTCATCAAGGATGCCGTCCGGCACCTGGAGCACAAGCCGCTGGTCATTGATGTGGATGATCCGGAGTACGGCGAGGGCGTTCAGGTCAGCGATCTTGATTACGAGGCGTTCCTGCAGGAGGGCGACCCGCAGTTCCAGTGGAGTTTCCCGGAGAACGAGTGGGACGCGGTTTCCCTGAACTATACCTCTGGTACCACCGGCAATCCCAAGGGCGTGGTCTATCACCACCGCGGGGCCTATCTCAATGCTTTGGGCAATCAGGCCGTCTGGTCCATGGATATGCATCCGGTCTATCTCTGGACGTTGCCAATGTTCCATTGCAACGGCTGGTGTTTCCCCTGGACCGTTACCGCGATGGCAGGCACCCACGTCTGCCTGCGCCGGGTGGATCCCGAGAAGATTCTGCAGCTCATCCGCGATCACCAGGTCACCCATATGTGTGGTGCGCCGATCGTGCTGAACGCGCTGCTCAATGCGCCGGCAGCGGCCAAGGCCGGGATCGATCACGAAGTGAAATCCATGACCGCCGGTGCGGCGCCCCCCGCCCAGGTGATCGGGGCCGTGGAAGAGATGGGTATCAAGGTAACCCACGTCTACGGTCTGACCGAAGTGTACGGCCCGGTGACCGTGTGTGCCTGGAAGTCCGAGTGGGATGAGCTGCCGCTGCATGACCGCGCCCGCAAGAAGGCCCGCCAGGGCGTCCGCTACCACACCCTGGCAGGCACCATGGTCGGTGATCCCAACACCATGGAGCCGGTGCCCAAAGACGGCAAGACCATCGGCGAGATCTTCCTGCGGGGCAACACCGTGATGAAGGGTTACCTGAAGAACCCGAGTGCCACCGAAGAAGCCTTCCGCGGCGGCTGGTTCCACACCGGTGACCTGGCGGTGTGGCACGAGGACGGTTACCTGGAAATCAAGGACCGCCTGAAAGACATCATCATCTCGGGTGGTGAGAACATCTCCACCATCGAGGTGGAAGATACCCTGTATCGCCATCCGGCCGTGCTCGAAGCGGCGGTGGTTGCCCGCCCGGACGAGAAATGGGGTGAGACCCCCTGCGCCTTCATCACCCTGAAGCCGGAAGCCGGCGAAGTCAGCGAAGAGGACATCATCACTTTCTGCCGGGAGCACCTGGCCCGCTTCAAGGTACCCAAAACGGTCGTCTTCACGGAACTGCCCAAGACCTCCACGGGCAAGATCCAGAAGTTCGTGCTGCGGGATCAGGCCAAAGAGCTGGACTGATCCGCTGACCGGCTGCGCCAGCCCGGCGCAGCCGGTATGTCACCACAAAAACAACACCAACAGGCACACGCCGCGCGCGTGGGTCCGGAGACCTTTTTATGCAAATGTTCCACCGCAAGAACGGCGAAGAGCAGCCGTACTGGCCCGCTGGCCCCTTCAAAGTCCGTCTTCCGTTTGTCCATTACCGCTGGGAATTCGCGGAAATGGTCCAGGCCCTGATCATGTTCGTGGTCAGCCTGGCGATGATTCCGCTGCTGGAGAAATACCTGGGCGTGCCTTACGACGTGGCCCTGGCATACGTGGTGGTTTGCGGTATTGGCTTCATGCTGCCGGCATTGCTGGGTGTGCCCCTGGTACCGGGCTGGATTACGCCGGGTATTCCCGTGGTTCTGCTGTTCCTCAGTGACTATGAACCCGGCCCCGAAGCCATACAGGCCCTGTTCGCTCTGCAGTTCCTGGTGTTCATCATTTTCCTGGTGCTGGGCATTACCCGCCTTGGCAGCAAGCTGGTGGAGCTGATTCCCCGATCCATGAAAGGCGGGATCATCATCGGTGCCGGTATTGCGGCCCTGATGGGTGAGATAGAAGCGGGCGGCCGTCTGGCTAACACGCCGATCTCCCTGATCATTGGTGGCCTCGTCTGCCTGTACCTGATGTTCTCCGTGTCGTTCAAAGGCTTTGTAGAAAGCAATTCAATCGCCCGCAAGATCGCCAACTACGGCATGGTGCCGGGTATGGTGGTTGCGATTCTGGTTGGCTTTGCCACTGGCGAGTACGCGGTGCCCGATGTGGAGTGGGGCATCACCAGGCCAGCATTTGACGAGCTGTGGAACTATCTTCCGTTTGCGGTTGGCTTCCCGGATAGCAGCGTGTTCCTGTACGCCATTCCGACCGCAGTGATTGCTTACGTTATTGCTTTCGGTGACATCGTGGTGGGTCAGTCCCTGATGAGCCGTGTCGACCACCTGCGAAAAGACGAAGATATCGACAACAGCATTGATCGGGTGCATCTGGTAACCGCGCTCCGGAATGGTGGCCACGCCTTCTTTGCGCCCTATCCCGGCCTGGCAGGCCCTATCTGGACGGCAGTGACCGCCACTATGGCCGAGCGCTACAAGTACGGCCGCAATGCCATGGACTCCATCTACAGCGGTGGCGGCACCTTCTGGATTACCGGTTTCATCGCCCTGTTTATCCTGCCGCTGGTGAGCTTCTTCCAGCCGGTATTGCCCATCGCCTTGTCCCTGACCCTGTTGCTGACCGGCTATATCTGCCTGATGGTGGGTCTGGAGCAGCTGGAGAACAACACCGAGCGTGGCATTGCCGGCACCATGGGTGTGGTGCTTGCGGTTTATGGCGCGGGCTGGGGCCTGGCCACGGGCGCGGTGCTGTATCTCCTGATCGAACGCACGAAGCTGCTTGGCTTTACTGCAGACCCTGAAGCGCCTGGCGTTCGCGCCGCAGAAGAACACTGAACCGGCTGCCTCCGTGCATCGCGGAGGTAGTCTTCCCCTCTGTGTGTCCTTGGGAGGTATCGGCATGGCCATACCTCCCTTTTTTATGCTCCTTTCCCGTCGTTGGCGCTGTTGTCATTTAATGACAAAGTGTCAATTATTTTCGCCGGGTGCCTTCCGTCGGTTTTGTGATCGGGTTTAAACTGAACATCTGGTTACGTTTTGTCCGTTGTTGATTGCATAACAAAAACATTCCCGACAACAGGAGGCCACCATGCCCGCCAGCTCCACTCCGGAAGGGGTGTCTGTCGCACCCCGGCACATCCACTTTGATGTCAGTGAGGATCTGAAATCCTTCTGGCATGGCAACGACGCCTTCCGTACGGCCTTTTTCAATGCGCTGTCGCTACAGTTTCCCGACGGTGAGCAGCAGTTCATCAATGCCGTGCGCCTGTACCGGGACCGGATTGACGATCCCAAGCTCAAGCAGGAAATCCGGGGCTTTATCGGCCAGGAGGCCCTGCACAGCCGGGAACACAAGAGCTATAACGAGGCGCTGAGAGCCCGTGGTTATGACATCGAGGGCATCGACCGGCGCTTTCGGAGGCACATGGAGTGGGTCGCAAAACTGCCCCCGAGTCGTCAACTGGCCGGTACCTGCGGCGCAGAGCACTACACCGCGGTGCTGGCCAATGCGATCCTGAAGAACCCGGAGTGGATGGAGGGTGCCACGCCTGCCATGAAACAGCTCTGGCGCTGGCATGCCATTGAGGAAACGGAGCACAAGTCGGTCGCGTTTGATGTCTACCGGGCCTGTGTGGGTAATGAGCGGCTGCGCCGGATCGTGTTCCTGTTCGTGACCTGGAATTTCTGCAAGTACACCTTCCTGAACACCTGCAGCCTGCTGCGCACCGATGGCAAGCTCTGGAGTATCCGGACCTGGCTGGGTGGGCTGAACTTCCTGTGGGGAAAACCGGGCGTCATACGTCGGTGCCTGCCCGAGTTCCTTGCGTACCTTCGCGAGGGCTTCCATCCCTGGCAGCAGGACAACCGGCGACTGCTGACAGAAAATCTGCGTGAACTTGAAGAGCTCGGTACCCCGAACTGAGGGGATACTGAAATTACGCGCCGCTTATGTAACACTTGACGACGCAAAATAACGATAAAATAAAGGGCGTTCCCGCAGAGGAATGGCCCGCAGCTGGAGAGTCTCACCATGCGAGTAGGTTTGATCGTGGATTCCGCGTGTGATCTGCCCTATGAGTTCAGTCGCAAGCACGACCTCTTTATTCTTCCCGTGACCGCCGTCATCGACGGCCAGACCTACATCGACGAGCACGATCCGGTGCGCACCCAGGAGTTCTATCAGAGCGGGCTGCTGCAGAAGGGGCACCATGCCGAGACCCAGGCGTTCACCGAGGAGCAGATCCATGACCTGTTCATGGAGAAAATCGTCACCCAGTTCGATGTTGCCATCTGTGAAACAGTCACCCGCAGCCGCAGTCTGATCTTCGAGAACGCCACCAAGGCGATGAACAGTGTTCTGGCCAATTACGAGAAGGCCCGGGCGGCTGCCGGCCGGGAAGGCAAGTTCTCCATGCGCGTGATCGACAGTAAACAGATTTTTGCCGGCCAGGGCCTGTTGGCGGCCCATACGCTGAGGCTGATTGGCCAGAAGCTTCCGAAGAACGCGCTGCGCCATGAGGTGGAGTCCTTTACCGACAAGATCTACACCTGCGTCATTCCGCGGGATCTGCACTACATCCGCGAGCGGGCCCGCCGCCGCGGCGACAAAAGTATTTCGGCTCTTGTCGCCTTCCTGGGCAAGGCACTCAACATTACGCCGGTGATTTTCGGGCAGGGCGCCGAGGGCCAGCCAGTGGCGAAAACCCGCAATTTTGACGTGGCCGTGGAAAAGGTCATGAACTACGCGGCGGCCCGGGTGGATGCCGGCCTGCTGACGCCCTATGTGAGCCTTTCCTGCGGCCTCACCTGGACCGAAATCGAGGACCTGCCAGGCCTGAACCGGCTGCGGGATGCCTGTGAGCGTAACGGCGTCGAGTTGCTGTTGTCCCAGATGGGGATTACCAGCAGCATCTACGTCGGCCCCGGCAGCATGTGTCTCGCCCTCGCAGCGGACCCCCACACGTTCAACGATTTCCAGTAGCGCCGGCTGCCGACCCGGTCGGCGCCCCCTGATCCGCTTGGCCTGTCCGCAACCGCGACCCGGTAGTTTGGGCAAACCCCCGAATGCCGGCTTCGTGTTAGCCTCGGTATTGCTGTTTTCATCGCCCACAAGGATTGACCCGACTATGACCAAGTCCACTGGCACTCTGGCCGAGATGCTGTATGAGGAGCACGTCCGCCACGAAATGGCAGCCCTGAAAGGAGCCAAGCTGAAGAAGTTCCTGGAGCGGGAGCTGGATGAGCTGCTGGATCATGCTGGACGGATTACCCTGAACCGGATAACCAGCATCGATCAGGTGATGGGGGTGATCGACCGTATTGTCGTTGACATGGAGCTGGACGCGGGCATTCCCGAGTTGGCCGCGGAGATGGCAACGGAAGTGATGAATTCACCGGTCCAGGCCGAGACCACCCTCGGCGAGATCATCTCCCGGGAGCAGGCCACCGGTTTCCTGGAAGAGGCGCTTGAGCTGCGCCAGCAGCGCGAACGGGTCATCAGCGAGATCATGGCCCACCCGGTTTACCAGGAGCTGGTGTCCAAGGTGGTCTATCACGGGCTGGTCAACTACCTGTACGAAGACAACCTGATCGCCCGCTCCGTTCCCGGGGTTGGCTCCATGATGAAGTTTGGCAAGAAGGTAGCGAACAGGGCGGTTCCTGGCCTGGACGAGACCTTTGAGCGGCGTATCAAGGCCTGGCTCGCGGACAGCCTGCCCGGCCTGATCGCCCGCAGTGAGGCGTTCCTGCACCGGGCGCTCAGCGATGACGAACTCCGGGACAGCGTGATGGCCGCCTGGGTGGCGGTGGAAGACAAGACCATTGCCGAGCTGCGTGAGGGCCTGGGGGACGTCGAGTTGCAGGAGTTCGTGGTTCTTGGCTATGAATTCTGGTTGCAGTTCCGCAAGACCGGTTATTTTGAAGGCTGTGCCCGGGCCGTAGTGGAGCACCTGTTCGCCAAGTATGGTGACCGGCCGGTGACGGATTTGCTGAACGACGTGGGGGTTACCCGCGAGGTGATTCGCACGGAAATCGAGGCCTACGGGATTCCGGTTATGGACGTCCTGCGGGAAGAAGGCTATGTTGAGGCCCTTGTGCGCCGCAGGCTTTCGTCATTCTATCGCTCTGCGGCGGCGAAGAAACTGTTGGCCGGGGAAGACTAGAACAGGCTCCCGGCGAAGGGGGAGAGCGTGTTTTCCGAGCTGATCTGGACCTATCTGATTGCCATAACCCTGCTGACCATCACGCCCGGCGTGGATACCCTGCTGGTGCTGCGCAATACCGGTCGGGGTGGTCTAAAGGATGGGTGTGTGACCAGCCTGGGTATCTGCAGTGGCCTGTTCATCCACGCGACGCTCTCCGCGCTGGGTATCTCCATTCTCCTGGTCGAGACGGCCTGGGCTTTCAACGCGCTCAAGTGGCTGGGAGCCCTGTACCTGGTCTGGCTGGGCATTGGCTCTCTGCGGCAGGCCTTCCGGGGCCGGGTCGAATCTGCCCCGGTTGAAGTCCGGGAGCCGCGAACTGCCAGTATTGGTGTTTCGTTGAGGGAGGGGCTGTTCTCAAACGTTCTGAACCCCAAAACGGCCTTGTTCTATATGGCCCTGCTTCCCCAGTTCGTGGATCCTGCCGGCAATGCCTTCCAGCAGTCGCTGGTGCTGGCGGCCCTGCATTTTGTCCTGGCGATGGTGTGGCAATGCGGACTGGCGTGGATTGTGGCCACTTTTCGTCATCTGCGAACCAGCGCGCGGTTGAGCCGGGCACTCAACACTCTGACAGGTGGGTTTTTCGTGGCCATGGGCGCGAAACTCGCGGCTACCTGAGCCGACGAGCGGAGACTGGCCAATAAAAAAGGGAAGCCGAGGCTTCCCTTTTTCGATCCGCAACCGGAACTCAGCGCTCCAGGTACTGCAGTTTGTTGGGCTTGCCGTCCCATTCCTCGGCATCCGGCAGAGGATCTTTCTTCTCGGTGATGTTCGGCCACTTGGCCGCCAGATCGGCGTTGATTTCCACGAACTGGACCTGATCCGCCGGCAGCTCGTCTTCGGAGAAGATCGCTTCGGCCGGGCACTCGGGCTCACACAGTGCGCAGTCGATGCACTCGTCCGGGTCGATCACCAGAAAGTTCGGGCCTTCATAGAAGCAGTCCACGGGGCAGACTTCCACGCAGTCCGTGTATTTGCACTTGATGCAGTTATCAGTAACGATAAAAGCCATAGTCAGATCCCTGGTCGTAGAGTGTTCAGTCTCATCAGGAGCCGGGTAGTGCGGGCCCCTACCTTATAATTTGGTGCGCGATATTGTAGGGAGCGGTCCCTGAAGGGGCAAGCTTTCGCCTGCTATATCCTTATTACATAGGTCATTTCCGCGCAA
>JABURI010000174.1 GCA_014762755.1 Marinobacter sp.
ATGAAGCCACCCTGCCCCTTCACCCCATACATCAGGTGAGCCAGGGCTTCCTTGTGGCGCTCGCTCAGATACAGATAGCGGGGGTCTGGCGCAATGGAGAACGGCGGTTCCCGGAACCCGAAGAAATCGTAGTACATGGACGTCCAGTCAGATGCTCAGGCACCGGGCAAGGCTCTCAGCTGCCCGGCTTGTTATGGCGGTATGATAGCGCCCGTTTCAGCGGCGTGTCATCTCACGATGCATTGGAATCGGCACTGCTTATCACTCGCAGTTCGGCGGTTCGCCGGTTCTGCTGTTTGAGGCGCCGGACGCACCGCTCCAGGGTCTTGGAGATCCGGGCATGGGAGCGGATCATCGAGATCTTCGGCCAGGTGGCACGTTCTCCCGCCAGTATCATCTCCCGAACATGGGCCGGATCAGGATTGGCCAACATCCGACTGAAATCCCGGACCGAATACGACGGTGCGATGGTGACATCGCCGGAATAGCGCTGGGCCATGATGGTATAGAGCTGGCCGGAAACCTGCCTGAGCAGTTCGGGGCGTAACCGTTTACGCAGGTAATCGAACACGCCCTGACCGTGAAACTGGATCTCGGACTTGAGCAGGTGCATCGGCAACCTGGCCAGGGACACCTTCTCATCCTCACCCCGGCCGCTGAGGAACGGAACCACGTGGGGGTTGGTCTGGCTGACGATGGTGAAATTCACATCGTACAGGTGCATCAGACGCTCAATTGGCAGATCACTGACCACGGAACCATCCACGAACTTCACCTTGGGCATGTATGGCAGCGCATTGCCGTGCAGATCTTTTTTCATCAGGGTGACCGGCGGGAAGATGCCGGGCACCGCGGCGCTGGCCAGTGCCGCACTCCAGACCAGTAGATAGGGCGAGGTGTACCCGCACAGAAGCCGCGCCTTCTGGTGAACCTGGACCGGCGAAACACTGACATTGATCGACCGACCGGTGCGCTGGTACGCCTCTTCGAAGGTGTATTCACCGATATTGGCGCGCAGGCAGGAGCGCAGTTGTTCCTGGTCCATCAGACCGTCGCCCCGCATCGCACTGAGCAGACCGCGCCATTTCCAGGCCTTGAGGTTATGGTTTTCCGGTACCAGCATTTCCGGGATTTCGGCGTCCGTGTGCACACCCAGAATGGCGGCGATGATGGCACCGCTGCTGGAACCGGCGACCACTTGAGGCAACAACCCTTTCTCCCAGAGGGCCTTGATCACCCCGAAATGAAACATGCCCAGGGTGGCACCCCCGCTGAGAAGCAGGGTCGGCCGGCCATAGCTGGTCAGGGTGTCGCGGAAAAACTGGAGTTTATCCGCCACCGGGAAGCCCGGAACCGGGTTGTCGCAGAGGAAATCGAGCGACTCACAGACCTGGGTGATGTATTCCTCGATCAGGTGTTTGGTGCCGACCCTTGACCGGGTATAGAGGACCGGGTTGCCCATGTTCCCCAGGTCATGGTGCAGGCCCTCGCGAAGCGCCCGCTTCAGGCGCTCGAAGTCGTTCTGCTGGCGGTATTGCTTGAGGTTGCTCAAGCGATCGTAGATAAGCTCGTAGTGGTAGAGGTCGGAGACAAACTCTTCTTTCCACTCGGCGTTGCCCTCGAGGAAATCCAGCTCCAGAGCTGCGGCTTTCCAGACTTCGTAATTCGGAGCCTCCGCCAGCATCTTCCGGTACTTTGCAATCCGCGCATCCTTGATCACCCTGGCCTCCTCACGTGTCGCGCCGGTCAGAAATCCTCAAGCATGAGGTCTTCGTCGTCGCCACTGGCGAACGGGTCTTCGGTCACCTTACCATCATTGATGAGGAATTCACGGCGTTGAAGGAAGGCATTGCGCACGAAAATGTAACTGTCGCCGGAGATAAAGCCTTCCGCCGGAATCAGATCCGCCCGCCTGTCGACAATCTGCAACGCCCGGGCATAGTAAACCTCGGGGCTTTCCGCAGCATCCCAGAGGGAGGGGAAAACAAAACCGTCAGTTGCCAGACCACTGAAATGCCTTGGTGTTGACGGACCAAGGAAAGGCAGCATCAGATAAGGCCCGGAGCCCGCGCCCCAATGCCCGAGAGTCTGGCCGAAATCCTCCGGTCGCTCCGGCAAGTCAAACGCCGTTGCCACATCAAAAATGCCACCCAGGCCGAACACCGTGTTGTAGGTAAAACGACCGGCAGCCACGACCGCGGACTCACCTTTCAGCTGCAACAGGCTGTTGATGAAGTTCCGGACTTCCGTGAGGTTGTTGAAGAAGTTGGTGACACCCCGATCCACAACACCCGGTGTGAACGTCCTGTAGGTCTGGGCCACCGGCTTCAGGACCCAGCGGTCAATGGTCTCATTGAAAACAAAAACCTTGCGGTTCCAGGACTCGTAGGGATCTTTGGCATCAACCGGCGCTGAACCTTCCGGCGCGGGCTCCTGCATCGCCTGGGCCTGTACCTGCCCGGCCATCAGCATGGCCAGAATCAGCATGACCAGGGAAAAGCGCCCGGAAAAAAGTTGTCTCATCATACACTCTCGGGTTGTGAATCCTGTTTCGCTTCGTCGAAAATACCGGCGCTATCCGCTTGTCATTATAATTTTTGTCTTCCGGAGGAGTCCGATGTCAGTACCGGGTAATCTTGTCAGCACCCTGGAAACGCCCCTGCGCTGGGGCGACATGGATGCATACGGCCATGCCAACAATACAGTTTATTTCCGCTTTTTCGAGGAGGCCCGTATTACCTGGTTCTCGTCCCTGAATGTCGGAGGCCCGGAAGAGCCCACCGGACCCGTTATTATAAAGACCAGTGCCACCTTTCTGAAGGAACTGACCCATCCCGCTTCGGTAATAGTGGAAACCTACGCCGACAGGGCCGGAAACACCAGCCTGGACACCTACTATTTGTTAAAAGATGCAAAAACCGGCGAGATCTATTCGGAGGGCTACGCAAAAGTGGTCTGGTTTGACCGAACGGCCCGGACCTCAACGTCGCTGCCAGATACCCTGAGGCAACTGGCAGCCCGCTGAAGACCCGGCAGCTTAGCGGCGGCGAACCACAACGCTGCCGATGGAATAACCGGCACCGAAGGAGCAGATCACCCCGAGGTCGCCGGATTCCAGGTCATCCTTGTGCTTGTGGAAGGCGATGATCGAGCCGGCTGAACTGGTGTTGGCGTATTCATCCAGGATCACCGGGGCTTCCTCTTCGCTGGCGTCCCGACCCAGAACCTTCCGGGCAATGAGCTGGTTCATGTTCAGGTTCGCCTGATGCAGCCACATCCGGCGCAGGTTCTCCGGGGACAGCTCCAGGGCCTCCAGGTGGTTCTGGATGGTCTGGGCCACCATCGGCGAGACTTCCTTGAATACCTTGCGGCCTTCCTGGACAAACAGCTTGTCCGGCTTGCCGATGCCGGATTCGTCCGCGCGGTTCAGGAAACCGAAGTTGTTGCGGATGTTGTTGGAAAACTTGGTTTTCAGGCTGGTGCCAAGGATTTCGAAGCCCTGCCCCGCTCGGGTGTTTTCCTCGCGCTCAACCAGGATGGCGGTGCAGGCATCCCCGAAGATGAAGTGGCTGTCGCGATCCCGGAAGTTCAGGTGGCCGGAACAGATTTCCGGGCTGACCACCAGGACCGAACGAGCCGCGCCGTTTTCCACCGAATTGACCGCAGCCTGCAGGCCAAAGGTGGCGGAACTGCACGCCACGTTCATGTCGTAGGCGAAGCCCTCGATACCCAGGGCTTCCTGCACTTCGATGGAGATGGCCGGGTAGGCGCGCTGCAGGTTCGAACACGCTACGATCACCGCATCCACATCCGCCGGGGTCTTGCCGGCCTGGTCCAGTGCTTCGTTGCAGGCGGCCACCGCCATGTCACACTGAACCGAGTGTTCGTCGTTGCTGCGCTCGGGGATGTAGGGCGTCATCCGACGCGGGTCGAGAATGCCTTCCTTGTCGATCACATGCCGGCGTTTGATACCGGATGCCTTCTCAATGAACGCCGAGGAGGAGTGCTGGAGCGCGGCAACGTCGCCTCGCTCGATCTCATCGGCATGTTCGTCGTTGTAGAGATCAACGAACTGGTTGAACGCTTCAACGAGCTCATCGTTATCAATTGTTGCAGGCGGTGTGTACAGACCGGTTCCGCTAATGACGGCTTTAATCACGCTAACCCCACGTCAAGACAGTGAAAACTTGATGACAGAATGTTGCACTGCCGGAAATACTATCACAGTCAACCCGATTTTCCCGTTAGCCTTCGTTAACGGCCTCAGACGCGGGTCTTCTCCCATTGCCGGTCCAGGCGTTTTACCGACACCGTCATCACGGTGCCCAGTTGCTGGGCGAAGAACGACACCCGGAACTCCTCCAGCATCCATCGGTACAGGACCAGCTCCGGATCGCGGACACCCTGGCGCTGCTGCTCGTCGCGCTTGGCGGCATAACGGGCCCATAGGGGTTCGATGGTGTGCAGGAATTCCCGTTCCCTTCCCATTTCCCGGGGCATCTTCTCAAGCCGGACCAGGCAGGCCTCGAAATACACGCCAAACCGTGCCAGCCATTCCGGCGGGGTGGCCACCAGAAAGCCGGGGTACACCAGGTTTTCCAGCTGGAATTTCAGGTCTGCCATGCTGTTGGCCAGGGCCAGATTGATCTTGCCCTTCAGTTGTTTCGCAACCTTCTGGTAACCGCTCATGGCCTGATACAGGCGCTCGTCCGCCTCCTCCAGGGCCGGGATGAAGTCGCCGCGCCGGGCGTCGAATATTCGGTCGAAATCCGACTGTGACCGGGGTAACTCTTCGTCCAGGAAATGCTGGATCACAGTGGAGAGCAGCAGGTCATCCAGCAAAACCCGGGCCTGTCCGACCGGCGCGAACATAAGGGCAGACTGCTTGAACCGGGGCAATTTCCGCTCAAGGTCGTTCAGCGTGCTGCCGAAACGGTTAACAATAAGCCTGGCCACACCTTTTCGGGTTGTGTCTTCCGCTGTCAGGCGATCCAGGCAGCGGATCTGCCGGACAGTCTTGCCCAGATCCTCGAGCGCGGGATAGACCGTCACCTGCATGCCGCCCTTCTCGGTCTGGACCTGGCGCGGCAGTTCGCCAAACTGCCAGTCGGTGTATTCACCCGAGGGCTGATCCTGTTTTCTATCACGGCTGACCGACGCCAGCGCCTCTTCCGCCTTGCCCTCCAGCTGGCTCTGGATTTCACCGGTTTCCCGGCTCTCGGCCAATACCTTGCCCTTGTCCCCCATGACCCGAAGATTCATCCTCAGGTGCCGGGGAAGCTCCGCCTCGGACCAGGCCTCCGGATCGATACGCACACCGGTCATGCGGCGCAGCTCGTCCCCCAGCTGCTGGGTGAGCGGTGCATTGGAAGGCTGCATGTTGGCCAGGGCGGCATCGACAAAATCCGGTACCGGCACGAAATTCCGGCGCAGGGCCTTGGGCAGCCCCTTCACCAGCGCGATGCACTTTTCCCGGAGCAGGCCAGGCACCAGCCACTCCAGCCGCCGCGACGGGATCTGCTTGAGGGCCATCAGGGGTACCTGCATGGTGACCCCATCCCGCTCGCTGGTCGGCTCGAACTCGTAACTGAGGGGGTACTTGACGCCCTCCCACTCCAGGTAATCCGGATAGAGTTCTGCCGCTCCGGCATCCAGAGGGCGCTGCAGAACGTCCTCCTCTGTGAGCTCCAGATTCCGGAGTTCTTCCGCGGAGAGATTCTTCCACCAGGATTCGAAGTGCCGGCCGCTGACGATATCCTTGGGCAGCCGTTCATCGTAAAAGGCAAACAGCACCTCGTCGTCCACCAGCAGGTCCCGGCGCCGGGTTTTCTTCTCCAGGTTCTCGACGGTATCGAGCATCTCCCGGTTGCGGGCGATGAACGGAGCCTTTGAACGGTAATCCCCTTCCACCAGGGCGCGGCGGATAAACAGGTTACGGCTTTCGACCGGGTCCACCTTGGCATAGGGAATGCGGCGCCTGGGTACCACGTCCAGCCCGTACAGGGTCACTTTCTCGTAGCCCATCACCTGAGCCCGCTTCTGCTCCCAGTGGGGCTCGAAGTAGTTGTGCTTGACCACATGGCCGGCGAGCGGCTCGATCCACTCGGGTTGGATCGCGGCCACCATGCGGGCGAACACCCGGCTGGTTTCGACAATTTCCGCCGCCACAATCCACTTGGGGGCAGACTTGGCCACCTTGGAACCCGGAAAGATCCACACCTTACGGTTACGGGTGGCCAGATACTCCTTTTTCTCCAGCTTTACCGCTACCTGTCCCAGCAGCCCGGCCAGAATGGCCTTGTGAATCGGGTCGTAACTGGCCGGCTCCTTGTTGAACGCCAGCTTTTGCTCACGGCAGATCAGGGTGAGCTGGCGATGGATATCCCGCCACTCCCGCATTCGCATCCAGCTAAGGAAGGTCTTCTGACAGAGCTTCTTGAGCTGGTTCTGGGACAGCTCCTGCCGCTGCTCTTCGTACCAGTTCCAGATATTGAGCAGGGTGGCAAAGTCCGATTCCTTGTCGTTGAACGGCGCATGGGCCTGGTCCGCTGCCTGTTGCTTGTCCTGGGGACGTTCACGGGGATCCTGGATGCTGAGCCCGGCGATCACCACCAGGGTTTCCGCCAGACTGCCCTGCTCTGCCGCAGTCACCAGCATCCGAGCCAGGCGCGGATCCAATGGCAACTTGGACATGGTCCGGCCCAGCCGGGTCAGTTTCCGCTTGTCATCAACCGCACCCAGCTCTTCCAGCAACTTGTAACCGTCATTGACCTGCCGCTTGTCCGGAGCCTCCAGGAATGGGAAGTTGCGGATCTCGCCCAGCCCGGACGTGGCCATCTGCAGGATGACCGAGGCAAGATTGGTTCGCAGGATCTCCGGATCAGTATACTCCGGTCGATTAATGAAATCGGTCTCATCGTACAGCCTGAAACAGATACCCGGCGCCACCCGGCCACAGCGACCGGCGCGCTGGTTGGCGCTGGCCTGGGAGACCGGCTCGATGGGCAGCCGCTGAATCTTCGAACGCACACTGTACCGACTGATCCGGGCCACCCCGGTATCGATCACGTAGCGGATACCAGGTACGGTGAGCGAGGTTTCCGCCACGTTGGTGGACAACACAATGCGCCGGCCCCGATGGGACTGGAAGACCCGGTTCTGCTCCTGGTTGCTCAGGCGGGAGTAAAGCGGCAACACTTCGGTGTGCTTCAGATCCACATGGCGGAGGACCTTGCTCAGGTTCCGGATTTCCCGCTCCCCGGGCAGGAACACCAGGACATCCCCAGGCGGCTGTTTTTCGCTGCGTTCGTGGTCCTCGATCTCCCCAAGGGCATCCAGCACGCCATCGGTCCAGCTCTGGTCCCGGTCATCTTCATCGCCGGTCAGGGGCCGGTAACGGATATCCACCGGATAGGTCCGGCCACTGACTTCGATGACCGGGGCCTGGTCGAAAAATTCGCTGAAACGCTCCACCTCGATGGTGGCGGAGGTAATGATGATCTTCAGATCGGGCCGTTTGGGCAGCAACTGCTTGAGGTAACCGAGCAGGAAATCGATATTGAGGCTGCGCTCATGGGCCTCGTCGATGATCAGCGTGTCGTAACGGTCGAGGAACCGGTCATGCTGGATTTCCGCCAACAGGATCCCGTCGGTCATCACCTTGACCCGGGACTGCTCAGAAGTCTGGTCCGTAAAGCGGACCTGGTAGCCGA
>JABURI010000051.1 GCA_014762755.1 Marinobacter sp.
GCCGTTTCAGCATCCCGACCACCCGCGCCATCATCGCCGCGATCCAGAACGGCGATCTCGATGACGTGGAAACCGAGCACCTGGATGCCCTGAACCTGGACGTGCCCAAGCACGTGCCGGGTGTCGACACCGAGCTGCTGAACCCGCGCCAGACCTGGGTCAGCGCTGACTACTATGATGGCAAGGCTCAGGAGCTGATTGCCCAGTTCGTGGAGAACTTCAAGAAGTTCGACGTAGCTGACTCCATCGTTGAGGCCGGACCGAAGCTGAGCTGAGTCTCATGATGAACATGGGGTCAGAAGAAAGCGTTCTTCTGACCCCGGATTGGAGCCCCGGCTCCGAAAAGCGCCCTGCAAATGCACGGCGCTTTTTTTTGTGCCCGGCCATCAGGCGTAGAAGATCAACGGGCCAAAGGCCACCACCAACAAGGAAATCCCCATGGCAATCAGGGGGAGGATGATCCGCTCGTGGCGCTGGTAGAAGGTACCGGTTTCCTGTTGGGCTGCCGTGATCTCGGCCTCACCCACCACCTGCCTTGTGAGCAGATGGTTAAGCGCCACCGGCGGACTCAGATAACCCAGCTCGAAAGCCACCAGGGTGACCATCCAGAAGTGGACGGGGTGAATACCGCTGGCGTAGGCAATACCGGCCACGGTGGCGGTTACCAGGATGACCGCCCCGAAGGCATCCATGATCATGCCGAGGATGACCAGTATCACCACCATCAGCAGCATCGCAGACCAGGGGCTGTCGAAGGCCTGGGGGAAGCTCTGCATGATGTGGGAGCGCTCGATCACACCACCGATGCTGACGGAGAGCCCCAGCAACAGCAGCAGGGCACCGATTTCCGCCGTGGTGTCGTTGGTGGCGCCCCGGACGCTGCGCTCCAGTCCCTGGTGATTGATTTCGCCGGAGGCCCTGCCCCTCCGGTTTTTCAGGCTGACATGCTCATACAACAGGATGGCCAGCATGATCACCGGCAACAGCCGCGGTGCAGAGAACTCATCCATGGTCACATCCAGGGCAAAACGGTAAAACAGGACCACCACCGCAATCACCAGGACATAGGGAATCAGTGGTCTCAGTGCCTGGATCATGGCCGGGAACGCCTGTGCGGACGGTGCCAGATCAAACCGGCTCTGGCGGTTGACCGACAATGCCACCAGAGTGAACATTGCGGCCGTCAGCAGGAACACCCAGATCCCCCAGCCGAACAACTGATCTGTGGTGACTTCCCGGTTGAGGTAGGCGATAACCACAACCAGCAGGCACGGCCTCAGCACCACCCCCAGGGAGCCGGACATCGCGGTCGCGGCCAACGCCAGCTGGCGCCGGGCGCCGGCAGCCCGGAGCTCGCTGTAGATGACCGCGCCGGCGGCAATCACAAAGATCCCCGAGGCGCCGGTATAGGCGGTGGGTACCGCGGCCACCAGCACGGCTACAACCGCCAGCATTTCCGGCGGCATGCGCCAGGGCCTGAACACGTTGAACACCAGGGTCGCCAGACGGGTCTGCTTGAGCATCATACCCACCCAGACATACAGCCCCACGTTCAGGAACATGTCCGCCAGCTCCATCATTTTGCCCAGATAGATGCCAATGCCCGAGGAATGACCGATCAGAGCGAAATAGGTCCCGGAGATCAGGCACATGACGGTATAAAGCGGCACCGCCAGAAACGCCTTGTT
The DNA here is from genome assembly GCA_014762755.1 of Marinobacter sp. GTDB lineage: Bacteria > Pseudomonadota > Gammaproteobacteria > Pseudomonadales > Oleiphilaceae > Marinobacter. The sequence continues at coordinate 1,689 of JABURI010000051.1, forward strand.
CAGGCTTCCGCCATCCTGAAGATCCTCCGGTACCCGGAACAACCGGTAGAGGCTCGCCAGCGTCAGGGCGGTAAAACCGGCAATCCAGAGGTTGTGTAGCAGCAGTTCCTCACTGGAGACCAGGGTATCCGAGCCAAGGCTGGACTGACGGAAAATCACACTGGAGCCCAGCAACATGGCATTGGCAATGGTTTGCAGGGTGTGGGAAACGGTATAGTCCAGGCGGGTTTCCATGGCCCGCATGGCGATGTGATGGCGTGTCAGGGTAGCCGTCACCGCGCACAGCATGACCAGGATCACCAGGATGTAACGTTGCGATTCCAGGCCAATGGCGATGACATCCGCAACAAACAGCTCCACCGCCCGATAAGCCTTGACCCCTGGCGTCAGGTTCTCCCTGAGGTTCTGGTAATTCTGATGGGCGGCCTTGCAGTCCGCGACCGATCGTTCGATGGACAGGCGTACTTCATCCGGGTCCTTTTCTTCGGCCCCCAGCAACGCTGCCATGGGGTCGTCGGTGGCCGGCCCCTTCGCCAACTCGGCGGCAACAGCGGCTTCGACATCCCGGTCCGGATCGCACTCAGGAGCCACCGGATCCATACGAAGCTTGTAATAGCCGCTCCAGAGCTGTTCACCGGTCTGCAGCATCCGGTTGTGGATATCACTGCTGGTGGAGAACAACACCACCGCCAGCAGCAACAGGCAGGCCGGCAACGACGAAAACCACTCCAGTCCGGTACGATGAAAACCAGCCTTGGTCATAACTACCTATCCCCGGGAGCCGATGGTTTACAGCAGATCGTCCAGATCCATGGTTTCAACCGACTCTTGCCGGTCGTCCCAGAAGGTACCGAGTTGACCAAGCGGCGTCCGGTGCCCGGTATTCTCCACCCACATCCGGTCGGAAATGGCCACGATCATGTTGGTGGCCATGGCGTCAACGAAACGCCAGTCCTCACTGGCCGGATCCTGTTCCAGGGATTCGGCATGCTCGCGGATGACATCCCGAAGCCGTGGCTCGTCACCCTTGTTAAGGGCGGCGATGGCATGGAACACGTGGGGCAGGCGGACACCGGCAGCCTCGCCCTGATCGTCGGCAATCTCCAGTCGCTCAAAAGCATCCTCACCCTCGGGCTGGGCGCCGGGAATCATGGCCCAGACAGTGGCACGCAGAGCCATGGGTGCCCCCCACCACTTATCGTTCGCCAGGCAACTGGCGCCCCGAGCCACGACGGAACCGATATTGGCCGGCACCCCGATTGAGGAGGTGGACTGTATCTGGGCATTCAGTGCCTGCAGACCGGACAGGAGGCCGGCAAGGTATATGAATTCGTCCATGTCATCCTCGAAGTCCGGGCACTCGCCGGTCCCGACTTCGCCGTAATGGGCATTGTGATGCTGCCATGCCCGGTAGTAGCGCCGGGATGCCAGAGCGTAGGCCCGCTTCTGACGGATCATGGCATCCTCCGCTTCCTCAGCCTCCATGCCGTTCAGGGCCGCCACGGCATCCAGTTCGTGCTCACGGGCCTGCTCCTCGGCGCAGCCCCCGGAGGACAGGTACAGCATCACCGCCAGCTGATCCGGCTCGTCAGTGACCCGGCCGAATGACATCAACAGCGGTGCAGTGGCTTCGCTCATGGCACAGCCCATGGCCAGGTCCTGTGACTGCATCAGGTAGGGCACCGTGTGATTGCGGGAAAACCCTTGCATGACGTCACCGGTGGTCTTGTACATCATGTGGTCGATCACGCCGCAGCCAGTGACCAGAGTCGTGACGGCAAACGTAGCGAGCAGGCCACGGAAGCGAAACCGGCGAGGATTCGGAGATCGGGGGGATTGGCGGAGGTTGGTCATGACTTCTGTACCTTTTTACATTCTTGTTCTGATCACGCGGGCCTGACACCGGTAGCCGGCGCAAATGTTACAAACTGTAACCGGCGGCATTATGACCTGTCAGCGCCGGTATTTATGAGACCGGGCCCGCAAATGACGGCAACGGTCAGCACTTTGTCCCCAACGTGGTTTGCACAATCGGCGCTGAGCCACTATAGATTTCTGTCGACAACGACAATAAGAGGACTCTCCCATGCGTAAACCTGAACTCGCTGCCGCCATCGCGGACCGCACTGGCATGACCCGCGAAAAAGCCGGCGAAGTCATTGCCGCCTTCACCGACCAGATATCCGCCGCTGCCGCCCGGGGCGAGGATGTCAGCCTGATCGGCTTCGGAACGTTCAATATACGCAGCCGTGAGGCTCGCAGCGGCCGCAACCCCCAGACCGGGGCGTCCATCCAGATTCCGGCCAGCAAGACGGTCGGGTTCAAGGCGGGCAAAGCCCTGAAGGATGCGGTTCAGTAAGGAGCATCGGGCCCGCACAGCGGGCCCTTGTTCTCAGGAGGCGCACTCCGCACGGGCCCCATCCACCCGGCACCGGATCGCCTTCATCAGCTTGATGGCACGCTCGTCATAAACCCCGTCCTCCAGCAGGGACAGGCGCACTTTTTTCAGCATCTTGTCGTACTCAGCGGTATCTTCCTGCGGCAGACTCATCCAGACATCCTCGGGAATGCCGGCTTCAGCCTCTGCAATGATCCCGTAGGCCTCGTCCAGCCGCTGGATGGCCTGGTCCCGGACCATCTGGCCGGCGTCATCCGGGAAGCGGTCCCGGTGCATGATGACCTGGAAGTTCATGTAGGCCAGCGCGTAGCGAACCACGGCACCGTCCGGATTGACACCTTTGTAAAGTTCCAGAGGCTGGTACGCCACCGCTGGAGCATACGCAAGATCGACACTGCCATTGTTGAATTTGCCGGCGAAATTGGCGGAGTTGGAACCCACCACCGAGGCGCCGACATGGCGTACCATGCGCACGGATGCCTCATCGTAATCCAGGGTCGCGATGCGCTTGCCCTGCAGTTTCTCGACCGAATCGATGCTGCGATCCCGGGTATGCAGGTAAATGGCGCCGGCCGGGAACACGCCGGCCACCTCATAGGGTCCGTTCACCAGGAACGGACGGGCCTTGGGCTGGCTCAGGGTGTTGTACAGCAGGCGCATCTCCTCCTCGCCCGGTACTGCTCCCATGGCCTCCAGACTGCCGGTGAACTTGTTGAACTCGCGGGCCCGGGTGCCGGTCAGCAGGACCGCATCGCACTGCCCGGCCTTGAAGTCTTCGGCCGCTACCTTTTCGTCGGTGTACGCCCGCAGATCGAGCTTGATACCCCGTTTCAGGGCCACCGGCTGGAAGGTTTTGGTGATAGCGAACAGTGGGCCATTGGCGCCCACCGGATCAAAGACGCAGAAGCTGCGCTCGAGGATTTCCTTGGAGGCCTGCTCCTGAGCCTGACCAAGAGAAGAGAACAACAGGGAGACGCACAGGGTGGCGACCACGGCCACCCTATGCGGGAAGTTTGCTGATTTCACGGGATGACTCCTGATTTTTTATTGTCGGGCGCCGGAACGTCCGGGTACCGGCCTTGCCACGTTGTCCTTGAGCGACCTTAGGTCGACCGCTACAAGAATACGTTGGCACAGGTGCCTGCCATCAAGGTCTTTTCAGCAAGAGGGGGAGATTCTGTGATGGTGTCGACAGAGGTCACCCGACCTCTGCCGCATTTCCGGGGTCAGACCTGCAAGCCATCCCAGGCTTTGTGGCCCTCAACCAGAGTCAGCCGGACCACGCCGGGCAGTTCGCGGCCCATGACCGGTGCATGGCGCCCTGCCGAAACCAGTGTGCTGCTGTCAGCGATCCAGGTGGCGCCCGGCTCGAACAGGCAGAGATCCGCCACATCACCTTCCGCCAGACCGGCGCGCCGGCCAACTACCGAGGCCGGCCCGGTGGTCAGGGCCCGCACGAGGTCGGTCAACGCCAGCTCATTCCGGTTAACCAGTCCCAGCCCCATTGACAACACACTTTCGATGGTGGACAGCCCGGGCTCCGTGGCCGCCAGCGGCGCCTGCTTGGCGGCCGAATCGTGGGGCTGGTGCTGGCTGACAATGGCGGCAATGATGCCTTCCCGCACGCCGGCCACCAGGGCTTTCCGGTCGGCCTCCGAGCGCAATGGCGGGCGCACATGGAAGCGGCTGTCAAAACCGGCCAGGGCCTCCTCGGTAAATACCAGCTGGTGCATGGCGACATCGGCCGTGACTTTGATGCCCCGCTGCTGCGCATCGGCCAGCATGTCGACACTGCGGGCGCAGGAGAGCTGACTCAGATGCAGGCAGACCCCGGTTTCCTCCGCCAGTAACAGCATCTCCATGACTGCAGCGGTTTCCGCCACCTCGGGAATCCCCAGCAGGCCCAGGCGGGACGTCACCAGGCCATCATGGGCATAGCCGTCTGCGGCCAGGGCCTGGTTTTCCGGGCTGAACATCACCGTCAGGCCAAAGGTCTCGGCATAGGCCATACAGCGGCGCAGGATACGGGCGTTACGCACCCCGCGGGAGCCGTTACCCACCGCGACGCAGCCGGCGTTGCGGAGGCCCGCCATATCGCTCAACAGGTCGCCCTCCAGCCCGCGGGTAATGGCGCCAATGGGTAACACGCGGATCGGGGAGCGGCTCGCGGCCACATCCCGGATCAGGTGCGTCACGGCCCCGGAATCATTGACCGGCGAGGTCTCCGGCGAGGCGCAAACCGTGGTGAACCCGCCGTGGGCTGCCGCCCGGGTTTCAGACGCGATGTTGCCTTTCTGGCCATTGCCCGGTTCACGCAGATTGCAGCATAGGTCAACAAAACCGGGGGCGATCACCCAGCCTTCCGCGTTGATGGTGTCATCCACGTCGGCACTGTGGGCCTGGCTGCCGGTGGCGGCAATCCGGCCATCGCGAATCAGCAGGGCATCGTTCTCGGCCTCCCGGCCCTGGCCATCAATCAGTCGGCCTCCGGTAATCAGCAGCTGCGGCGAGGATTGGTTGCTGGTATGACTCATGCCTTCGCCCTCTCTGCCTTCTGCTGTCGTTCTGCCACCTGTCCACCCATGGCCATGGACATCACCGCCATTCGGATCGCGATGCCGTTGGTGACCTGGTTGAGAATCACCGACTGGGGGCCATCCGCGACCGCCGATTCGATCTCCACGCCCCGATTGATCGGACCGGGATGCATTACGATGCACTCCGGGTGTGCCAGCGCGAGCTTCTCCCGATTGAGGCCGTACAGGCGATAGAACTCCCGCTCACTGGGCAACAGCGCGCCTTCCATGCGCTCCTTCTGGAGCCGCAGCATGATGACCACATCGAGATCCTTCATGCCCTTCTCCATGTCGTATTCCACGGTACAACCCAGACTCTCCACATCCTTGGGCAGCAGCGTTCCAGGGGCGATCACCCGGACCTCGTTCGCCCCAAGCACGTTCAACGCCCGGATCTGGGAGCGGGCGACCCGGGAATGCAGGACATCACCGACAATGGCGACTTTCAGGCCGTCAAACCGCTGCTTGTGCTGGCGAATGGTGAGCATGTCGAGCATGGCCTGGGTGGGGTGAGCGTGGCGGCCGTCGCCGGCATTGATGATGGCAACCCCCGGCGTCACGCTCTCGGCGATGAAATGCGGAGCCCCGCTCTGGGAATGGCGCACCACGAACATGTCGCTGGCCATGGCTTCGAGGTTGAGCAGGGTGTCGGACAGGGATTCGCCCTTGGAAGTGGCCGAGGTGCTGATATCCAGGTTCAGAACATCGGCCGACAGCCGCTTGGCGGCAAGCTCGAAGGTACTCCGGGTGCGGGTACTGGATTCGAAGAACAGGTTGACCACCGTGCGCCCCCGTAACAACGGCACTTTCTTGATGGTCCGCTCCCCCACTTCGATGAAAGAGTCGGCGGTATCCAGGATATCGGTGAGCAATTCACGGTCGAGGCCGTCGAGGGTGAGGAAATGCCGCAACTGACCGTCCCGGGTCAGCTGCAAGTGGTGCGGGGAAGGGTCGTGTGCGGTCATGGGTCGCCTGTTTGCTGTGTTGCCGTATGGAGTCGCTGGTTACTGCCCGGTTTCCTGTAGTTCGATGCGCAGGGGATC
>JABURI010000237.1 GCA_014762755.1 Marinobacter sp.
CGATACAACGTACAACCGGGACGACAGGACGAATGACCAGCAAGCTTGACCAACTCAAAACCATGACCACCGTGGTAGCCGACACCGGCGATATCGATGCTATCGCCAAGTGGCGCCCGGAAGATGCCACCACCAACCCGTCGCTGCTCCTGAAAGCAGCCGCCTCTGAGGCCTATCGCCCGATGCTGGACAAGGCCGTGGCGGAAGCCCGGCGGCACGGTGGTTCCGGCGCGGAGCAGCTGACGGTGGCCACCGACATGCTCGCGGTGCTGGCCGGCCGGGAAATCCTGAACCTGATCCCGGGGCTGGTTTCCACGGAAGTGGATGCCCGCTTGTCCTTCGATACCGCCGGCACTCTGGAGCGGGCCCGCCGTCTGGTGGAGTTCTATGATCGCCAGGGCGTGGATACCAGCCGCGTGCTGATCAAGATCGCCTCCACCTGGGAAGGCATCCGCGCCGCCGAACAGCTGGAGAAGGAAGGCATCCGCTGTAACCTGACCCTGCTGTTCTCCTTCATCCAGGCCGCCGCCTGTGCCCAGGCCGGATCCCACCTGATTTCACCGTTTGTCGGCCGCATCCTGGACTGGCACCTGGCCAACAGTGGCCGTGACAGCTTCCCGGCGCACGAAGATCCGGGCGTACTCTCCGTCAGCAGGATCTACAATTACTACAAGGCCAACGGCTTCAATACCGTGGTGATGGGCGCCAGTTTCCGCAACACCGGCGAGATCGAGATGCTGGCCGGTTGTGACAAGCTGACCATCAGCCCTGCCCTGTTGCAGGAATTGCAGGACGATGCCGGCGCCCTCGAGCGTCAGCTGCATCCACACAACGCCAACACCAGCGATCGGTTCGGCTCCATCGATGAAAAGCTGTTCCGGTGGGAGTCCAACGAGGATGCCATGGCCACCGAAAAGCTGGCTGACGGCATCCGCCGCTTCACGGCTGACCAGATCGAGCTGGAGAGCCGGGTACGCCAGCTGGCCCGCGCGGCCTGAGTGATTCAACCACCGAAGTAACTGACCATGATCGAGCGCCTGAAGAAACTGTTTGCCGTTCCCGAATCCGAACCGGTCAAGCCGGATGCCCATCAGCTTGCGGTCGCAGCGACGGCGCTGATGGTGCAGCTGTCCCGGGTAGACAACCACGAGGACGAGCGGGAGCTGAAAACCATCGTGGACTGCGCGGTAAAGGCACATCAGGTGACCCGCGAAGAAGCAGAGGAAATCCTCCAGGATGCCCTCGCCCACGCCGAAGACGCCACCTCACTTTACGAGTTTACCGGCCAGATCAACGAGCATCTGGACCAGGAACAGAAGCAAACCCTGCTGGAGAGCATCTGGCACGTGGCGCTGGCCGACGGGCGCATCGACAAATACGAAGAACACCTTATTCGCCGTATGGCAGACCTGCTGCATCTTAATCATCGGGAATACATGCAGGCGCGGCACCGGGCCGAGGGGACCGGTTAATACAAGGAGATACCATGCTAGCCATTCTTCATCCCAACACCACGCTGGACAGCGAAGCCTACCGCCAGACCATGCACTACCTGGAAAACCTGCCCAACGTGTCCCTGCGTGTGCACGAGGTGCAGGGTGCCAGCCAGCGGCTGACGGAGATTTACCTGCTCGGGGACACCAAGTCCCTGGACATGGAAGAAATCGAGGCGCTCCCGGCCGTGGAGCGGGCCATCCGCATTTCCGAGGACTACCGGATTCTGGGCCGGCACCGGGATGATCAGCGCCAGAGCGGCTTTACCTACAACGGTGTGGACTTCAACCAGCAGAACCTGAATGTTTTTGCCGGCCTGTGCGCCGTGGATGTGCCTGAGCATGTTGAAATGATGATGCAGGCACTGGAAGAGCATGGCGAAGTCTGTACCCGCATGGGCGCCTACAAGCCGCGAACCAATCCCTATTCGTTCCAGGGCCACGGCAAGGGCTGCCTGCCCTGGGTTTTCGAAAAGGCAGGCAAGCACGGTATCAAGGTGATTGCCATGGAGATCACCCACGAGAGCCACATCGAGGAAATCGATACCTGTCTGGAGAAGCTGGGCCGTCCGACTGGCGTCATGCTGCAGGTAGGCACCCGGAATACCCAGAACTTCGAGCTGCTCAAGGCCATTGGTCGCCAGAGCACCTATCCGGTGCTGCTCAAGCGTGGCTTCGGGATTACCCTGAACGAATCGCTGAATGCGGCCGAGTATCTGGCCAGCGAGGGTAATTCGAATGTGATTTTCTGCCTGCGCGGGATGAAAACCGAGGCCGGCAATCCGCACCGCAACATGGTGGATTTTGCACATGTGCCGGCGGTCAAACGGCTGACCCGAATGCCCGTATGCGTGGATCCGTCCCACTCGGTGGGCAGTCGGGACTCCTCGCCGGACGGTATCCTGGATGTGGAACATGCCACCTCCCAGGGTGTAATCGCCGGTGCCAACATGGTATTGGTGGACTTCCACCCGAAACCGGAAAAAGCCCTGGTGGATGGCCCCCAGGCCTTGCTCATGCACGAACTTCCGGCCTATCTTGAAGATATCCGCCTGTGCCATGAAACCTGGAAGAAGCGCCAGGCCATTTACCAACGTCTGAAGGATTCAGCACCAGAATGATTGTCTACGGGCACCGGGGCGCCAAGGGAGAAGCCCCGGAGAATACCCTCCCCGGATTCATTCACGCCTATCGCCATGGCATCCGGCATTTCGAGCTGGATGTGGTGTTATCCAAGGACGGCATCCCGGTGCTCGTCCACGACCTGACTGTGGACCGCACTACCGGCTCCAAGGGTGGCGTGTGCAACTATAGCGCCGCCGAACTGGCGGATATGGACGCCCGGCGCAACACCAGCTCCTGGCCCCGCAAAGTGGGCATTCCGACCCTGGAGCAGCTGCTGGATCAGTTTGATGACCTGGAGCACCTGCAGCTGGAGGTCAAGAAGGATGCCCGCCAGCGCCTGAATGTCCTGTGCAACCGGCTGACCGAGATCATCCAGCATCGCAACTTTTATCAACGCGCCGCCGTGACCTCCAGTGATCCCTGGTTTCTTCGCGAAATCCGGCGCCGCGACAAGAATATCCGTACCGGGCTGGTGGCGGAGCGCAAATTCCCCCGGCCGCTGAACATTGCCACCCGCCTGGGTTGCGAGTATTTCTGCGCCAACTGGAAAATCCTGAGCAAAGAGATGGTCGACCTGGCCCATCGTCGGGGCATGCATGTGTCTACCTGGACGGTGAACCGGATCCACGACATGCTGGTGCTGGAGGAATTGGGGGTGGATAGCATTATTACCGATTACCCGACTAGCACCCGGATGTTTTTTGATAATCGGGCCCGGGCGTTGCTGCAGTTACCGGTCAGGGAGGAGACAAGCCCTGAGGTTGGGAGTGAGGTGAAGATGGGGTCAGATGAAGGCTTTCATCTGACCCCGGGAAGCGGCCGAGCCTGAGGGAAGGCATTCACAAGGCCTTTGGCACAGGGGGCTGATGCAAGCACAGGGGTCTGATGCAAGCACAGGGGTCTGATGAACTCGTTCATCTGACCCCAACTTAAGCCAATGCACAGGGGTCAGAAGAATGCTTTCTTCAGACCCCACCGACTTCATCAGAAGATCCGGTTCAACCCATTCAACGCCGCCACCCGGTAGGCCTCAGCCATAGTCGGGTAGTTGAAGGTGGTGTTGATGAAGTAGTTCAGGGAGTTGGCCTCCCCTTCCTGGTTCATGATGGCCTGGCCGATGTGGACGATCTCGGCGGCCTGGTCACCGAAGCAGTGGATGCCCAGGATCTGGCGGGTCTCCCGGTGGAACAGGATCTTCAGCATGCCCACTGCTTCGCCGGTGATCTGGGCTCGGGCGAGGTCCTTGAAGAAGGCCTGGCCCACTTCATAAGGCACCTTGGCTTCGGTCAGTTCGCGCTCGGTCTTGCCCACGGAACTGATTTCCGGAATGGTGTAGATGCCGGTCGGCACGTCAGACACGAACCGGAAGTACTCATCCTTCACGATATCCGAGGACGCGGAGCGCCCCTGGTCATAGGCAGCACTGGCGAGGCTGGGCCAGCCGATCACGTCACCCACCGCGTAGATGTTTTCCACTTCGGTCCGATAGTGCTCGTCCACCGCGAGCTGACCGCGGCCATTGGGGACCAGGTCGATATTCTCCAGGCTCAGGCTGTCGGTGTTGCCGGTACGGCCGTTACACCACAGGAAGGCATCGGCACGGATCTTCTTGCCGGATTGCAGTGACAGCACCACGCCATGGTCGTCACCCACCACAGATTCGTATTGCTCGTTGTGACGCACCAGTACGCCGTTGTTGCGCAGGTGGTAGCTCAGGGCGTCGGAGATCTCGTCATCCAGGAACGTCAGCAGACGGCTGCCCGGGTTGATCAGGTCCACCTTGACGCCAAGCCCCGCAAAAATGGATGCGTACTCGGAGCCGATAACGCCCGCGCCATAGATAATGAGGGTGCGCGGGGTGTGGGACAGATTCAGGATGGTGTCAGAGTTGTAGATCCGATGGTGACGGAAATCCACATCCGGCGGCAGATACGGCCGGGAGCCGGTGGCAATGATAGCCTGCTTGAAATGCAGGGTCTCGACCGACTTGCTGCCCCGGACCTCGATCCGGTTCCGGTCCAGAAACGCGGCACGGCCGTTGATCAGGTCGACCCGGTTGCGGGAGTAGAACTGGGTGCGCAGCTTGACCTGCTTGCCAATCACCTTCTGCGCGTTCTGCAGAACCCTCGGGAAGGAGAACCACCGCGGTTCGCCGATATCACGGAACATCTGGTTGGTGTTGAAGGTGATGATCTGCTTGACCGAGTGACGCAGCGCCTTGGACGGGATGGTGCCCCAGTGGGTGCAGTTCCCGCCGACCGTCGGCTTGTCTTCGATGATCGCGACACGCTTGCCGTGTTTGGTCGCATTCATCGCCGCGCCTTCGCCGGACGGACCAGCGCCGATAACGACGACGTCGTAATGATGTTCTGCCATGCGCGCAGTGACTCCTTATCTACGTCGTAGGAATTTAATTCTGATTATTGATCTTGTGGTCGGATCAGCCGTTTTTCGTCAGTGGCGGTCCGCGCTGGAGGCGTCGTAGGCCAGGTCCTCAGCACCCTTGCCTTCGTTCTCCAACCGCTCATTCTCTTCCTTGCACTTCTGGGTATTACCGCCGCAGATGTCACAGGACGAGCTGATACCCAGTGCACCGATGCCACCACAGGTGCCGCTGATCGGTTTGCGGCCGAACATGACGCCGACGGACATCGCGGCCACCAGCAGAATCACAATGAACAAAACAAGAAGAAAGGTACCCATGTTGCCCTCCCTTTACTGGATCACGTAGGAGGAAAAGGCCGGCGTCTGATGCGTTTCAAAGCCGTTTTCCGTCCTGATAATAAAATAGGCGGGGATGTTTTCCCGCGTTGCCAGCTCCTGAGCCCGTTCAAAGCCCATCACGTTGAAGCCGGTGGCCAGCGCATCCGCGGTCATGCAGTCGTCCGCCAATACCGTCACTGAGGCCAGGTTGTGGGTGATGGGTTTTCCCGTCTCAGGGTCAATTGTATGGGAGTAGCGCTGCCCTTCCGATTCGTAATAGTTACGATAATCCCCGGACGTCGCCATTGCCTTGCGCTCGAGAGCAACCACACGGTTGACCTCACGGCCCTCCGACACCGGTTGTTCAATGGCGAGGCGCCAGGCATCACCACCCGGCTTGCGCCCCTGCACGCGGACTTCACCGCCGATCTCTACAAGGTAAGCCTTCACACCCTCACTGTCGAGGTAGCGAGCGACCACATCAACCCCGTAGCCTTTGGCAATGGCTGACAGATCAATGTATTGCGGCTTCTCCGCCCGCACTGCCGGCGGCTCACCCCGAAGCTCAAGCTTTTCATAGCCGGTTTCGGAAAGAATCCTGGCCAGCTCCTGTTCTTCCGGAGCATGTTCCGGCCTGGCCTGGGGACCGAACCCCCAGAGATTGACCACCGGGCCCACGGTCACATCAAAGGCGCCGTCGGTGATTTCCGACACTTCCACGGCCTTGGCCAGCACTTCGTGCAGCGGCGGGGAGATACCGACCCATTCACTCTGGTCCGGCATCCGGTTCAGTCGCGACAGCTCGGAATCCTCGCGCCAGGTCGACATGGCGGCATCCACCTTTTCCAGTTCTGCTTCAATGCCTTTGGCCAGATTCTCCAGACGTTCCTGGTCATCGGTCAATACGACATTGATGTGGTAGGTGGTACCAAACACGCCGCCTGAGATTTCCCAGACTTTTTCCTCGGGCTCAAACGAACAACCCGCCAGAGCGGCCAGGGCCAGCGCCAAAAAGGCGCTGACCACGGCCACCCTGACGGGTCGTAACATGCAGGATGTCATCTGAGTTGATTAACCCCCGAAGTCATCCAGCATGATGTTTTCGTCCTCAACACCAAGATCTTTCAGCATCTTGATGACCGAGGCATTCATGATGGGGGGTCCACACATGTAGTACTCACAATCCTCCGGAGCCGGGTGGTCCTTCAGGTAGTTTTCGTACAACACGTTGTGGATGAAGCCCGTCGGGCCTTCCCAGTTATCTTCCGGAAGTGCATCGGACAACGCCACGTGCCACTCGAAGTTGTCGTTCTCTTCCTGCAGCATGTCGAAGTCTTCCACGTAGAACATCTCGCGGACACTCCGGGCACCGTACCAGAAGCTGATCTTGCGCTTGGAGTTCAGGCGCTTGAGCTGGTCGAAGATGTGAGAACGCATCGGGGCCATGCCGGCACCCCCGCCGATGAATACCATTTCGGCGTCGGTCTTCTTGGCGAAGAACTCACCGAACGGCCCCATAACGGTGACCTTGTCACCCGGCTTCAGGTTGAACACGTAGCTCGACATGATGCCCGGCGGATGGTCGGTTCCGGGAGGCGGTGTGGCGATACGGATGTTGAACTTGAGAACACCCTTCTCTTCCGGATAGTTCGCCATGGAGTAGGCCCGGATGGTCTCTTCCTTGTTGATCGCCTTGTAACGCCAGATGTCGTGCTTGTCCCAGTCCTCGTGGAATTCCTCCTCGATATCGAAATCCTTGAAGTCGATTTCGTAGGGAGGACACTCCAACTGCACGTAACCGCCGGCGCGGAAGTCCACTTCCTCGCCTTCCGGCAGCTTCAGGACCAGTTCCTTGATGAAGGTGGCAACGTTGTGGTTGGAAACAACCTCACACTCCCACTTCTTCACGCCGAAGAACTCTTCGGGCACTTCAATCTTCATGTCCTGCTTCACCGGAACCTGGCAGGACAGGCGCCAGCCTTCCTTCTCTTCCCGGTTGGTGAAGTGGGTCTTTTCCGTGGGCAGCATGGCACCGCCGCCGTCCAGGACCTTGCACTTGCACTGGGCGCAGGTACCGCCGCCGCCACAGGCAGAGGACAGATAGATACCGCTGTTCGCCAGGGTGCCCAGCAGCTTGCCGCCGGCGCTGGTCTTGAGCGTGTGCTCAGGATCGTCGTTGATCTCAATGGTCACGTCACCGGTGCTTACCAGCTTGGAGCGGGCCGCGAGGATAATCGCGACCAGCGCCAGAACGATAACGGTGAACATGACCACGCCGAGAATAATTTCTGTATTCATGGTCTCGC
>JABURI010000164.1 GCA_014762755.1 Marinobacter sp.
GTTCTAGTCGCGTTGAACTGATGTTTCTGGTTGGTATCTGTACTCAGCTGGGCTGCTCACCGACTTATCGCCCTTATCTGGCACCCGCTGATCTGGGTGCAGACTGGAAAGGCGGTTTCTTCTGTCCTTGCCACGGTTCACGCTTTGACCTGGCTGGTCGTGTATTCCAGGGCGTGCCGGCACCTATCAACCTTCAAGTCCCCCCTTACCACTTCCAGGGAGATAACCTGGTCGTCGTCGGTGAAGATGCACAAGGAGCTGCCTGATGTCTAGCTTTATGAACTGGCTGGATGCCCGCTTCCCGGCATCCAAAATGTGGAAAGAACACCTTTCCGAATACTACGCACCGAAGAACTTCAACTTCTGGTATTTCTTCGGCTCCCTCGCCTTGCTGGTACTGGTGCTGCAAATTGTCACCGGTATTTTCCTGACCATGAACTACAAGCCTGATGCTGACCTGGCGTTCGCCTCGGTCGAATACATCATGCGTGACGTTCAGTGGGGCTGGCTGATTCGCTACATGCACTCCACCGGCGCCTCGGCGTTTTTTGTCGTGGTTTATCTGCACATGTTCCGCGGTCTCATTTATGGCTCCTATAAGCAACCGCGCGAACTGGTGTGGATCTTCGGCATGCTGATTTACCTGACCCTGATGGCTGAGGCCTTCATGGGCTACCTGCTGCCTTGGGGTCAGATGTCCTACTGGGGTGCCCAGGTTATCGTTAACCTGTTCGGTGCCATCCCGGTCATCGGTGAAGACCTTTCGCTGTGGATCCGTGGTGACTACCTGATCTCCGGTATTACCCTGAACCGCTTCTTCGCCCTGCATGTGGTTGCGCTGCCGATCGTTCTGCTTGGCCTGGTGGTTCTGCACATTCTGGCGCTGCACGAAGTGGGTTCCAACAACCCCGACGGTATCGATATCAAGAAGAACAAGGACGAGAACGGCGTCCCGAAAGACGGCATCCCGTTCCATCCGTACTACACCGTTCACGACCTGCTGGGCGTGGCCGTGTTCTTCTTCATCTTCTTCATCGTGGTGTTCTTCTTCCCGGAAATGGGCGGCCTGTTCCTCGAGAAGCCGAACTTCGAGCCGGCGAATGCCCTGAAGACCCCCGCGCACATTGCGCCGGTCTGGTACTTCACGCCGTTCTACGCCATGCTGCGTGCGGTGACCGTGGACCTGTTCGGCCTGCCCGCGAAGTTCTGGGGGGTTGTCGTCATGGGTGGCGCTATCGCGATCCTGTTCGTCCTGCCCTGGCTTGACCGTAGCCCGGTTCGCTCTATCCGTTACAAGGGCTGGCTGAGCAAGATTGCCCTTGCGATCTTCGCTGTCAGCTTCGTGATCCTGGGGTATCTCGGCCTGGTTCCGGCAACAGAGGGGCGCACCATGGTCGCTCAGATCCTGACGGTGCTGTACTTCCTCTACTTTATTCTGATGCCGTTCTATACGCGCATGGAAAAAACCAAGCCAGTACCAGAGAGGGTGACAGGATAATGAGAAAGCTGATTTTTGGTCTCGTTTTCGCGGTCCTGCCGGCTCTCGGGCTGGCAGCCGGTGGCGCGGTTCCGCTCGACCATATCGAGACGGACCACACCAACAAGGAATCCCTGCAGCGGGGTGTGGCCCTGTTCACCAACTACTGCATGGGTTGTCATTCCATGGAATACGCCCGCTACAAGCGTGTGGCGGATGACCTTGATATTCCCGTGGAGCTGTACGAGGAGAATCTGATCTTCACCGGTGCCAAGATTGGCGAGCTGATGAAGAACTCCATGAGCAAGGACATGGCTGCAGACTGGTTCGGTGCGCCGCCACCGGACCTGACTCTGGAGACCCGTCTGCGTGGTGAGTCCTGGGTTTATTCCTACCTGCGTGGCTTCTACAAGGACGAAACCCGTCCGCTGGGCGTCAACAACGTTGTCTTTCCGAACGTAGGTATGCCGCACGTGATGGTTGATCTGCAGGGCCTGTGTGCCGTTCATCCGAACGTGGGCGTCGAGGCCTCCGTTGAGCCGCTGAGCGGTAACATCAACAACGGTGATCTTTGCCCGCAGTACGCAAGTGAAGGTTCCATGAGCGAGGCGGAGTTCAGTCAGGCCATGTACGACCTGACCAACTTCATGTCCTACATGGCAGATCCGGTCCGGGTTGAGCGTGAGCGCCTGGGTATCTTCGTACTGATCTTCGTGGCGATCTTCTTCGTGTTCGCGTACCTGCTCAATCGTGAGTACTGGAAGGACGTACACTGAGAAATAGGGTATAATCCCGTTTCCTGAATTCCAGCGGGCTCTTTGGGCCCGCTGGATTTTTGCGTTTCTTCAGGGTTATTTCGGTTTGTTTACTCGTGAGGTAGTTCTATGGGCGTTGTGACCAAGCGGTCATCAATGACGTTTTTTTCTGATCCGGCCAGTCATTACAGTCACCGGGTGCGTATTGTCCTGGCAGAGAAAGGCGTTACCGTTGATATAGTGGATGTGGACCCGGACAATCCGCCGGCGGAATTGGCCGATCTGAATCCCTACAACGCCCTGCCGACGCTGGTGGATCGTGATCTCGTGCTCTACGAGCCCAATATCATGATGGAATACCTCGATGAGCGTTTCCCGCATCCGCCACTGCTTCCGGTTTACCCGGTGGCCCGGGCGAACAGCCGGCTGATGATCTACCGGATCCAGAAAGACTGGTGTGGTCTGGTGGACCAGATCCTGGCCCAGCCCAATGCCAAGGCATCCGAGGCTGCCCGCAAGGAGCTCCGTGAGAGCCTGCTGGCAACGGCGCCGCTCTTTGGTGAGATGCCGTTCTTCCTCTCCGAGGAATTCACCATCGTCGATTGCTGTATTGCTCCGATCCTCTGGCGCCTGCCGGCGTTGGGCATCGAGCTGAATGAAAAGCAGGCGAAACCGATCCAGAAATACATGGACAGCATCTTTGCGCGTGAAGGCTTCAAGGCAAGTCTTTCCGACCTGGAAGAAGATATTCGCAGCTGATTTTCGGCAAACCCGGTTAGCGGGGCAGGAGTAGGTAGTGCCTGACAACAAAATCGCCATGACATCCAGTCGGCCGTACCTGGTGCGGGCCTTTAACGAATGGATTCTGGACAATGACTGTACGCCCTACATTGTGGTCGATGCGGGTGTGCAGGGGGTCCAGGTGCCCACGGAACATGTCGCCAATGGGCAGATTGTCCTGAATATCAGCCCAGGGGCGGTTCGGGGCCTGGTGATTGGTAACGGCGCGCTGGAGTTCAGTGCCCGGTTCGGCGGTGTTCCGATGCAGGTCTTTATTCCGCTTCAGGCAGTGATGGCCATCTACGCCAAGGAAAATGGTGAGGGTATGGTGTTCGGCAGTGAACCGGGAACGCCTGATCCGGATGGTCCCGGTGACAAGGACGACAGGCGGCCTCAAGGTGGTCCGGATGATCGTCCTTCCGGCAGGCCTACCCTGAAAGTGGTCAAGTAAAAACAGCCACTCCCTTCTATCTGAAAAGCCAGCGCATGCTGGCTTTTTTTATCCTCCGAACAGCTTGCCGTCGACCAGACGGCAAAGCGTGTTGATGATCAGCAGAAGCAGCGGAGTCGCGTCCGCCGGATCGAGATTGTTGAGGGCGATCTCATGATCTTCCGGGTGGAGCAGGGACGTGATATCGGATTTTTCCCGCGCACTGAGAACTACGACCTGCATCTCACGGTCGTGGGCGGCCTGGATGGCCTGGATCAGGTTGGCCTTGTGGCCGTCATCCACCACCACAAAGAGCAGGTCGCCGGGCTTCCCGATGGCCCGTACCTGTCGGGAAAACGTGTCGTTGAACCGGTTGTCCCGACAAATGGCGGAGTAGGTGGTGGCATCGGCGCCGAGGTTGATCGCCGGCAGTGCCGGCCGGTCATGCTCCAGGCGGTTGAGAAGGGCCGTGCAGAAATACTGGGCCAGGATGTTGGCATTGCCGTTGGCGCAGGTAATGAGCTTGCCATCCTGGAGCAGGGTGCTGACGAAAGCGTCAGCGGCAGGCTCGATCTGTGGCACTACGGTGGTTGCGGCCTGGGCCGTATGTTCCATGTGGGTGGCGAACCACTGGCTGATCTGCTGTTCGGTATTGTCCATTGCGTGTCTTACTCTGCCTGGATGGCGTTCCTGATCCATTGTACCCGGTATTTACTGGTCGTCCCCGGGATTATGCCGATTACGTCAATCCTGCAGCAGGCGTTCCACAGGCCATGTCGATGCAGGTAAAAGGAGACCGCCCTGAGAAGCTTGCGCTGTTTGCCGTAGGTGATTGAGCCCGCCGGATCGGTCAGGCTGCCTTGCCCGCGAAATCGGACTTCGAAGAATACCAGGCTGTCGCCGTCCTGGCCGATCAGGTCGATCTCACCGCCCCGGTTGTAGACGTTCCTTTCGATAATCCTCACGCCCCGACTTTGCAGGTAGCGTGCGGCGACGCCTTCGTAGTGATTGCCCAGTTCTCGCTTGCCTTCCATGGCCTCAGTCCGTGTCTGGTTCAGATCCTTTCCGGTTGGCTCCCATCCGGTGCTTCAGTATTTCGGGTCGTGTCCGGAGTCTCTTCCGTGGGCTGCCATTCCGGGAGCAACTTCGGCGCACCGTTGACGAACCGGGCCCAGAGCTGGTTTCGGTGAATGCTACCCTGGCGGGTCATGGTCAGCACCCCGGTCTGGCCGTTGATGGAGGCGGAGTCGATCTGACGCAACAGGGGCAGGCGCTTGCTCAGCTGCCAGGCATCCGCACCCATGGCGAACAGTCTGCCCAGCTGGCCCTGGGTCCCCTTCAGATGTTCCCGGGCCTGGGCCCGGAGTTCGTTGTTTTCACCCAGCACCCAGGGGATGTCGGTGAAAATGACATCATTGAGATCGCGATCACGGGATGGGTTAGGGCTGCCGCCATATACAATCGATGGTGAGTACACCGGCAGGTCGCCGCCAAAGTAGAAGGCAAACAGTGGTTTGAACTGGCGGGCAATCGTGGGCTCTGCCACCATCACAATGGCGTCGGCATCCTGGCGCCGGCGGGCTTCGAATTCCACGTCGATGCCAATGGTGCGCTCAACCTGGATGGCTCTGTTGCGGGAAACGGTGATCCCCAGCAGGTCCGCGGTCACGGTGCGCAGGTTGTCTTCCGGGAAAAAACGCTCGATATCAAGAGCGACGCCATTGCGTTGCTGCAGCCGGGATAGCAGGGCACGCTCCACCCGGTCGCCCCACTCGCCCTGGGGAATCAGGACCAGGACATGATCAAGCCCCTGATCAACCAGTCGGTCTGCAATCTGGCGGGCCTCGTCTTCGGCGGAGAGGCCATACTGGTAGAGGCCATCCGGTGGCGTAGTGCCTTCCGGCAGATAGTTCAGGCCCAGCGCCGGAACGGGCAGAGTGTTCATGCTGGCAAGCGCGGCGAGTGCTTCCTTCTCGAGCGGGCCGACGATGAGGTCAAAGCCGCCGGATGAAAGCTCATTGTACAGTCCGGCGAAATCTTCGCCGGAGGTATTGATGACCCGAATATCGGTCTTGCTGCGGTCCGCGGACTCGTCCATGTAATAAGCTGACAGGAAGCCATCCCGGATCGCTTTCCCGGCGCTGGCAAACGGGCCTTCCAAGGGCAGCGCCAGCGCGATCTTCTCCGGACGGCTGGTTGCCAGTGTGGCGATCAGCTGCAGCTCTGACGGCGGCACCTGGGCTGCCGGGTGTCCTGGCCAGTTGTTCTGCCAGCGGCGCACGATGCGCCCCTGCTCATCGAGGTTGACGCCCGGTTCCCGGACCAGGGCAGCGAGTTTCAGCCAGCCCTGGTTCTCGTAGCCGATGGCCTCAGCGCTGGCATCGGCCAACTCCTGGTCTGACAGTTTATTCAGTAATGCCCAGATGCGGTCGTGCAGTTGTTGTACGTCCGCTTCCGGATCGGTTTGTGCGAGCAGCATCAGGGTCATGGCTGCTCCGACGCGGTTACCGGCCAGCTCATAGGTCCGGGCCTGGAGGTCTGCGGCACGGCCCATCTGATCGGGCCCGTAATCAATGAAGGCTTCCGGGGTGAGTGTGGCAGCGATGGATCTGGCCCAGTCGCTGTCTTCGAGGGCCGTGGCGCTGGTCATTGCCAGCAGGCGCTTCTGGCCTTCCAGCCCCGGCGCCATCTGGTTCAGTTGAGCGCTTTGGAGTATGGTGCGTGCGTCCTCGTGATTGCCCTGACTCTGGAAGCGATCGGCAATTCGCAGCAGGTACTGTTGCGCGGTTGTCCGGTTGTCTTCGCTCGCGGCAAGCTCGAGGGCTTCGTTCGGGGTCTGGGCAATGTGGGAATCCAGGTTTACGGTGGCGCATCCCGATAACAGCAGGAACACCGACAGAAAACTGGCCAGAACAGGCTGGTTGATAGACTTCTTGATCATGACAAGCTTGGCTCACTCCGGATGATTGGGCTTGAGACGCCGCATTAACGGTGGCAAGTTTAACAGCTCCGGGGGTATTTCACATGACCACGCTGTCATGCTCTGACACCAAAACAGGCATAGGGTGCAAAGATTGGCTAAAGAAATGGCGGATGGCTTGAAAGAAAGCGGGCAGGCGGGCGGTGGGCCAGGCACCCTGTATATCGTGGCCACGCCCATCGGCAACCTTGAGGATTTGTCCCCGCGGGCGGAAAAGGTTCTGTCATCGGTGGCGGTTGTCGCCGCCGAGGATACCCGTCACAGTGGCAGGCTGCTTCAGCATCTGGGTCTTCGCAAGCCGATGATAGCCCTGCATGAGCATAACGAGCGTGAGCGGGTGGCCCAGGTGTTAAAGGAGTTGCAGGCGGGAAAGGATCTCGCCCTGGTCTCCGACGCCGGCACGCCACTCATTTCCGACCCGGGATACGTTGTCGTTCGTGAGGCGAGGGCGCAGGGAATCAGGGTCTGCCCGATTCCGGGGCCATGTGCCCTGGTAACCGCCCTGAGCGCTGCAGGCTTGCCCACCGACCGCTTCCTCTTTGCCGGGTTTCTGCCGGCCAAACGCACCGGTAGAAGAACCGCACTGGAAGCCCTCAAGCGAGAGCCGGCAACGCTGGTGTTTTACGAGTCTCCCCATCGGATACTGGACACTCTGGCAGATCTCGTCGCCGTGCTGGGCGGCGAACGCGAGTTGGTGCTGGGGCGTGAGCTGACCAAAACCTTCGAGACATTCTACAGCGGTACCGCTGAGGATGTGCTGGCAGAGCTGCAGGCGGATCCCCATGGCGGCAAGGGGGAATTTGTTGTAGTTGTGCGTGGCGCAGAGGCCTCCGGCGAGGTCGGGGAGGAACCCGGTCTGGATGTCGACAAGCTGCTGGTGTTGCTCCTGGCCGAGCTCCCGGTCAAGAAGGCGGCGAAGATCGTTGCCGAGCTGACCGGTGGTTCCAAGAACGAATTGTATCAGCGGGCACTCGGGCTAAAGGCCCGCTGAGCGGTCGGGCAGGTTTTCCTTGCATGCCCGTAACGGGCAGAGTATTGTCACGCCCGAGCTCGCCAGACAGTCGCCGCCGGTCCGCCGGGGGAGG
>JABURI010000267.1:0-5411 GCA_014762755.1 Marinobacter sp.
TCCCATTCCTCACGCTCGTTACCGGTCACCGGTGGATGCCCGCCGGAAGTACTGGCGATGCCGGCGATGTTGCACAGCACATCGATCCGGCCAAAGGTTTCCACCGTTTCAACAACCAGGTCTTTCACCTGGCTTTCGTCGGCGACATTCACCAGGCGACGCAGGTAGCGGGCATCCTCGGGCATGGCGCTTTCGGTCTCCAGTAATCCCGCCTCGGACACATCAGCCATCACTACCGAGGCGCCCTCCCGGGCCAGACGGACGGCAGTCGCACGGCCAATCCCACTACCGGCACCAGTGACGATGGCAATGCGCTGGTCAAATCGCGCCATGGAATCGCTCCTCGTTTTCCGCAATTGTTGTTGTGATCGCGTTCTTATCGTTTCGATAATTTGTCACGCCTTCCGGTTTTGAGTCAATATATTCGAAAGGAAATTTCATCTAGCAAAACACAACAACGCCGGAATAGAGAAAAATGAAAAATACAACTAATGATATGCCGGTCTACGCTCCAGCAACCGACGGCGAGACCATGGAGGCCATCGGCGAACGGATCCAGGATTACCGTGAGAGTCAGGGCAACAAAGCCGCCCTGATCGACGAACGAGGGGCCGTTAGCTGGTCGGACCTGATCAGCCAGGTGAACCGGATTGCCAACCGCCTGCGGACCGCCGGTCTCAAACAGGGCGACTGCGTGGCCGGTCTCTCTGAGAACACACGGGAGTACCTGGCGCTCTATCTCGGGACTCTTGTCGCGGGCGGCTGCATGGTGCCGCTGTCCGGCATGGCCAGCGGCGAAGCCCTGACCCTGATGATCCGGGATTGCGAAGCCCGCTTCCTGTTCGTGTCCGGTAAGAATCTGGCGCTCTGGTCCGGGATTCGGAAAGCCGTCGACCTGCCCGAAGAGAATGTGATCGGCCTGGATACAGCAGAGGTGGGTCAGACACTGGAGCAATGGCTGGGCGACGTATCTGACCAAGCCGCTCCGGCACCGGTAACCCTCGACGATCCTTTCAACATCATCTACAGCTCGGGCACTACCGGCACGCCCAAAGGCATCGTGCACGACTATCGTTTCCGTCAGCGCCAGATGATCCGGATGAGCCGGTTCGGGCTGGACGGCAACGCCATCAATCTTGTTTCCACGCCGCTGTATTCCAATACCACCCTGGTCTCGGTGTTACCGACTCTGTTCCACGGTGGTACCCTCGTCCTGATGGCGAAATTCGATGCCCACCGCTTCCTGGAACTGGCCGAGCAGTACCGCGTTACCCACGCCATGCTGGTGCCTGTTCAGTACCAGCGCATCCTGGCGATGCCGGATTTCGACCGATTCGATCTGTCGAGCTTCAAGCTCAAGCTGTGTACCAGCGCGCCGTTGCGGGCGGAAGTGATCACCGAAGCCATGCGCCGCTGGCCCGGCAATATCCGTGAAGTTTACGGCCTGACCGAAGGCGGCATATCCACCAGCCTGGATTGTGCCGCCCATCCCGACAAATGGGACTCTGTGGGATTGCCCACCGAAGGTGCCGAGGTCCGGGTGATTGACGACAATGGCCGGGAGCTGCCCCGGGGCGAAACCGGGGAAATCGTTGGCCGGGCGATCTCGATGATGCGCGGCTACGTCAACCGTCCCGAACAGACCCGGGAAATGCTCTGGACCAGTCCGGAGGGCCTGGTGTTCTATCGCAGCGGTGATATGGGCCGCATCGATGAAGACGGGTTTGTCTACATCCTCGACCGTCGCAAGGACATGATCATCTCGGGCGGGTTCAACATCTATGCAGTGGATCTGGAAAAGGCACTGCTGGGCCACCCCGCTGTCGCCGATGTGGCAGTGATCGGCATACCCAGCGAGCAATGGGGCGAGACGCCCCTGGCGCTGGTGGTCAAGGCTCCGGGCTGCCCGGAGACGGAAACGGAACTGCTGGACTGGGCCAACCAGCGTCTGGGCAAAACCCAGCGACTGGCGGCGGTGGAGTTCCGGGACCAACTGCCCCGCTCCACCATTGGTAAAGTCCTCAAGCGTGAACTCCGGGAGCCCTACTGGACCCGCTAGCGACGCTGTAATCTCCCCAGGGCCGCCCGGCAATCGTCGGAGCGCAATCGCTCGGAAAACACCGCGCGTTCGCGCTCCAGCGCCTCTCTGACCTGCTCCCGCCAGGGGGCACGGATCAGGCGTTTGCTGGCCCGGAGCGCTTCCCTGGGCTTGCCGGCCAACCGCTGCGCCAGTTCAAGCGCGGCGGTCAGGGCTGTACCGTCCTCCACCACTCGGCTAACCAGACCACACTCCCTGGCTTCGTCCCCATCAAGAACCTCCCCCAGCAACAAAAGGTCTGTCGCTCGCCGGCTCCCCAGATGGAGGGGCATGGTAACGGTGGACGCGGCTTCCGGCACCAGGCCGAGATCGACGAAGGCGGTCTTGAAGGTCGTGGACCGGCCGGCAATGACCGAATCGCAATGCAGCAGCAGCGTGGTCCCGATACCGATGGCGATCCCCTCCACCGCCGCAATGATCGGGGTATCGCACTCCATCAGGGTCTCGATAAAGGCCAGACCTGCCGAGGGCCGGGGATTCGGGTCCGTGGCGCGGGCACGAAAATCGTCCAGGTCATTGCCGGCAGTAAAGACCTTGCCCTGCCCCGAGATGACAATGGCATTGACCGCCGGATCGTCACCCGCCTCGCGGATACACTCGCCAAGGCGTCCATACATCTCTCGGGTCAACGCGTTTTTCTTGGCGGGGCGATTGATGGTCAGGTGGACCACAGCATCCGTCTGCTGCATGTCGATCATTGAGCTATCCTTCCAGATCATGAGGTTGTTGTTTGATTAAAAACATCCTATTGCAAAAGCCGGATGTTGTGATAGATTCAGAGAACATAAATTCACCCTGCAGTTAACAGTTCTGCAGAGTGAAACACAAGAAAGGCCACTACAACAACGAAAGAGGCACAGCCATGAACCTCATAGCACAAGCACGCAAGAAGCTGACCGTTTACGCGTCCGCCCTTACCCTCGGTGTTTCCGCCGCCCTCGCCGCCACGCCGGCTGCCGCGCAGGACACGGTCACCTGGAAGGTCCAGTCCCACTGGCCGGGCTCCAGTAGCTCCTACACTGACAGCCTGGGTCGTCTGAAGCGGGTCATCGAGGAGCGCACCGACGGCCGTCTGAAACTGCAGCTATACGAGGCCGGCGCACTGTTCAAGGCCAAAGAAACCTTCAACGCAGTCAGCCGAGGCATTCTGGAAATGGGCACCATTTCACCCGCCTATGCCCAGGACAAGGTTTCCCTAGCGGGCATCGCCTCCGGTCTGCCCTTTGCGTTCCGCAACGTCTGGGAAGCGGCCTACTTCCACCAGAACCTGGGCTTCGAGCAGATGCTGCGAGACGAAGCCGCCGAACATGGCGTTTACTGGGCAACCGACAAGGTCTACCCGACCGAGATGGTGGTCAAGAAGCCCATCGAGAGCTGGGACGATTTCACCAGCCTGAAGATCCGCTCTTCCGGCGCACTGCAGAAATTCCTGACCGAGGCCGGTGCCGCTGCCTCCTACATTCCGGGCGGTGAGCTGTATTCCGCCCTGGACTCCGGCATTGTGGACGGAGCTCACTGGGGGGCCTCCCAGGGCGCCTTCAGCATGGGCCTGTATGAAATCGCCAAGTACCACGTGCAGCCTGCCCTGAACATCGCCGGCACCGACGTCATCATTGTCAGCCAGAAGGCTCTGGACAAGCTGCCGGAAGACATGCAGAAGATCGTCAAGGATGCCCTGAACGAGCAGTTCTGGATCCGCACCAACGAATACCAGTACAAGGAGCGCATCACCCTGGCCAAGGCCATTGCCGAGGAAGGGGTTCAGCTCAACATCCTGCCGGATGAGGTACAGGACAAGCTGGTAGCCACGGCCCAGAAAATGTGGGACGAGGAAGGCAAGCGCAGTGAAAACGCCCAGAAGGCACTGGACATGCTCAAGAGCTACCTGAACGACCTCGGCTACCTCTGATCCCACCGGTATCCGTGTAACCCGGGCCGGAGTCCAGCACTCCGGCCTTTTTGTCCCTGACTACAACCAACGTCCTCCTGGAGAGAACCATGGGTGTGATGATTGCCGCATTCATGAGAGGGATTACCCGTCTCAATGATGTCGTCGGGCGCTGGATAGCCCTGCTGGTGTTCGCGATGTTTGCGTTCCTTTTGCTGGAAGTGGGCTTCCGCTACCTGTTCAACTCGCCGACGGTCTGGACCAATGAGCTGACCCAGATGCTGTTCGGTATCTATGCGGTGATGTCCGGTGGCTACATCATGGCCCATCGCGGTCACGTCAATGTCGACCTGGTGCATTCCCACCTGGCGCCGCGCAAGCGGGCGATGCTGGACATCGTCACCTCCACGGTCTTCTTCATTTTCACACTCGCGCTGCTCTGGTTCGGCATCGATATGGCCTCGGAGTCCATGTCCAGCTGGGAGACCTCCTACTCCGCCTGGAATCCGCCCATCTGGCCGGTCAAGCTCGCGATTCCGGTCGGTACCGCACTGCTGGTCCTGCAGGGTCTGGTCAAGCTGCTCGAGGACATCGCCGTAGCCTTCAACCTGGATTACTACACCCCCGAAGACACCGATTCTGAAGGAGAACAGCTGTGAGTATTGAAGTCCTGACCCTGCTGTTCTTCGGCGCCCTGCTGTTTTTCCTGCTGCTGGGCCTGCCGCTGGCGTTTGTTCTGGGTGGCGTGTCCGTGGTGTTCCTCTATTTCACCTGGGGCTTTGACTCCTTCTACATGGTGGCCTCACAGATCTGGGGCACCATGGGCAGCTTCACTCTGGTGGCCATACCGCTGTTTGTGTTCATGGCGATGATTCTGGAGCGCACCGGCGTGGCCAGGGATCTGTACCGGATGATGCATCTGTGGTGCGGTGGCCTGCGAGGCGGCCTGGCGCTGGGCACCCTGGGGATCTGTGCCGTGTTTGCCGCCATGGTGGGTATCAGTGGTGCCGCCGTGGTCGCCATGGGCACCATTGCCCTGCCCTCCATGCTTGAGCGTGGCTACGACAAGAACATGGCCCTGGGGGTGATCAATACCGGCGGTGGCTGGGGCATTCTGATTCCGCCCAGCATCCTGATGATCCTCTACGCCCTGATCACCGGCGTTTCGGTGGGCCAGATGTTCGCCGCCGGCATCATGCCCGGCATCCTGCTGATGGTCCTGACCGCCATCTACATCATCGTCCGTTGCCACCTGCAGCCGGAACTGGCACCCGCACTGCCGAAAGAGGAACGGGGCACCTGGCCCGAGAAATTGCGAGCCCTGCGCGCGGTGCTGCTGCCGATTGGTGTCGTGGTCATGGTGCTGGGTTCCATCATCGGCGGTATCACCACCCCGACCGAAGCCGCCGCCATGGGCGTTCTCGG
>JABURI010000267.1:5782-7489 GCA_014762755.1 Marinobacter sp.
CCGATCTGGTTCGGCATCCTGTTCGTGATCAACATGGAAATCGGCTACATGACGCCGCCCTTCGGCTTCAACCTGTTCTATCTGAAGGGCATCGTGCCGCCGTCGATCACCATGAAGGACATCTACAAGTCGATCATCCCCTTCGTGATTGTGGAGATCATCGGCATTATCCTGATCATGATTTTCCCGGAGATCGCCACCTGGCTGCCGGACCTGTTCTTCTGACCAGGTCCTTCTGAGCGGCAAACAAAAAGCCCGGCGGACAGTCTCCGCCGGGCTTTTTGTTTCACTGCAACTGAGGGGGAATCACGCCATCAGGTTATAGATGAACACGATCACCACGGCAATCGGGGTCGCGAACCGGATCAGGTTGTACCACAGGCCGAAGGCGCCACCGGTCAGGGCCAGGTCGGACTTGAGAGACTCCCGGGCCACGAACCAGCCCACGAACAGCGCTGTCAGCAGGCCGGACAGCGGCAGCATGATGTTGGCGGTGACGTAGTCCAGCAGATCAAAGATGGTCTTGCCCTCGAACCGGTCGAACATGCCCAGCGGGGTTATATCGGACCAGACGTTCAGGGACAGGATCGAAGCGATGCCCAGTGCCCAGCAAAGCACACCTACCAGCACCGCACTGCCGGTACGGGCCAGGCTGGTCTTTTCCTCGACCCACTCGACCACCGGCTCCAGCAGGGAAATGCCGGAGGTCCAGGCGGCAAAAAGCAGCAGCACGAAGAACAGGGCGCCGAACAGGCTGCCAAAGGGCATGTTGCCGAATGCCAGGGGCAGGGTCTGGAAGATCAGGCCGGGGCCGGCGCCGGCTTCCAGGCCATTGGCGAAGACCACCGGGAAGATAGCCAGGCCCGCCAGCAAAGCGACGGCGGTGTCCATGATCGCCACGCTGATGGCAGTCCGGCCGATGGAGACATCCCGCCCCAGGTAGGAGCCATAGGCCATCATGATCGCCATACCCAGGCTCAGGGTGAAGAAGGCATGCCCCAAGGCAACCAGGACACCACTGACGGTAAGCGCGCCGAAGTTCGGGCTGAACAGGAAGCTGACCGCCTCACCGAAATGACCGGTGGTGGTGGCATAGCCCACCGCAACCAGCAACAGGATGAACAGGGCCGGCATCAGAATGGTGGCCGCACGCTCCAGACCTCCCTTGAGGCCCCGGGAAACCACCAATACCACCAGCGCCATGAACACAGTGTGCCAGATCAGCAGCTGCACCGGGCTGCCGAGCAGGCCACCGAACAGGTCACCAATGGACTCGGCGGTACCACCGGTGAAATCACCGGCAGCGGCATGGCCGATATACGAGGCAGCCCAGCCACCGATCACCGAATAAAAAGACAGGATGATAAAGGCGGCGAGCATGCCCACGATTGCGGAGATGCGCCAGACCGGTGAGGCCAGGTTACGTTCGGCCACCAGACGGAAACTGGTGATCGGGTTGTGACGGCCGTTCCGGCCGATGAACACCTCGGCCATCATGATGGGAATACCAATGATGGCGATACACAAAAGATATACCAGGACAAAGGCGCCGCCGCCGTTCTCGCCGGTGACGTAGGGGAATTTCCAGACGTTGCCCAGACCGACCGCAGAACCGGTGGCCGCCAGAATGAACGCCAGTCGGGACGACCAGAGGCCACGGGCAGTGTAATCGCCGTTACCCGACACGGAGTTGGATTGAGACATGTT
>JABURI010000177.1 GCA_014762755.1 Marinobacter sp.
GACGCCCCATTATGGCAAGAACAAAACAGAGCTCACCGGAACTGAAAGTGGCATCCGGTGATGGCGAGCCCGTCAAGCCGGAAAAGGATCGCAAGTTTGTCGAGGCCCTGTCCCGGGGTCTGGATGTGCTCCGAGCGTTCAGCCAGGGTTCGGTTATCCTTGGCAACCAGGACATTGCCCGCATCACCGGCCTGCCCAAGCCAACCGTGTCCCGGATGACTTACACCCTCACCAAGCTCGGTTACCTGAGCTACAACACCCAGCTGGAAAAATATCAGCTCAGTTCCGGGGTGCTGGCGCTGGGTTATGCCTACGTATCCAACCTCAAGGTACGCCAGCTGGCGAAGCCGTACATGGATGAGTTCGCGCGCCAAACCAACATGTCCGTGGGCCTGACCTGCCGGGACCGGTTGCACATGATCTACGTGGAAAACCGCCTGCCGCCGGAGGCGTCGCTGTTGCGCATGGAGATCGGCCTGAAGCTGCCCATGGCTACGACTTCCGCCGGCCGCGCTTACTATTGTGCCATCAGCGACAAGGCCCGCAATCTGATCGATGAGGCCATGGCCGACAAGTACGGCGATGCCTGGCCGGAAAAGAAGGAAGGTCTGGAGCAGGCCATGAAGGACTACAAGGAGCATGGCTTCTGTCTGTCCCTGGGCGAGTGGGACCGCAACATCAATTCGGCGGGTGTGCCCATCCACCTGCAGGACGGCACCATCATGGCCCTGACCTGCGCGGCCCCGTCCTATCTGGTATCCGGTGAAAAGCTGCGTGGCTCCATTGCCCATCAGCTGGCAATGCTGGCGGGTGATATCGAGTCACTGGGCGTTTAACAACGGCCTCCCGACGAACTCCGAATCAAAAAACCGCAGAAGAAATTCTGCGGTTTTTTTGTGTCTGTAGTTTAATTGACGGTTGAAACCGTCCGAAAACTTGTATTAAATCGTACGCATGTTTCGCTAGTTAAAACCACATTTCAATTAAGGCGAGGAGAGATTATGTCTGAGGTCGTAAGCTATAACCGGGAAGGCAGTATCGGCGTTATCACCGTGAACTATCCGCCGGTCAATGCCCTCGGCCACGCTGTTCGCTCCGGGCTGCTGAAAGCCCTCGAGCAAGGCCAGAAGGACACAGACGCCAAGGTATTGCTGCTGGTATGTGACGGGCGCACGTTTATTGCCGGCGCCGACATCCGGGAATTCGGCAAACCGATGCAGGAGCCGTCGCTGCCGAATGTCGTGAATACTTATGAAAGCAGTGACAAGCCACTGGTTGCCGCGATTCACGGCACCGCCCTGGGTGGCGGACTGGAAACCGCGTTGAGCTGCCATTACCGGGTTGCCCTGAGCAGCGCGAAAGTGGGCCTGCCGGAAGTGAAACTGGGCCTGTTGCCCGGTGCCGGTGGTACCCAGCGCCTGCCACGCCTGACCGGTGCCCAGAAAGCGCTGGAAATGATCACTACCGGTGAATTCGTCGGGGCCAAAGACGCCCTGGCCCTCGGTATTCTGGATGCCGTGGAAGACGGCGACGATATCCGCGCCGTGGGCCTGGCGTTTGCCCGGAAGATCGCAGGCGAGGGTAAGCCGGTGCGCCGGGTTCGGGACATCACCGACAAGATCGACGCGGAGAAAGGCAGCGATGTCTTTGACCAGTTCCGCGAAGGCCTGAAAAAGCGGGCCCGTGGCCTGTTCTCCCCGTTCAAGTGCGTCGATGCCGTGGAAGCCGCCTTCAACCTTCCCTTCGACGAGGGCATGAAGCGCGAGCGTGAACTGTTCATGGAGTGCATGGAATCGCCCCAGCGCGCGGGTCTGATCCATTCCTTCTTTGGCGAGCGCGAGGCCTCCAAGGTCAAGGGACTGCCCAAGGACACTCCGGTCCGTGAGGTGAAGAGCGTGGGCATCATCGGCGCCGGCACCATGGGTGGCGGTATTGCCATGAACTTCGCCAACGTGGGCATTCCGGTCACCATCGTTGAGGTGAAGCAGGAAGCGCTGGACAAGGGTCTGGCGATCATCCGCCGCAACTACGAGAACTCTGCGAAGAAGGGCAAGCTCACCCAGGAGCAGGTCGAGCAGCGCATGGCGCTGATCACACCGAGCCTGACCTATGACGATTTCCGGGATGTTGACCTGGTGATCGAGGCGGTGTTCGAGAACATGGCCATCAAGAAGGAAATCTTCAGCAAGCTGGATGAAGTCTGCAAGCCCGGCGCCATCCTGGCTTCCAACACCTCCACTCTCGACATCGATGAGATTGCTTCTGCCACCAGCCGTCCCGGGGACGTGGTGGGCATGCACTTCTTCAGCCCGGCCAACGTCATGAAGCTGCTGGAGAACGTCCGTGGCAGCAAGACCTCCGACGAGGTGAAAGCGACGGTCATGGCGGTCGCCAAGAAGATCAAGAAGGTCGGCGTCATGGTGGGTAACTGCTATGGCTTTGTCGGCAACCGGATGCTCCACAAGCGCGGCACCGAGGCCATGTCCCTGGTGGATGAGGGCGCCACGCCGCAGCAGGTGGACAAGGTCCTGACCGACCTGGGTTTCCCCATGGGACAGTTCGCCATGTCCGACCTGGCCGGCATCGATGTCGGTTACCGCATCCGCGAAGAGCGCCGCAAGGCCGGCGAAGATATCCCCGCCAGCTGGATGGACAAACTCGCCGAGCAGGGCCGTCTTGGCCAGAAGACCCAGGCGGGCGTCTACAAGTACGAGGAAGGCAGCCGCAAGCCGATTCCCGAACCCGAGGTGGAACAGCTGATCGAGGAGTTCCGCAAGGAGCAGGGCATTACCCCGCGCGAGATCACCGACCAGGAAATCCTTGAGCGCTGCATGTACGTGATGATCAACGAAGGCGCC
Organism: Marinobacter sp.; assembly: GCA_014762755.1. Classification (GTDB taxonomy): domain Bacteria; phylum Pseudomonadota; class Gammaproteobacteria; order Pseudomonadales; family Oleiphilaceae; genus Marinobacter. The sequence goes on from JABURI010000177.1 coordinate 2,859, forward strand.
AAGATCCTGGAAGAGGGTATCGCGGACCGTTCCATCGACATCGACATCGTCTGGATCTACGGCTATGGCTTCCCGGCCTACCGTGGTGGCCCCATGTTCTGGGCCGACCAGGAAGGCCTGGACAACATCCTTGCGGCCGTCAAAAAGTACCAGGATACCGTTGGCGGTGAGCAGTGGAAGCCGTCGGCGTTGCTGGAGAAGCTGGTCAGCGAGGGGAAGAAGTTCGGCGACCTTTGATTTGAGCTCGGGGTGGATTTGAAGACGGGGTCAGAAGAAAGCTTTCTTCTGACCCCAGGTTCACGGCCCCCCACCTTCACCAGCGTTCAACCCAAACTCCGGGGTCTGAAGAAAGCCTTCTTCTGACCCCTCCTTCAAGGGAACACAATCATGTCCGAAGCAGTCATCGTCTCCACCGCCCGCACCGGCCTTGGTAAATCCTACCGGGGCGCCCTGAACAATACCCACAGCGTTGATATGGCCGGCCATGTCATTGAACAGGCGGTCAAACGCGCCGGTATCGATCCGGCTATCGTTGAGGACGTTATCCTCGGCGCCACGTTCCACGAAGGTGCCCAGGGCAAGAACATGGCGCGTCTGGCGGCCATCCGTGCCGGTCTTCCGGTCACGACCGCCGGCCTGTCCATTAACCGGTTCTGCAGCTCCGGGCTGCAGTCCATTGCCATCGCCGCACAGCGGGTGGTATCCGAGAAGGTGCCCGCCATGGTCGCCGGAGGGGTGGAGTCCATCTCCCTGGTGCAAAACGACAAGATCAACAGTTTCCACGCCACCAACGACTGGCTGATGAAGAACAAGCCCGAGCTCTATCTGTCCATGATCGAGACCGCCGATATTGTGGCCCAGCGCTATAACGTCAGCCGGGAAGCCCAGGACGAGTACGCCCTGATTTCCCAGCAGCGCACGGCGGCGGCCCAGGAGGCCGGCAAGTTTGACGACGAGATCGTGCCCTTCGACACCACCATGCTGGTCAAGAACAAGGAAACCGGTGAGGTCAGCGAGAAGCAGGTGACGCTGAACCGTGATGAGTGCAACCGCCCGAACACCACCCTGGAGGGCCTGGCGGGACTGGATCCTGTGCGTGGCCCGGACCAGTTCATCACTGCCGGTAACGCCAGCCAGCTGTCAGACGGCGCCTCCGTGTGCACCGTCATGAACAGCACCTATGCCGAGAAGCACAACATCGAGCCCATGGGCATCTTCCGCGGCTTTGCGGTTGCCGGTTGCGAGCCGGATGAGATGGGTATCGGCCCGGTGTTCGCGATTCCGCGTTTGCTGGAACGCACCGGCCTGACCATGGATGACATCGACCTGTGGGAGCTGAACGAAGCGTTCGCCTCCCAGGTGGTCTACTGCCGTGACCGGCTCGGTATCCCCATGGAGAAGCTGAACGTGAATGGCGGTTCCATTGCCGTTGGTCACCCCTACGGTGTCACCGGCTCCCGCCTGACCGGTCATGCCTTGATTGAAGGCAAGCGGCGTGGTGCCAAGTACGTGGTCGTGACCATGTGCATCGGTGGTGGCCAGGGCGCTGCCGGTCTGTTCGAAGTGGTGTAAACCGGGGGAGCGTCGCCATGCAGCAGAAAATCATCAATACCCGGGATCTGGCGTTTCAATTGTACGAGCTTCACGACGTGGAGCAGGTACTGCGGTTTGAACGCTACTCGGAACACAATCGCGAGACCCTGCAGGCGGCGCTGGACCTGGCCCTGAAAGTGGCGGCGGAAGAATTCGCGCCGCACGCCCGCCTGGTGGACGAGGAAGAACCCACCTTCGAGAACGGGCGGGTGGAAATGCGGCCGGAAGTCCGCAAGGCCCTGGATGTGCTCAAGGGCACCGGTTTGATGGCGGCCAGCCAGGATTACGAGCGAGGCGGCATGCAGCTGCCGGCCGCGGTGGCGCAGATGTGCGTGGGTCTGCTGAAGGGCGCCAACGTCGGTACCCAGGGTTACGCCGGCCTGACCATTGCGGCCGCCAACCTGATCCTCGCCCATGGTAGTGAGGAGCAGAAAACCCGGTACGCGGACCAGATGCTGGCGGGCCGGTTCTTCGGCACCATGTGCCTGACCGAGCCGCACGCCGGTTCCTCGCTGGGCGATCTCCGCACCCGAGCCGAGCCCCAACCAGACGGCAGCTACCGGTTGTTCGGCAACAAGATCTACATCTCCGGCGGCGACCATGAGCTGAGCGAGAACATCATCCACATGGTGCTCGCCCGCTTGCCGGACGCACCGCCCGGCGTGAAGGGCATTTCCCTGTTCCTGGTGCCGAAGATTCTGGTAAACGAGGACGGCTCCCTGGGCGAGCGTAACGATGTCGCCCTGGCCGGCCTCATTCACAAGATGGGCTATCGCGGTACCACCTCAACGATGCTGAATTTCGGTGAGAAGGACGGTGCTTTCGGTTACCTGGTTGGCGAACCGCATCAGGGCCTCGCCGCCATGTTCCACATGATGAACGAGGCCAGGATCGGCGTTGGCCTGGGCTCCGTGATGCTCGGGTACACCGGCTACCTGCATGCCCTGGACTACGCCCGGGAGCGGCGGCAGGGTCGGCCGATTGGCGAGAAGGATCCGCAAAGCCCGCAGGTGCCCCTGATTCGCCATGCCGATATCCGCCGCATGCTGCTGGCCCAGAAGGCCTACGTCGAAGGGGGACTGGCCCTGTGCCTGCAGGGCGCGATGCTGGTGGACGAGAAGAAATTTGCGGAAACCGCAGAACAGCGTGAGCTGGCCGCGGGTCTGCTGGACCTGCTGACACCGGTGATCAAGTCCTGGCCGTCCCGTTACTGCCTGGAAGCCAACAGCCTGGCGATCCAGGTGCATGGGGGGTATGGCTACACCCGGGAGTACCCGGTAGAACAGTTCTACCGGGATAATCGCCTGAACCCGATTCATGAAGGTACCCACGGGATTCAGGGCCTGGACCTGCTGGGCCGGAAGGTTTCCCTGGCTGGCGGCCGGTTCTACCAGGAGCTGATGGCCCGCATTGAAGCTACCATTGGAGAGGCCCGTGCCAGGACTCGGCTCGCCGGGAGTGCCGAACGCCTGGAAGCAGCAGTACGGGCAATGGCCGGCGCCACCGAGGCCATTAATGCGGTCAAGGCCAGTGGTGACAAGGAAAAAGCCCTCGCCAACGCCACCCTGTACCTGGATGCCTTCGGGCAGGTGGTGGTCGGCTGGTTGTGGCTGCGCCAGGGATTGAAAGCCCTCGAGGGCCTGGAAAGTTTGGATGGGCAGGACGATGCTTTTTACGAGGGTAAACTCAGGGCCTGCGAGTATTTTGCCCGGTATGAGTTGCCGGGTGTGGTGAGTGTCGCTGAGTTGCTGAAAGCGGTCGATGACACTGCGTTGGGCATGGCCGATGCTGCTTTTTGAGGCCTGAAGACGGGGTCAGAAGAACGAGTTCTTCAGACCCCATCTTCACCCCAGCTAACCCCCGGGGTCAGATGAAAACCTTCATCCGACCCCTCCTTAAACAAAAAAGGGGAGTAAAAAATGGACAGAAAAGCCAAAGCCGTGGTCTGCCGGAAATGGGGGGACCCCGTCCAGGTCGAGACCATCACCGTCGAGGGCCCCAAGCGGGGCGAGATCACCATCAAGATTGCCGCCTGCGGCGTTTGCCACAGCGATCTGTCCGCCACCACCGGCAAGATTCCCTATCCGCCGCCCCTGGTGCTGGGCCACGAGGCTGCCGGCGTCGTGGTGGAAGTGGGTGAAGGGGTAACCGAATTCAAGGAAGGTGACCACGTCGTCAGCTCCTTCATCTCCATGTGTGGCAAGTGCCGCCAATGTGTCCGGGGTCGGCCGGTATTGTGCGAGAACGCCCGCAAGGCCATGTTTACGCTGCCGGATGGCACGGTGCGCACCCGGGACACCAATGGCGAGCCGCTGAACGTGTTCGGTGCCTGTGGCGTGATGGCGGAATTTGCCACCATGCATGTGGATAACTGTGTCAAGGTGGATGAGAACGTGCCCATGAAGAACGCGGCCCTGGTCGGGTGTGCGGTGATGACCGGCGTGGGTGCGGTCTTCAACACGGCACAACTGGAGCCCGGCTCCCGGGCGGCGGTGTTCGGAATCGGGGGCGTTGGCCTCAATGCCATCCAGGGCTGTGCCACCGCCGGTGCCGAGATGATCGTGGCAGTGGACAGCAACCCGAAGAAACTGGAGATGGCGAAGGAATTTGGTGCCACCCACACGGTCAATATCAATGAGGTGGAGGATGCGGCCAAGGCCGTTAAGAAACTCACCGGCGGTGTGGATTACGCCTTTGAATGCGTCGGCGCCGGTCCGGTAGTGGAGCAGGCCTACAAGTGCCTCGGTCGCGGTGGTACTGCCGTGGTGGTGGGTGTGGCCGACCCGAAGGACAAGACAGCACTGACCACACTGACCTTGCCCGCCGATGAACGCACCCTCAAGGGTAGCTGGCTGGGTTCGGCCCGGCCGCAGCACGATTTCCCCAGAATCCTGGGGCTTTACAAGGCCGGTAAACTCAAGTTGGATGAACTGATTACCCGGACCTACCCCATTGAAGAGGCTGCCCAGGCCTTCGATGATATGGTGGC
>JABURI010000099.1 GCA_014762755.1 Marinobacter sp.
GCGGCCGCGTGAAGCTGTCCATGAAGGAAGTGAAGGAAGGCGAGCAGCCGACCGACTTTTCTGCCTGATAGCAAGCGGTAAAGACGGGGTCAGAAGAAAGCTTTCTTCTGACCCCTTTTTTATGCCCGAAATTCCGGGGTCTGATGAAAGCCTTCATCTGACCCCATTTTCAGAACGCCATTCTCGGAGTCAGACCTAAACTCGGGGTCAGATGAAGGTTTTCATCAGACCCCACCTTCAACCGCCCCCCATTGTCATCGGCCGGCGCCTTCACTCTCACCCATAAACTCCAGCACCGCCTCCCGATAAGCCGGAATCACAAACGTCGCCCCGTGACCCGTATCCGTCCGCAAGAACCGCTTGGGCTCTCCGGCCGCCTCATACAGCGCCACCCCATGATGAAAGGGAATGATCCCATCCCGGACGCTGTGAATCACCATCACCGGTACCGGTGAGATATCATCAATTCTTTCCAGACCTTCGTATTCCGAGGGGATCGTCCAGCTCAGCGGAACCTGGAACGGCCAGGTCAGCCAGAAAGCATCAAGCTTTTCCCGGGCAATACGCCGAAACCCGGAAAAGGTGCCATCGAGGATCATGCCGTCCAACGCAGGGCGTTCCTTCCTTTGCACCCACTCGCTGGCCAGAGCAATCCCGAGGGCGCCCCCCAGGCTCTGGCCCAGAATATGGATGGGCCGGTCTTCCACGCCGGGCTGTTGCGTCATCCAGCGAAACCCGGTCTCCACGTCGTGCAGGGCGCCCTCTATGTCCGCATCGCCGGTCGACCGGCCAAACCCCCGGTAATCGATGGTAAAGACGTTGTATCCCTGCTCAGGCAGCCAGGCGACGTTCAGGATATGACTGCTGATGTTCTGGGCATTGCCGTGCAGGAAATACACCGTGCCTCGGGGTTCCTCTCCGTCTATCTGCGCGGGCAGCCACCAGCCGTGCAAGGTCTCGCCGTCGGCCGTATCCAGGTAGATGTCCTCGTAATCGAGATTGAGCCGGTCGGGCGTGACATAGGTGATGTCGTCGGGGTAGAAGAAAACGCTGCTGCAGCCGCCCTGCATGATCGTCAGAGCGGCGAGTACAGCCGTTAACAGCGTGCGCTTGAGACTCAGAAATAGGCGTGTAGTCCTGCGTGCCATGTGCTCTGGTACCTGTCGTAATGGTCTTCGCGGGTGAACTCGGCAAACAGGCTGAATGCCCGGCCAAGATGCCAGTTGCCCTTGATGTACGCCTGATCCTGGCGGTGCTGACTGCTGACAATCCAGGCTTTGGTTCGCGCGCCAGCCAGGAGGCTGAACCGGTTGTTCTGGTGCAGCACGCCGAGGTCGGCGCCCGGAGCGGCGTCGTAACCCCGTCGCAGGTCGTCGTCGATTTCCAGATCGGCGGTGGCGATGGCGAATGCCTGAGTGGAATCCCCCAGAGCCCAGCTGCCACCCGCACCCCCTTCAAGGTAGGGCGCCAGAACCCGGTCAGTTCCGGTGTCCGTCCTTCGTCCGCCAAAACCGACCTGCCAGGACAGCGGCGAGAAGAACTGATCCCGGGGGCTCAGGGAACGGATTTCCACGCCCACCAGTCGCTCGACCTGCAACTCGTCGTTGTCGGTGTAGTACCGGGCATCGAGCCGCAGAAACTGCAGCTGAGCCCCGGGTCGATAGCCCGCCGGCGGATCCAGCACGTCGTGATAGGCGGGCCGGAAGGTCAGCTGGGTGAATTCCCGGTGAGCCAGCTGACCGGCGCCGAGGCTCACACGGAAGGTGTCATGGCCCTGGTCATCGCGAACCTCCGGTTCGGGTGGCTGCGCGCTGGTCTCGACGTCCTCGATCCGGCTTCGGGCAACCAGAAGTTCGTGGGACAGCGGCGCCGCATGTTCCCGGGGCCAGCCTTCGGCCTCGCTCTGGTAGCGGACATAATCGTAGGTGGCATCCAGCACCCGGGCCCGGTCCCGATCATTCAGTTGTTGCAGCTCGGGATCATCGGTATCGACATAGCCATTGGCAATCGCTGCAGACAGGGTCTGGTGGTCGTCGGGCAGCTCGGAGATCCGGTAGGCGACCGAGGTGGCTGCCGAGGGCCGGTAATACACCTCTTCCACCAGGTCCTTGTCCACCACCCATCGGACTGTGTCAGAGGGGATGGCGTGAGTGCTCACTTCTCCCAGCAGGTCCGTTCCCGGGCGAGCCACATCAATCAGAGCCAGCAGCCGGTAGGCGCAGTTCTCGTCGAAGAAGTAGTAATCGAAGTTCTTGTCCTGGATTTCCCAGGCATGGGCCAGCAATAAATCAACCTCGCTCTGGTCGAGGTTCAGGGTGTACTCCCACAGATCCCGATGCTCGATGTCCGAGTACAGGCGGATCTTTTCATAGTAGGGCTGCACCGTGGTGATGCCCGGATAGCCGCCGAAGATGCCCTTGTAGGCGAACAGGATTTCACTGTCGTGGGCGGCGGCATCGGCCGCGTAGGAAATGGTGTTGGCCAGCAGCAGGTTGGTCTCCTCGTCTTCCCGGGGCGGATCCAGCCTCAGGAAGGTATGCCCGAACATGGAAGACGGACTGTTCAGGTAGGAGGCGGCAAACACCAGGGTGACCGTTTCCGTATTCAAGGTCTCTTTCCAGTCCCGGTAGTCCGGACAGGATACGTCCGAGTCCGGCAGGTCCAGACGTTCCCGGAGCCAGGCATCCCGGGCCGGGAAACGGCAGCGTGCATGATCGTTGCCACCTCCGGGCTTTTGAATGGCCGCCAGGGTGGCTTCAAGCTCGGCCCGGGGCGAATGTTTGCCATTTTCGCTCAGGAAGAACGACGGGTCGTCGGCCTGGCTGGTGTAGCTATCACCAAAGGTGTCCGGGTGGTAGTGGCCCAGTGTCAGCCAGGCCGGGTCCTGGTGCAGTTGGTCTGGAATCGTTGGTTCACTGGCGTGGAGGTTACAGCTGAAGGCAAGGCAAAGAATCACTTGCCCGAAACGCGCGGTCTGGCCCATGGAGAAAAAGGATCCGGGTCGTTGGGGAAATCGGTCAGGCGCCGTCCCTGGCGCCGTATTCATCCTTGCGGTTAACGGTCGTTATGCCGCGACATATTTGCTCAGGGTCTTGTCCTGCTCCAACAGGGCCACGATGACATCCACGGCTTCACCGGAGGTGGTGTCGGCGTCCGGGAAGATGGCAGCGAAGTTGTCCTGGAGCACCTTGCGGAACGCGCCGCGGTCGGCTTCCTCTACGCCCAGCAGAACCGCCAGGGTATCGAGGTTCTCGCCGGAGCCGCGGGACATGTCACGGGCTACTTTGTCGATGTTGCTGTCCATGTACATGGCCATGGACTGAACGGCCTGGTTGGTCTGGCAGCCCAGTGTGCCGGTGGTCATACCGAATGTCTGGTTACCGAAGGTTCCGTTGGTGGTAGCGGCCAGAACGTGGGGAGCAATACCGGATTGTCCTTTCCAGATCATCGCACCCACGCCGCAGCCCGGCTGGGCGAACGCCATGGAGGAGGCACCCAGAAGAATTGCACCTGCGATCAGTTTTTTCATTGTTTACTCCTTATCTGTGTTTTTTATGCACACGTCGCATTGATTCCCCGGCCGGCCCCGCGGGGACAGCCGGGAAAGAACGGTCCTGACAGGTCCTGTGGAGACAGGTAGACCGTTGGTTTGAGTATAGTCCAAGTTCCGGATTCGCAAGTGAAGGGATTCGTGAGTAATTGATTTATGTCGGTTTTTTCACGGCGATGAAGCGCTAATATGTCTCTTTTTAGGTCATATGAACCAAAAAGCCGGAGCGTGTCGCCACGCCCCGGCGTTTTACCGATACTCCGGGAAGGCCGTCAGCCCCCGAGGTACGCGTTGCGCACGTCCGGGTTGGCGAGCAGGTTCTTGCCGGTATCGTGCAACCGGATCCGTCCGGTCTCCAGCACGTAGCCACGGTCCGCGAGGTTCAGGGCCTGGTGGGCATTCTGCTCCACCAGGAACACCGTGATGCCTTCTTCCCGAAGCTGCCCGATGATCTCGAAGATCTGCTGGATCACGATCGGCGCCAGCCCCAGGGAGGGCTCGTCCAGGATGATCATCCGTGGCTTGCTCATCAGCGCACGGCCGATGGCGAGCATCTGCTGTTCACCGCCGGACATGGTGCCCGCTCGCTGGTGCTCCCTCTCCTTGAGCCGGGGGAACAGGTCGTAGACGTGGTCCTGGCTCTTGCGGATCTCCGCCTTGGTGTTGAAGAACCCGCCCATATGCAGGTTTTCTTCCACGGTCAGGCCGGAGAACACCCGCCGGCCCTCGGGCACGATGGCAATGCCGGAGCGCATGATCTGGGAGGTGGGCTCGTTGGTGATGTCCCGGCCTTCCAGGATGACCCGTCCGGAGCTCGCCTGGGGGCTACCGCAGACGGTCATCAGCAGGGTGGTCTTGCCGGCACCGTTGGCACCGATCAGGGAGACGATCTCGCCTTTCTTTACCTCGACCGATACCCCGTGCAGCGCCTCGATTTTCCCGTAATGGGTATGAACATTCTCAAGTACTAGCATGGTTGGTCCTCAGGCCTCGCCCAGATAGGCTTTGATCACGTCGTCGTTCTGGCGGATTTCGTCCGGGGTGCCACTGGCCAGGGGGCGGCCCTGGTTAATGACGTTGATCCGGTCGGAAATACCCATCACCAGGCTCATGTCGTGCTCAATCAGCAACACGGAAACGTTGTAGTCCTCTTTCAGGCTGACAATCAGCTGATCCAGTTCTTTCGTTTCCGCCGGGTTGAGGCCGGCTGCCGGCTCATCCAGCATCAGCAGCTGCGGTTCGGTTACCATGCAGCGGGCGATTTCCAGGCGCCGTTGCTGACCATAGGCCAGGTTGCCGGCTTCCCAGTTGGCCATGTCGATCAGACCGACCCGCTCCAGCCAGTACCTCGCCCGCTCAAGGGATTTCTTCTCCCGCTCCCGGTAATCCGGGGTTTTCAGCAGGCCGGCAAGGAGGTTGGTGTTCAGGTGACGGTGCTGGGCCACCAACAGGTTCTCCACCACCGTCATCTTGCTGAACAGCCGCACGTGCTGGAACGTGCGCACCATGCCCAGGCGGGAAATCTTGTAGTCGGGCTTGCCCTGGATTTCCTGACCCTGGAACAGGATCTTGCCGCCGGTTGGTTTGTAGAAACCGCTGATGCAGTTGAACACGGTAGTCTTGCCGGCGCCGTTGGGGCCGATGATCGAGACAATCTCGTGTTCCTGGACATCCACGGAGACCTGGTCCACCGCCAGCAGGCCGCCGAAGCGCATGGACAGATTCTGTACTTCAAGCATTGTCTGTCACCCCTGCTCTTTGATTTCGATTTGAATGCGGCGCATGGGCAGCAGGCCCTGCGGACGCCAGACCATCATCAGCACCATGGCGGCACCGAAGATGAGCATCCGGTATTCAGAGAATTCCCGGGCGAGCTCGGGCAGGATGGTGACGGCAATCGCAGCCAGGATCACCCCGACCTGTGAGCCCATGCCCCCCAGAACCACGATGGCCAGGATGATGGCAGACTCCAGGAATACGAAGGATTCCGGGCTGATAAAGCCCTGCTTGGAGGCAAACACGGTGCCGGCAAAACCGGCAAAGAAAGCACCAATGGTGAAGGCCGAGAGTTTCACCGCGGTGCGGCTCATGCCCAGGGAACGGGCGGCGATTTCGTCCTCCCTCAGAGCTTCCCAGGCGCGGCCCACGGGCATCCGCATGAAGCGACGGATGACCAGCAGGGTGAAGATGGCCAGCACCAGGGCGATCAGGTACAGGAAGATGACCTTGTGCTCACCGGAGTAGGCGATGCCAAAGGTTTCGTGGAAGGAGACGTTGCCTTCCTCCTTGACCCGGCGACCGAACTCCATGCCGAACAGGGTCGGATCCGGAATGCCACCGATGCCGTTGGGGCCGCCGGTGAGCGAGGTCCAGTTGTTCAGCAGGATACGGATAATTTCCCCGAAGCCCAGGGTGACAATGGCGAGGTAGTCACCCCGCAACCGGAGCACCGGAAAGCCCAGCACAAACCCGAACAGGGCGGCGAGCAGGGCGCCGATCGGCAGGGCCAGCCAGAAGGAGATGCCGAAGTACTGGGATAGCAGCGCGAAGGTGTAGGCACCCACCGCATAGAACGCCACGTAGCCCAGATCGAGCAGGCCGGCCAGGCCCACCACCACGTTCAGCCCGAGGGCGAGCATGATATAGATGAGTACCAGGGTGGCCAGGTCGACCGCGCCGCGGGACACGATGAACGGCCAGACCAGCGCGAGCAGGATGATTGCCACGAAGAATACCCGCTCCATCAGCAGGCGCTTTTCCTGGGATACCGGGCCGCGATTGGCCAGGGGGTTAAGGTTCGGAACCTTGCCGAACACGCCCATGATGTTGTCGCGGAATACCTGGAACAGGAAAACCGCCACTGCGGCCAGGAACACGTTGACGACGGTCGCGGTGTTGGCGCCTTCCAGCTTGACTGAAGTGCCCTCGGCAACGAGGTTCAGCCCCAGGATCGGGTAGGCAATGATGATAGTGATAAATGCACAGAACAGTGCATGTTTCAGATTTTGAGCAGCCATCAGATCTTCTCAACCTCCGGTTTGCCAAGCAGGCCGGTGGGTTTGAACAGCAGAATCAGGATGAGCAGGCTGAACGAGATGACGTCCTTGTACTCGCCGCTGAGGTAGCCGGACGTCATGCTTTCTGCCACGCCGAGTATCAGACCGCCGAGCATGGCGCCCGGAATGCTTCCGATACCGCCGAGGACGGCTGCTGTGAAGGCTTTCAGGCCGGCGATGAAGCCGAACAGGGGATCGACGGAACCGTAGTACATACCGAGCAGGAGGCCTGCAACGGCGGCGAGAGCCGCGCCGATCACGAAGGTTGCCGAGATGATCCGGTTGGTATCAATGCCCAGCAGGTTAGCCATGCCCAGGTCCTGGGACACCGCGCGGCAGGCGCGACCGGTCCGGGAGCGGGCAATGAACAGTGACAGCGCGGTCATACAGATCAGGGTGGTGATGAAGATGGTGATCTGCATGTAGGAGAGGGACATCTGGAAGCCCTCGGAAGCGCCGAACTGGAAGCCACCCTCGATCAGGGCCGGGAAGCCGATGTTCCGGGAACCCTGTGCCAGATGCACGTAGTTCTGCAGGAAGATGGACATGCCGATGGCAGAAATCAGCGGGATCAGCCGGTGCCGCCCGCGAACCGGTCGGTAGGCAACCCGTTCCACGGCCCAGCCCATGGAGCTGGAGACCAGCATGGCACAGATCAGCGCCACGATCAGGATCAGCGGAAGCCAGGCGATGCCCAGGGAAGCCAGGCCGGTAATGGCGATCAGCGCGGTATAGGCACCGATCATATAGATCTCACCATGGGCAAAGTTGATCATGCCGATGATGCCGTAAACCATCGTGTAACCGA
>JABURI010000054.1 GCA_014762755.1 Marinobacter sp.
TGGAAAAAGTGTGTGACCAGATCATCGTCGGCTGCGGCCAGGAAGGTATTGGCGATGCCGCCGCCGACGATGATCTGGTCACACACTTTTTCCAGGGCATTGAGGACGTCCAGTTTGGTGGAGACCTTGGAGCCACCGACGATGGCGACGACCGGCTTGGCCGGGTTGTCCAGGGCCTTGCCGAGGGCTTCGAGTTCGGCAGCCAGCAGCGGGCCGGCACAGGCTTCAGGTGCGAAGCGGGCGACGCCGTGGGTGGAGGCCTGGGCGCGGTGGGCGGTGCCGAAGGCGTCCATGACATAGACGTCGCACAGGGCGGCGTACTTCTTGGACAGTTCTTCGTCGTCTTTCTTTTCACCCTTGTTGAAGCGGACGTTTTCGAACAGGACGACTTCGCCGTCGGCCACTTCAACGCCTTCCAGGTAATCTTTGATCAGGCGGACTTCCTGGCCGAGGACTTTGGTCAGGTGGTCGGCGACGGGCTTCATGGAGGAGGCTTCGTCGTAGACGCCTTCTTCCGGACGGCCCAGGTGGGACATCAGCATGACTTTGGCGCCGGCGTCTTTCGCTGCCTTGATGGTAGGCAGGGAGGCGCGGATGCGGGCGTCGCTGGTTACCTTGCCGTCTTTGACCGGCACGTTGAGGTCTTCGCGGATCAGGACCCGCTTGCCGGCGAGGTCCAGGTCGGTCATTTTTTTGATGGCCATGTGTTCGTCCTTAAATTTTGCGTTTGTTCAGTTAACTTGGGGTCAGATGAAAGTCTTCATCAGACCCCTGAGATAGCACAGAGCCTGGTCAGTGAACCCGGAGTCAGGCCCGGGGTCTGATGAAAACCTTCATCTGACCCCTTTTTCATTTTTTCTCCAACCAACAACGGCTGACATCCAGCATCCGGTTGGCGAACCCCCACTCGTTATCGAACCAGCACAGCACCTTCACCATGGTGCCGCCGGTTACCCTCGTCTGGCCGCCGTCGACGATGCCCGAGTGGGCGTCGTGGTTGAAGTCGGAGCTGGCCAAGAGCTCGTCGGTGTAGCCGAGGATACCTTTTAATGACCCTTTTGAGGCGTTCTCTAACAGCTTGTTAACGGCCTCGACAGATGTAACCCTGCCGACGTTGACCACCATATCGATGGCAGACACGTTCAGGGTGGGCACGCGCATGGCAACGGAGCTGAACCGGCCTTCCATGTGGGGCAGGAGGCGCTCGATGCCGCGGGCCAGGCCGGTATCCACCGGCACGATATTATGCAGAGCGCTGCGGGTCCGGCGGAGATCCTGGTGGTGGTAGGCGTCGATCACCGGCTGGTCGTTCATGGCGGCGTGGATGGTGGTGGTGCTGCCCTGCTCCACGCCCAGCTCGTCATCCAGCACCTTGATCACCGGCACCAGACAATTGGTGGTGCAGGAGGCCGCCGCGACAATCACATCCTCGCCGGTCAGCTCGGCGTCATTGACACCGAACACCACGGTGCGGTCCACATCCGATTCGGCGGGCTGGGAGAACAACAGCCGTTGGGCTCCGGCATCAATGTGCTTCTCGGCTGTCGCCCGGTCGGAAAAGGAGCCCGAGCATTCCAGCACCAGATCCACATCCAGCAACCGCCAGGGCAGATCGGCGGGGTCCGGGTGCCGCAATACGCGGATGCGGTCGCCGTTGACCACCAGGTCATCGCCCTCGACGGCGACATCGCCCCGAAACCGGCCATGAGTGGAGTCGTAGCGGGTCAAGTGGGCGATGGTGTCGATGTCCGACAACTCGTTGATCGCGACCACCTGAAGGTGGTCGCGATAGCCGTTTTCATACAACGCCCGCAACACGCACTGGCCAATCCGACCGTACCCGTTGATGGCGATGCGAAAAGGCTTTGAGTTGCTCATCAGGCGTCCAACAGTTCGTCGGCCACTTCCAGGATGTTGTCGACGGTGAAGCCGAACTCCTTGAACAGCTCGCCCGCCGGTGCGGACTCACCGAAGGTGGTCATGCCAACCACGCGGCCGTCGAGGCCGACGTACTTGTACCAGTAATCAGCAATGCTGGCTTCGATGGCGATGCGGTTGGTGACTTCCAGCGGCAAAACCTGCTGCTTGTACTCGGCGCTCTGGGCGTCGAACACATCGGTGGAAGGCATGGAAACGACCCGCACAGCCTTGCCCTGCTCCCGGAGCTTGGCGGCAGCGTCCTGGGCCAGGCCGACTTCGCCACCGGTGGCGATCAGGATCAGCTCCGGCGCGCCTTCGCTGTCAGACAGGATGTAACCACCGCGGGCAACGTTGGCCAGCTGTTCGGCGGTGCGGTCCTGGTGCGGCAGACCCTGGCGGGAGAACACCATGGCGGTGGGACCGTCGTTACGCTCCAGGGCAGCCTTCCAGGCCACCGCGGATTCCACGGTATCGGCCGGGCGCCAGGTGCTCATGTTCGGGGTGGTGCGCAGGCTGGCCAGCTGCTCGACCGGCTGGTGAGTCGGGCCGTCTTCGCCCAGGCCGATGGAGTCGTGGGTGAATACGAAGATGGAACGCTGCTTCATCAAGGCCGCCATGCGCACGGCGTTACGGCAGTATTCCATGAAGATCAGGAAGGTGGCGCCGTAGGGTACGAAACCGCCGTGCAGGGCGATGCCGTTCATGATCGCAGCCATGCCGAATTCACGCACACCGTAATAGATGTAGTTGCCGGAGGCGTCTTCTTTGGTCAGCCCCTTGGTGCCGCTCCAGATGGTCAGGTTGGAGCCGGCCAGGTCCGCGGAGCCACCCATCAGTTCCGGCAGCAGCGGGCCGTAAGCGTTCAGGGTGTTCTGGGAGGCCTTACGGGAGGCGACAGTCTCGCCCTTGTCCTGGCACTCCTGGATGTAGGCCTGGGCCTTCTCGGCGAAGTCGGCGGGCAGGTCACCGGCCATGCGGCGGGTGAACTCGGCGGCCAGCTCCGGCTCGGCCTTCTCGTAGGCCGCAAACTTCTCTTCCCACGCCTTCTGGGCTTCGGCGCCCTTCTCTTTCGCGTTCCAGGCCGCGTAGATGTCTTCCGGCACTTCGAACGGGCCGTATCCCCAGCCCAGCTGCTCGCGGGTCAGGGCGATCTCGTCGTCACCCAGCGGGGCACCGTGACAGCTTTCCTTGCCCTGCTTGTTCGGGGAGCCGAAGCCGATGATGGTCTTGCAGCAGATCAAAGTCGGCTGCCCGGTGTTGGCGCGACCGGCTTCGATGGCGGCGCGGATGGCCTCGGCGTCGTGGCCGTCCACGTTCGGGATGACCTGCCAGCCATAGGACTCGAAACGCTGCGGGGTGTTGTCGGTGAACCAGCCTTCCACTTCGCCGTCGATGGAGATGCCGTTGTCGTCATAGAAGAAGATCAGCTTGCCCAGGCCCAGGGTGCCGGCCAGGGAACACACTTCGTGGGAGATGCCTTCCATCAGGCAGCCGTCGCCCAGGAAGGCATAGGTGTAGTGATCAACGATGTCATGACCGGGGCGGTTGAACTGCGCGGCCAGGGACTTCTCGGCAATGGCAAAACCAACGGCGTTGGCGATGCCCTGACCCAGCGGGCCGGTGGTGGTCTCGATGCCCGGCGTGTAACCGTATTCCGGGTGGCCCGGAGTCTTGGAGTGCAGCTGACGGAAGTTCTTCAGGTCATCAATGGAAACGTCATACCCGCTCAGGTGCAGCAGCGAGTACTGCAGCATGGAGCCGTGACCGTTGGACAGCACGAAGCGGTCACGGTTGGCCCACTGAGGGTTGGCCGGGTTGTGGCTGAGGTAATCGTTCCACAGCACCTCGGCGATATCCGCCATACCCATGGGCGCACCCGGGTGGCCGGACTTGGCTTTCTGAACCGCATCCATGCTCAGCGCGCGAATGGCGTTGGCGAGATCTTTACGAGACGGCATTGACGTTTCTCCAGTGTTTTGCAGGAAAAGAATTCGTGGTGATCCAAAGGGTGATCAAAAATAAGGCGCGTATTTTCGCCGATTACTGTGTGCCGGGGCAAATCAGCCTGCTGCCTTTTCACGATTGTTTGCCTGTGGATTCCCGAAACGGCTGATTTCAAAGAATGATAAATCTATATCAAAAAATTTTGATATGGCTATTGATTGACCACCGGAACCCACCTAAACTTCGCCTCCATGACCTCATTGAATGCACACGCAAACCAACTGGCCTCGGTTGACGCCCTGGCCCCGATCTTCAAGGCCAGCGGCGACCCGCTGCGCCTGGAGATCCTGCGTGTGCTGCGCCGGGATACCTTTGGTGTGCTGGAGCTGAGCCAGATGTTCGATATGCGCCAGTCCGGCATGAGCCATCACCTGAAAGTGATGCACAAGGCCGGGTTGCTGGAGCCACAGAGGGAAGGCAACGCCATTTTCTATCGCCGCCCCTTGCACCTGGACAGCGACAAGCTCACCGACCAGACCATCCGGCAGATTTTCGAGACCGTGGACCGGGTGCCCCTGGCCGAGCCGTTACAGAAGAGGATCGATGCGATCCGCGAGCAACGGGCGGATCAGTCCCAGGCCTTCTTCTCCCGGCACGCCGAGCAGTTCCGGGAGCAGCAGGAGCTGATCGCCGCCTTTGATTTGTATGCCGAGCCCACGGCCGAACTGATTCGCAAGCGGGCCGGGAAGCAGGACTGGCAAACCGCACTGGAGATCGGTCCCGGCGAAGGCGCTTTTTTGCCGGTGTTGTCCGATCTTTTCGGGCACGTAGTGGCCCTGGACAACAGCCGGGACATGCTGGCCAAGGCCACGCGGACCTGCATCGACGAGAAGCTGAACAACGTGGACCTGATCGAGGGCGTGACCGACACCCTGCTGGCCCGGGGCGATTCTTTCGATCTGGTGGTGGCCAACATGGTCCTGCATCACGTGCCCAGTCCGGCGGACATCTTTCTGGATGCCGCGGCACTGATGAACAACGGCGGCTGCTTCGTGATCAGCGACCTGTGCAGCCACGACCAGGACTGGGCCAAGGAAAACTGCGGCGACCTCTGGCTCGGTTTCGAACCGGAGGAACTGACCAGCTGGGCAGCAGATGCTGACCTGATCGCCGGCGAACAGCTGTTTATCGGCTTGCGCAACGGCTTCCAGGTACAGGTACGGGAATTCTGGAAGACATCCAGACCGGCCTGAGGGAACGGCCAAAACAGGAATATCAAAAATTTTTGATATGGGTGTAGGTAGTTTTACGTATGCCCTGACAACCATCAACAACCAGGCAGCCGGCACCGGTCATGTTTGACCCCGGCACGAATTTGAAGCGCTCACAGAGGAGCAAACACCTATGTCTGACTACAACATCTTTACCTCCGAATCGGTCTCCGAAGGCCACCCGGATAAACTGGCTGACCAGATTTCCGACGCGGTTCTGGATGCCATCCTGACCGAAGACAAGCACGCCCGCGTGGCCTGTGAAACCATGGTCAAGACCGGCGTTGCCATCATCGGCGGCGAAATCACCACCAGTGCCTGGGTTGACCTGGAAGACCTGGTTCGCGGCGTGATCAACGACATCGGTTACACCTCCTCCGACGTGGGCTATGACGGCAGCACCTGCGGCGTGATCAACATCATCGGCAAGCAGTCCGTCGACATCGCCCAGGGCGTTGACCGCCAGAAGCCGGAAGACCAGGGCGCCGGTGACCAGGGCCTGATGTTTGGCTTCGCCAGCAACGAGACCGACGTGCTCATGCCGGCCCCGATCACCTACTCCCACAGACTCGTCCAGCGCCAGGCCGAAGCCCGCAAGAGCGGCCTGCTGCCGTGGCTGCGCCCGGACGCAAAGAGCCAGGTCACCTGCCGCTACGAGAACGGCAAAGTCACCGGCATCGACGCCGTGGTCCTGTCCACCCAGCACGACCCGGACGTCAGCCAGGCAGACCTGAAAGAAGCGGTGATGGAACTGATCGTCAAGCACGCCCTGCCGGCAGAGCTGCTGCACAAGGACACCCAGTTCCACATCAACCCGACCGGCAAGTTCGTTATCGGCGGCCCGGTGGGTGACTGCGGCCTGACCGGCCGGAAGATCATCGTCGACACCTACGGCGGCATGGCCCGTCACGGTGGTGGCGCGTTCTCCGGCAAGGATCCGTCCAAGGTGGACCGTTCCGCCGCTTACGCCGGCCGCTACGTGGCCAAGAACATCGTCGCCGCCGGCCTGGCCGACAAGTGCGAGATCCAGGTCTCCTACGCCATCGGCGTCGCCGAGCCGACCTCAATCTCCTTGAACACCTTCGGCACCGGCAAGATCAGCGACGACAAGATCATTGAACTCGTCCGCCAGAACTTCGACCTGCGTCCGTATGCCATCACCCGCATGCTGGACCTGCTGCACCCGATGTACCGGGCCACCGCAGCCTACGGCCACTTCGGTCGCGATCCGTTCGAGATGACCGTGGGCAACGATACCTTCACCGCGTTCCCGTGGGAGAAGACCGACCGCGCCGAGGCGCTTCGGGATGCTTCCGGGGTTGAAAGCACCGGGTCCGGCCTCTGAGTTAGACCAATTGACTTTGCAGGGCGTATTGCTGACGGCATGCGCATGAAGGTCAAGCGAGGTGGTGGGGGATGTCTTCCCCGGAATGTTGAAGGCCAAGGATGGCCTGAAACAAGCGCACATGGACGTGCTCGTAGCGGTTCCGGGGAAGACATCCCCCACCACCGACACCACCGAATTCAGCGGTACCGGAAATCAAACTCCGGGACCCCAAAAGAACTGACAGGAGAACACCATGAGCACTCCGGCAGAACAACTGAACAACTTCGACGACTACAAAGTCCGCGACATCTCCCTGGCCGACTGGGGCCGCAAGGAAATCAAGATCGCCGAAGGCGAAATGCCCGCCCTGATGGCCCTGCGCAACAAGTACAAGGCGGAGCAGCCACTGAAAGGCGCCAACATCATGGGCTGCATCCACATGACCATCCAGACCGCGGTGCTGATTGAAACCCTGGTCGAACTGGGTGCCAACGTGCGCTGGTCCTCCTGCAACATCTTCTCCACCCAGGACCAGGCCGCCGCGGCCATCGCCGCCCAGGGCATTCCTGTGTTCGCCTGGAAAGGCGAGACCGAGGAAGAGTACGAGTGGTGCCTCGAGCGCACCGTGGGTGCGGACGTGGACGGCTGGGAACCGAACATGATCCTGGACGACGGCGGTGACCTGACGGCCCTGCTCCACGACAAATACCCCCAGATCCTGGACAACTGCCACGGCATCACCGAGGAAACCACCACCGGTGTCCACCGCCTGCAGGAAATGCTGCGGGAAGGCACCCTGAAGGTGCCGGCGATCAACGTGAACGATTCCGTGACCAAGTCCAAGAACGACAACAAGTACGGCTGCCGCCACAGCCTGAACGACGCCA
>JABURI010000094.1 GCA_014762755.1 Marinobacter sp.
TCCTGATCGACCAGGGCATCGAGAAGGCCCACACCTTTGCCGACATGATCAACGCGGAACCGGATTTCGAACTGGTGACCAAGCCGGAACTGAACATTCTCACCTACCGCTACTGCCCGGAGGACGTGCAACAGGCCCTGGCCGTGGCGGACGAGTTACAGGCCGAGAAGCTGAATACCTGCCTGAACCGGATCACCAAGTTTATCCAGAAAACCCAGCGGGAGCGGGGCAAGGCGTTCGTCTCCCGGACCCGCCTGGAGCCGGCCCGGTATTACCGATTCCCGTGCATCGTCTTCCGGGTGGTGCTGGCCAACCCGCTGACCACCAAGGAAATCCTGGCGGATATTCTGAAGGAACAGCGTGAGCTGTCGAAGGAAGAAGGGATTTCTGACGAGATGACTATCCTGCACCAGATGGCCGATGCGGTGCTCAAGCAGCACGAGCCCAGCGCACGGCAGGCCTGACACTGAAATAATGGTGGAGCGGCGGAGTCCGCGGGGAAGGGGAAGGACTCCCCAAAACACGCTGTAAATACGTCCCTGTACGCTCGGCTCCGCCATCCATGGCTCCGCACGGTTTTGGGGAGTCCTTCCCCTTCCCCGCTCCGAGGTTTCGCCGAGCTATTTCGAGTCCTTTGGCCCTGGCAAGGCCTCTCGATCAGTTCCGAGAAACTTTTTCAGTAAAGCGCCTCTTCGTCATCCAGCACATCGTGGATGATATCCAGGAACATTCGGTCTGCCTCGCTCCAGTTCTCCGGAATCCGGATGTTGGTGCTGGCACTGATTTCCTCGGCAATCAGCTCGTTGGCGTTAGGCTGGCCGCGGTGCTTGCGGGCGATTTCCATGGATTTCACGGCAATGGTCGGATCGCTCAGAACCTTCTTGATAAAGGTCCGCAGCTCGTCAATCATCTTCGCCTGACGGCTTTCAACGGATGAACTCATACTTCACTCCCCGGACAGATAGGCGCGGGGGTGAGAAACACCCCCTTTTCAAACAGTATGACCAAACTGGCTTTATACAACCAGCCCGGTCAGATCAACAAGCCCCTCAGGGTGAAGAACAGGATTGCGGCCATGATGGCCGAGGCCGGCACGGTAATGATCCAGGCTGCCGCGATCCTGACCAGGTGTGAGCGCTTGACCATCTCTTCCTTGTAGATCTTTTTCAGGCGTTTGCGCTCGGACTTGGACAGCGGCACTTCCCGCTTGTGTTTCTTGGCCTGTTTGAGCAGGCTTTCCATCTCCTCGACAGACGCATTACGGAAGTCATCCAGGAAGGGCTTCAGGCGTTCCTGCTCGTCCGGATCGTGGTGCTCGACAATCTTGTGCAGCTGGGTGGCGTAGTTGCTTTTCAGGTATTCCCGCAAGAAGCCCACGCCGAAGACCCCGCCGATGGCGATGTGGGTGGAGCTGACCGGCAGGCCCAGCTGGGAAGCCAGGATGACGGTCAAGGCTGCAGACAGAGCGATACAGAAGGCCCGGGTCTTGTCCAGTTCGGTGATCTCGCTACCCACGGTCTTGATCAGGCGCGGGCCGAACAGCATCAGGCCGACAGCAATACCCAGGGCCCCGACCATCATGACCCAAAGAGGAATGCTGGCAGAAGCGATAACCGTGCCCGCGGACAGAGCATCATTGATGGCCGCCAGCGGACCGATGGCGTTGGCCACGTCGTTGGCACCGTGGGCGAAGCTGAGCAGAGCTGCGGCAAAGATCAGCGGCCAGGTGAAGAGGGTGTTCACGCCCGCCGAGCTGTTCTCCATGGTGGAGGCCTTGCGGCCGACAAGGGTACGGACAATCACAAACACCACGGCGGCCGCCACCAGACCCACCAGGGAAGCTTCCAGAAAGTCCACCTTGATGACCTTCTTGACGCCCTTGATCATCAGGTAGGTGCCGAAGGCCCAGGCCATGATGGCCACCAGCCAGGGTACGAAGGTACGGGCCGCAGGGACCACGTCCTGGCGGTAGAGCACGGTTTTCTTGATGGCATACAGGAACAGGGCCGCCAGGGCGCCGCCCAGAACCGGCGAGATAACCCAGCTGGCGGCAATCTTGCCCATCACCGCCCAGTCGGCAATTCCCCAGCCACCGGCAGCAATACCGGCCCCGAGGACACCCCCAACGATGGAATGGGTCGTGGACACCGGAGCCCCCATCCAGGTTGCCAGATTGAGCCACAGGGCACCGGCCAGCAGTGCCGCGGTCATCAGCCAGATGAAGGCCCGGCCATCATCCAGGGTGGAGGGATCGATAATGCCCCCCTTGATGGTAGACACCACATTGCCCCCGGCAATCAGTGCCCCGCCCGCCTCGAAGACGGCGGCAATCAGCACCGCTGCCCCGAGGGAAAGCGCGCCGGAGCCCACCGCCGGGCCCACGTTGTTGGCGACATCGTTGGCACCGATGTTGATCGCCATGTAACCGCCGATGACGGCGGCAGCCATCAACAGCATGCTGCCAGGCATTCCATCGCTGAAGGAACCAACTGTCAGCCAGATGCCGAGGAGGAACAGCAGGCTGATTCCGACCCTGTATCTTTCCGTGGAAGGGCTGGTAAGGACGGTATCCAGGAATCCGGTTGATCGGGCCATAACAGATCAGGTCTCACTTGGTCAGAATGTAATCAGGCCGGTGGGCCGCGCGCAAACTATAATTTTTTTGTCACGAAATTGAAACCGAACCGTCATGTGGATACCCGGTATCCGCAACTGTGACCCAGGACCGCGACTGCACCACGGATTGGCGGATAATGGCGAGATATGACGCCAAAAAATACAATAACGTCCTGAATCCCCTATGAGTCAGTCCCAGTCATTCAGTCACCAGGCTGCCGGTGCGCGCGAGGATGCTCAGGTTTCGCGGTTACTGACGTGGCTGTCGTTCGCGGCCATTGTCTTCCTGCTGGGTATCGGCCTGAAAGCATGGTACTCCGCTCACATGCTGCATGCCTGGGTACTATGGACCTGCTCCGTTCTGGTTGCCCTGAACATGGTCTACTTCGCCTTCAGCGGCGACGCCGTGCGCCAGAAGGGCGGCCTGATCGTTGTAGTGGGCGTGTTGTTCGTGTACCTGATCGCCACCGGTGGCGAGAGCAACACCGGTCCGTTGTGGTTTTATGTTTTTCCGCCCCTGCTTTTTTTCCTGACCAGCCTGAAAGCTGGCACCGGCGTCCTGCTCATCTGTTACCTGGTCGCTGCGGTGGCCTTCCAGTTTCCGGACCTGCCGTTTGTCACCGCCGAGTATTCCAGCGACTTCAAGATCCGGTTTTTTGCCACCCTCACCTTCGAATCCATCTTCTGCTTTGTGCTGGAGGCCGGCCGTTTGAAAGCACGCAACGAACTGCTGGAGCTGGTGGTGACCCATGAGCAGGCCGCCAGGACCGACGAACTGACCGGTCTTTCCAACCGGCGGGATATACAGCACCGCCTGGTCAGCGAATTTTCACGGTACCAGCGTGCCGGGCACCATTTCTCCATCGTGCTCATCGACCTGGACCTGTTCAAACGCATCAATGATGAATACGGTCATGACGCCGGGGACGCCGTTCTGCGCCAGTTCTCAGCCCTGGTGCGGGACGTCATCCGTCAGACCGACGTGGCGGCCCGCTGGGGCGGTGAGGAATTCCTGCTGCTGCTTCCGGATACGTCCCTGCTGCAGGCCCTCACCCTGGCCGAACGGCTGCGGGCAGAGGTCGCCGAAGCGAGATTCGGTTTCAGGAACCATCGCCTGCCAGTGACCATCAGCGCCGGCGTCTGCTCCATTGCCAAGGCCGCCTCCATCGATGACCTGTTGAAACAGGCCGACCTCAACCTCTATAACGCCAAGAACGCGGGCCGCAATCAGATCGCACCGCGGGTTCGCAGCCTGGGGGAAGACCGCCCCGCCGGTTCACTGTCTTGAGGCTGATCATATCGATCGCTATGATCAGGCGCGACTCGGGCACTCGGCCCAAATACGCCAACTTTCACAGGACTCACAATGACAGCAATACGCATTCTGGTCGGGAGCGTTTACGGCGGTGCACTGATGACGGCAAGGGAGATCCGGAAGGAGCTCGAGGCAGACGGGCATCAGGTTACCGTGCTGGAGAACCCCAAACTCTCCGACATCACCTCCAACGAAGAACCTTTGCTGGTCTGTACCTCGACCACCGGCCAGGGCGAGATCCCGGAGAACCTGCTGCACTTCTATGTCGATCTGAGAGACCAACTGCCACAGCAACCCGGGCGCCCCTTCGGCATCATCGTGCTGGGAGACAGTTCCTACGGCGACACCTACTGCGGCGCCGGCGAACTGATGGAGGAGGCTCTGTACGAAACCGCAGCCCGGAAAGTGGGAGATACCCTGCGCATCGATGCCATGGAAACCATGGAGCCGGAGAGCGAGGCGTTGCCCTGGGTGAGGGACTGGATCAGCCAGCTCTGAGTGGATCCGGCAAACGTGTGGAAGGCCGATCCGGCGCTTGAGCGACCGGGAACGACGGGTCATACTCGGGAGACAATGACAAGAAATGCGACAACCTGTGACCTTGACCCGCCCGTTCCAGCTTCTGATCACCGTCATGGTCCTGTCGGTGCTGGCAGCTCCGTCCATTGCTGCAGGCGACAGCGTGCGTCCGGCCATGGAGTTCCTGCTGACTGACCCGGAATCATCGGCCACCCCGGAGCAGGCCCTGGCCATGGACGACTGGCAATCACTGGAGGACCCGAGTCCGAACTTCGGTTATATCCGCAAAACCGTGTGGCTGCGCTTCCCGGTTCCCGAACAGGGCAATATCAATCTGCTGGAAATCGGTTACGCTCATCTGGACCACATCCGTTTCTTCCTGCTGGAGAACGGTGAGATAGTCAGTGAGGCCACGGCCGGCGATCGACTGCCATTTCTGGACCGCCCGGTGCTCTATCGCAACTTTCTGTTCCGCTTTGACCATGCTCCGGACGCCAACCAGCAGATCCTTCTGGAAGTCAGCACCAGCGGCGCCGTGCAGGTCCCGGTGCACCTTTGGCATGACAAGGATTTTTTCGAAAGTGCATTTTTCGAGGACCTCATCCATGCCGTCTATTATGGCATCCTGATCACCGTCATCTGCTTCAATCTGTTCATCTTCATCGCCCTGCGGGAAAAGATCTACCTGCTGTACGTGCTCTCCACCCTGGGTTACCTGGTGATCATCGGCAGCCTGAATGGCATTGCTTACCAGCTGCTGTGGCCGGCCAATCCCGAGGTACAGAACCGGTCCATGGTGCTCGGCATACCCTTCGCCATGGTCTTCACACTCTGGTTCGCCCATGCCTTCCTTCGGCTGAAGAGCCAGAGTCCGGCCACCGCCCGGGTCGTGAACTTCGCCATCATCCTCAATACCGTCGCGGCGCTGGCCACATTCCTGACCGACTACAATACCGCGATCCGGCTGGTGGTCGCCCTGAGCATACCCAGCTGCCTGCTCCTGACACTGCTCGGGCCGCAACAATGGCTCCGGGGCAACCGGCAGGCCATCTACTATACCCTGGCATGGGGCGCACTGACCCTGGGCAGCGCAGTCACCGCGGCCAACAAGTACGGTCTGTTACCCAACAGCTTCCTGAGCGTTTATGCTATGCAGATCGGCTCGGCCCTGCAGGCCGTCCTGCTCGCGCTCGCCATGGCGAGCAGGATCTACCAGGAACGCCAGGACAAGGTGCTCGCCCGGGAAGCCGAGCTCCGCGCCCTGGAGGCCCGCCGAAGCGTGGAACTGAGGCTGATGGATCAGGCTCTGCACCATCCACTCACCGGCCTGCCGAACCGCAGCAGCTTCGAGATGATGCTCAATGACCTGATCATGCGGCATCCCGAAAAGCGTTACGGTGTCGCCGTGCTGCACCTGAACAACCTGTCCTCGGTCACCAAGACCCTGGGTCACCGCAATACCGACCGGATCCTGGAGCTGGCAGCGCTGCACTACAACGCCGTGATCCAGGCAATACCCGGCGCGTTGCCCGTGGAGCAGACCGACGAGCGCAATTACTTCCTGGCCTCTCTGGACCAGCAGTCCTTCGGCTTTATTGTCGACGCCACTCTGGCAGAAGCCTCCCCCAGGTCCGTGATCCTCGGCCTGGAAAGCTTGCGCCAGTCCATCGATTACCTGGGCATGCAGGTCCCCCTGGACCCACGCATGGGCGTGGCCATCTTCCCCGACCACGGAAATGACGCCAATACCCTGATTCGCCGCGCCATCATCGCCGAAGGGTCCGAGCGGGCCCGGGACCGTGGCATGGCTTATTACAAACCGTCCCGGGATGCCTACAGCGCGGATCGGCTGACCATGGTGTCGGAACTGCGCAAGGCCCTGGACAACCACCAGCTGGCTCTCTACCTGCAACCCAAGCAATCCCTGGTTACTGATCAGGTAATCGGGATGGAGGCGCTGATCCGGTGGCCAGGGCGCCAGAACACGGTAAGCCCGGACGAAATTGTCCTGCTGGCGGAACAAACCGGCCTGATCAGACCACTGACCCGATGGGTGCTGGAGGAATCCCTCCGCCTGCGCACCCGGTTGCTGGAACAGGGCTGGGATCTTGAGCTGTCTGCCAACATCTCCCCCAACAACCTCCGGGAGGCGGATTTCTCCCTCTATGTGCAGCGCCTGATGAACCAGTACGATGGTCACCGGGGCGCGGTCACCTTCGAGGTCACCGAGACCTCGATGATGCTGGACCCTGCCAACTCGCTGCAGGCCCTCAATGCCCTGAACGCGGCCGGCATCCGGGTGTCCATCGATGACTTCGGCTCCGGTTATTCCTCGCTTTCCTACATCAAGCAGCTGCCCGCCAGCGAGATCAAGATCGACCGTTCCCTGGTCACCGAGTTGCCCAGCCAGGCCGAGGACCGGGTGATCGTCCAGACCACCATCGACATGTGCCACAACCTGGGCTATCAGGTCGTGGCGGAGGGCGTGGAAGATCAGGCGACGGCGGATCTGTTGAGAGAGATGGGCTGCGACATGATCCAGGGTTACCTGGTCACGCCGCCGTTGCCGGTGGATGAATTCCTGGATTGGCTCAATGCCAATGGCCGCCAGCCTTCGCGCAAGCTGGGCTAGCGTCCAGAAGGACCATCAGGAACGTTTGCGGACCAGCGCTTCCTGCGTGGTGGATGCCACCAGCACTCCGTCCCGATTATAGAAGTTGCCCCGGTTGAAGCCCCGCGCACCGGAGGCGCTGGGGCTGTCCTTGTCATAGAGCAGCCACTCATCCATGCGAAAATCCCGGTGGAACCAGATGGCATGATCCAGGCTGGCCACCTGCATGTTCTTGC
>JABURI010000220.1 GCA_014762755.1 Marinobacter sp.
AAAAGGCCGCTGATCGGAAATCAGCGGCCTTTCGGAATAAGTGGCTCCCCGAGCTGGGCTCGAACCAGCGACAAACGGATTAACAGTCCGTTGCTCTACCAACTGAGCTATCGGGGAACAATGTCGAAGTGGCGCGCATATTAAGCGCTTTGATTTGAGTCGTCAACCCCCTGAATTGAAAGGTTAAAAATTGTACGGAAGCAAGACCTTACGGTACCGCCCGCCGGTTTGGCTGAGGAATGGCCACGTGCAATCGGTGTGGCCAACCCTGTTCCGGTCCGTGCCGATGCAGGAGCCGGCCCGGGAAGTATTGCCCACCCTGGATGAAGACGAGTTGCAGCTGGACTGGTACCGCCAGGGCAGTGATCGCCTCGCCATCATTTCCCATGGCCTGGAAGGTCACAGTCGCCGACCTTACGTACTGGGTATGGCAAAGGCACTGTTGGCAGAAGGCTGGGACGTGCTGGCGTGGAATTACCGTTCCTGCGGTGGAGTGATGAACCTGCAGCCCCGTTTCTACCACAGCGGTGCCACCGAGGATCTGACCCACGTGGTCAATCACGCCTTGGCGGGCGACTACAAATCCCTGTTTCTCTCAGGCTTCAGCATGGGCGGTAACCTGACGCTGCTGTACCTGGGGCAGCAGGGTGAGCTGGTGGACAGCCGGATCTGCGGCGCGGTGACCTATTCGGTGCCCTGCGACCTGGCCGGCAGCGCGGAGGTGCTCGCGCTTCCCAGCCGTCGGATCTACATGCAGCGGTTTTTGAAGGATCTGCACGTTAAAATGCAGGAAAAATCGAGAAAGTTTCCAGATCTTATTGATACAAAAGGATTCGAGTCGATCCGGAATTTCCGGGAATTTGATGATCGCTATACCGCGCCTCTGCACGGGTTCCGGGATGCCGAGGATTATTGGGCCCAGTGTTCGGCCTTGCCGCGTCTTCGGGATATACGGGTACCCGCCTTGATGATCAACGCCACCGATGACCCGTTTCTGTCTGCAAGATGCTTCCCCGAGTCACGAAAGCTGTTGGGGGAGTATGTGCGCCTTGAGGCGCCCAGGTGGGGCGGGCACGTGGGCTTTGTCGAGCATGCCCGGGACGGATTCTACTGGTCGGAACGCCGGGCCCTGGGCTTCCTCAGCCACCTGTCATGAACCGGTAGCGGCCGTGCGTGGCTCCTCCAGCATGGGTTCGAGTATCGGCCACACCTTATCCAGAAGTTTTGGCTGCGCCTGTTCGGTCGGGTGAATACCGTCGTCCTGCATCATGTTCTCGTGGTTGTAGATGCCATCGAGAAAGAAGGGAACCAGTTCTGTGTTGTACCGGTCCGAGAGAGTCGGATACAGCTCCGCAAACATCTGCGTGTAACGGGGCCCGTAGTTGGGCGGCATCTGCATGCCCACCAGCAGCGCCAGGGCGCCGGATTGCTGGGTGTCCTCGATCATGGATGCCAGGTTGGACTCGGTCACGTTAGGCGGGAAACCGCGAAGCCCGTCATTGCCACCCAGCTCGATGATCACGACTTCCGGGTCGTGCTTTTCAAGCAGCTCCGGCAAGCGCCGTGCGCCGCCATCGGAGGTCTCGCCACTGATACTGGCATTGACCACCTGCCAGTGGCTGAGACCCTCCTGCGCCAGGCGCTGGCGTAGCAGCTGTACCCAGGCGGTTTCTGAGGGTATGCCATAGGCGGCACTGAGGCTGTCCCCCATGACCAGGATGGTGTTCTGGCTGGCCAGCGCCGGAGCGGCCAGGGTGGTGAACAGCACCAGAAGGATTGATCTGGCGTGCAGCAATAGCGTATCCATAGACAATTCGTTTACCTTGATAAAAACGTTCTAAACCATTGAGCCGGGAGTACCCGTGAATCAGATGACCAAACCGACGCCCCAAAGCCAGCCACCGATGTTGAGAGCCAAGGATCTCACTCATCGGGTCCGCCTGGAAACCGATACGTTGACGATCTTGCAAGGGGTCAACCTGGAAATCAATCGTGGAGAATCAGTAGCCATTGTCGGCCGGTCCGGTTCCGGGAAGACCACCCTGCTGGGGTTGCTCGCCGGGCTGGACACGCCAACCGGGGGCTCGGTGGAGCTGGACGGCGCCACCATCAGCCAGCTGAGCGAGGACGAACGGGCACAGCTGCGGGCCAGCCGGGTTGGCTTCGTGTTCCAGTCATTCCAGTTGTTGCCGGCGCTGACGGCCCTGGAAAACGTCATGCTGCCCTTGGAGTTGGCGGGTATCGAGGAACCGGAGAAGCGCGCCCGGGAACTGCTTGAGCGGGTCGGGCTCGGGGAGCGTCTGGCCCATACGCCGAGGCAGCTGTCCGGTGGTGAACAGCAACGGGTAGCCATCGCCCGGGCCTTTGCGTCAGAGCCTGTGGTGCTGTTTGCGGACGAGCCGACCGGCAACCTGGATAACCGCACCGGCCAGGCAGTTTCTGACCTGCTGATGGCACTTAACCGGGAGCAGGGCACGACCCTCGTGATGGTCACCCATGATGAGCACCTGGCGGCCCGGTGTGCGCGCCAGTTCCATATTGAAGCAGGCCAACTGACCGAGCCCGAGGCGCTCGGGGAGCCGGTATCCTGATGGCGGCTGAACAGAAACTCATGTCAGTGCGCCGGGACTGGCGCGAACGGGACGTGCGGGTCGTACTGGCGGCCCTGGTGATTGCTGTTGCCACGGTGGCCACCATCGCTTTGTTTGCCAGCCAGTTGCAGCGAACCCTGGTCACCTCCGCCAGTTCTTTCCTGGCGGCGGATCGTCAGCTCGAGGCTGAAAATGGTCGGCCGGTCCCCGATGCCTGGTTGCAGGAGGCGACGGCCCGGGGGCTTGAAACCGGTCAGATGGTGGAATTCTCCACTATGGTGTTCGGGGGCGGAGGCTTCCAGCTGGTATCCGTCAAGGCCGTCAGCAATGAATACCCTCTCCGGGGCGAGATTGAGATCCAGTCCGGCCCGGACAGCCCCCGGGTTTTGGTCCAGGCCGGTCCAAAACCCGGCGAGGTCTGGATCAATCCTCGGCTGTTGCGGCTTCTGGAGCTTGAAATCGGCGATTCGCTGGAAGTTGGCAACCTGCAACTGACGGTCTCCGGCCTGCTGATCCGGGAGCCGGACGGCGGTTTCCGCCTGTCAGCACTGGCGCCACGGGTGATGATGCACAAGGACGATGTGCCCGCCACCGGAGTGGTTCAGGAAGGCAGTCGCGTGGAATACGTGTATCTGTTCGCAGGTGAGGAAACCGCTCTCGAAGGTTACTACGAGTGGCTGCAACCGCAACTGGAACCGAGCCATGAATGGGAAGGGGTGCGCGACGGCGAGACCTTCTCCCGATCCCTGCAGAGAGCCGAACGCTTCCTGCTTCTGGGCGGCAGTCTGGCCGTTTTGCTGGCCGCGGTCGCGGTCGCTGTGGCCAGTCGGCAGTATGCGTTGTCCCAGCGGGACACAGTGGCTCTGCTGAAAACCCTGGGCCTCAACGGTGCCGGCATCGGGCGGCTGTATCTGCGACGTCTACTCCTGTGGGGCATTACCGGCGTCGTCGGCGGCCTGGTGGTGGCGATTCCACTATTCTGGCTGTTGGCTTCCATGCTCAGCGATGTACTGGAACGCCCGGTGGATATTTACCTGGCCCCGGCCGCTCTAACGCCCGCGCTCCTGACCGCGCTGGTGTCCCTGTTCGCGTTCGCCTATACGCCGATCCGGCGCCTGCGCAATGTGCCGGCCATGCGGGTACTGCGCAGCCAGCCTGGAGAAAGTGGCCGGGAGGCCTGGCCGGATATGCTGGTGGCCATCGTTGCCATCTTCGGCCTGGTTTGGCTTTATGCCGGTGAGCTGGCCCTGGTGGTGTCCCTCCTGGGCGGCCTGGTACTGCTGCTCTTGGCGCTTGGGCTGCTTGGATGGGGGCTGGTGACGGTGCTGCGCCGGGTTCGCGGTGGCGGTAACGCCTGGCGTCTGGCGCTGGTAGGGCTGTACCGGCACCGTAATGCCAGTCTCTCCCAGATTGCGGTCTTCGCCATGACGCTGATGCTGGCGGCCACCCTGGTACTGGTTCGTACGTCGCTGCTGAATGACTGGCAGGCCCAGCTTCCGGACGATGCCCCCAACCATTTTCTGATCAACATCGCGCCGGATACCGTCGATGAGGTTGCGGGATTCTGGGACGAACAGGGCCAGCCACTGGAAGAGCTGTACCCCATGGTCCGGGGACGGCTTACCGAACTTAACGGGCAGCCTGTGAAGGAGGCGGTGAGCAAAGACGAGCGCATTGGCGCCCTCAACCGCGAACTCAACCTGACCTGGATGGAGTCCTTGCCGGCGGACAACGAGATTATTGAAGGCCAGTGGTTTGCCCAGGGCGAACAGAACGGTGTCTCGGTGGAGTCGGAGTTGGCTGGCCGGCTGGGTCTGCAGCTGGGCGACGAGCTGACCTTTACCATCGGATCGCAGAAGGTGACCGAAGCGGTGACCAGCATCCGAACCGTCCAGTGGGACAGCATGAAACCGAACTTCTACATGGCGTTCCCTCCGGGTGGAGGCCTGGAAGGGTTGCCCGCCACCTGGATTACCAGCTTCTACCTGCCGCCGGAGAAGAAGACCGCGCTGAATGCTTTCTCTCGCCAGTTCCCGACCGTATCGGTGCTGGAGATCGATCATATCATCAGCCGGATACAGGAGATTGTGCAGCAGGTGACCCGGGCCATAGAGGCTATTCTCGCGCTGATTCTGGCCGCAGCGCTGGTGGTGATGGCGGCTGTGGTGAGTGCTACTCTCCGGGATCGTCAGCGTGAAGGCGCGTTGCTCAGGACGCTGGGCGGTCGCCAGTCCCTGCTGGTGCGCAGCACCATGCTGGAGTTTGCGGTGTTGGGCGGCTTTGCCGGCCTGCTGGGTGTGGCAGCAGCGGAAGCTGCGGTTTACGCGCTGCAGTTCCGCATGTTCGAGGGCACCTTCAACTGGCACTGGCAGGTCATCATCCCGATCCCGTTGATCAGTGCGATTGTGCTTTCCCTGTTCGGACGCTGGCAGCTGCGGCCGGTACTGAGTGTTTCTCCGATGCTGCTGTTGCGCCGGCTCGAGTGAGCCGGGTCAGCGGTAATTCGCGAGGATGGCGTCCAGTTCGCCATTCTCGCGAATTCGGGCCAGTTCCCGATTGAATTCGTTGGCGAAGTCCTGCCAGTCCTTGCGTAGCATGATCCTGAATCCGAAAGTGCTGATGCTTTCTGAGGACGTGCGGAACTGGTCGCGCAGTCCTTCGTTTCTCAGGAACCACTGGCCCACCAGCCGGTCCGCCACGGCGGCATCAAACCGCTCGCCATGAAGCACATACAGGAACATGTCCCGATCCCGGGCCACGTCAAAGCGCTGGATCCTGCCGGATTCAAAATACTGCTCCAGGGCCGGATAGATGTAGCCCAGGTGAGTCACGATGGTTCTGGAGAAGATGTCCTCCGGGCTCTGGTATGTCAGCTCCGAATCCTTCGGAATGAAGAACACTTCCTCGATGGCCACTACCGGATCGGTAAACAGGAATTTTTCCGGTTCATCGGTCCATTCCCGGGCTCGGGGCGTGGCATCGATGTAACCCTCAAGCAGCATCTGGTCGACCCGCTTACGGGGAATTTTCTCCGCGATCAGTTCATAGCCAAGCCGGTCCGCAATCAGGGACATGACCTCCCACATGATGCCCGACGGCTCACGGTTCTCAACAATCAGGTAGGGTGGATATCCGTTTGGGGAAACGTTGAAACGTAATGTCTGTTTATCGGAGGTTGCACCGGCTGTTGCGGGAAACAGTAGCGCCGTCGACAGAAGGAGCAGGGCGGCCAGGGCCAGTGGGGAGGTGTTTCGATCATTCATTGTTGGACTCTGATGGCGTCTTGAACGTTTTTCAGGGTAATCCGGCTACCTCCCTGCCAGCTTGCAGTGCAATTGTTACCATATTGATGGCCGATTTCAATTATTTCGGTTCTTTCTTTTGCCGCGGATCAAACGGGCCCGAGGGCCCGTTGCTCAGGCCCAGGCTCGGCGCAGAACCGCCCGGGCATCCTCCAGGGTGACTTCCTTCGGATTGAACATGATCGAGCCATCATCCAGGGCCATCTCGGCAATATGGTCCAGCTGGCTCTCCTGAACCTTGCCGGTTTCCTTCAGGGTCCGGGGCAGCTGACAGCGCTTGTATAGCTGGTCCCGCAGCTTCCGGATGGCGGAAATGGTGGCTTCGGCACGGCGGGCCGCAGGGGTTGCCGAGTAGACTTCCGGCCCTTCCAGGTACAACAGCAACTCACCCAGCGGTTCGCGGATCGATTCCAGGTTGTACTCCAGGACGTAGGGCAGGTAGAGGCTCATGCAGAGGCCATGGGGAAGGTGGCAGATCGCTCCTGTCGCGTGGCCCAAGGAATGCACCAGACCGACCATGGAGTTGGAAAAAGCGATACCGGCCATCGTGGAGGCCTGGGCCAGTTCCAGTCGACCCTCGGCATCCTTGGGGTTGTCCATCACGTTCAGGAGTGATCCGCTGATCTTCTTGATGGCGGCCGTGGCATAGGCATCGCTCAGGGGGTTCTTGGCCATGCAGGTGAACGCTTCGGTGGCGTGGGTCATCGCATCCATGGCGGTTGCCGCGGTGATGTGTGGCGGCAGTGTCAGGGTCATCCGCGGGTCGATGATTGCGGCATTGGGTAGCAGGAACGAGGAGGTGAAGGGCAGCTTCACGCCTTTTTTCTCGTCGGTAATGACCGCCACAGCAGTGACCTCGGAGCCCGTGCCGGCCGTGGTCGGGACGACGAAGAACGGTTTGAGAGGGTGCTTGAGGATGCCGGCACCACTGTATTTGGCGATGTCGTCGCCGCCTTCGGATACCAGGATGTTCACGGCCTTGCCGGTATCGATGGCGGAACCGCCACCCACCGCGATGATGGCGTCGCATTTTTCCTGACGGTACACACCGGCAATATCACGGACCACCGAGGTGGAGGAGTCCGGCGGTACATCGTCATAGATGCTGACAATTTCCAGCCCGCTCTCTTCGCAGGCGGCAATGACCGGGTCAAGCAGGCCGGCTGCGCGAACACCCTTGTCGGTGACGATCATGGGACGTTTGGCCGCCAGACCGGTCAGTTCGTAGGGAATGTGCTCCAGGGCAGCCTTGCCGGCAATGACTTTGACCGGGCAGAAAAACTCGTAATATTTTTGGCTCATTTAGGGTCTCACTGTCTCGACAAAGTTGGTGG
>JABURI010000107.1 GCA_014762755.1 Marinobacter sp.
CCCGGCAGGGGAGAATTGGTCGCTCGCCTGAATACAGGAGAGCAGCAAAAGAGTTTCCGGGTTGAGATTCCCGGTACGAGTGAAAATCAGGAGGTGCCGGCATCATGAGATGGTATGTTCCGGTGGCAATGGTGATCGGGTTGTTCGTTTCGGAGGCCCACGCGCGTGAAGACCTTGATGTCACCATGCGCATGGTGCTCGATGAACGGGCATTGACCGAATCCGTCGTCCGTGAGATTGAGTTGCCAGAACCCGCATCTGTCGAACGCCCGGACCGGGCGAGAGAGAATCAGGAGGCGCCGGGGATGGACATGGCCCGGGATGCCCGTGAGCAGGGTCGCGAATTCGGCCAGGAAATGGCTGATAAGGCCCGCGAATCCGCCGGGGAAAAGCCGGACCGGCCGGAGTTGCCTGAACACGTGCAGGACGTTCGGGACAACCTGCCCGAGGCCGCCAAACCCCGCAATTGATTCTCCTGCCCGTCACAACCCGACGGGCAGCCATTTTGACGTCTCCCTGTTATACTTGCCGCGTTATCGTTCGGTAACGCTGGCTCGCTGTCAGCCCGCCGACCCATCCCTCTGATCCGGAACTGAACGGAAGGTGTTGTTTGCTGGCTGCCTGCCTCACCCGTAAGCTGCTGCTGAGTTGCTCGCTCCTCTTTGTCTCCTTGCCGTCGCTGGCACAGGTCGCGTCCGGAGAGTCGTCGGCGGAGGCGGACTTTCGCCGGGGCGTCGAGCTTTTCCAGCAAGGTAATCTGACCGAGGCACGGCAACGTCTGGAGGCGGCCCGTGCTGCCGGCCTGGACTCCATGACCCTCCACTACAACCTTGGTGTGGTGTATTACCGCCTGGGCGAACTGGATGCCGCTGAACAGTCGTTCGCCCGGCTTTTGTCCTCTCCCCATGAAACTCTGGCGCGCTACAACCTTGGCCTGGTAGCTCTGGCCCGGAATGATCAGGCGGCGGCGCGCGGTTATTTTGTCTCGGTGAGCGAAAATGGCGGCTCCGAAAAGCTGCGGGAGCTGGCCCGCATCAGGCTCTCGGAACTGGACAGTGGTGTGCCCGCTTCAAACCCGTTGCCCCGTCGACTCTACCTGGCCGCCTCGGGTGGTTACGACAGTAACATTGCCGGCCTCCCGGAGACTGCCACTACCAGGGAGGGCGGCCTGTTCCTCGACGCCGTAGCTGCTGGCAGTATCCGGATCCGCGGCGACAGGGACGCCGGCTGGGATCTGGAAGGTGCCTTTCTGGGTCGGGACTACCCGGACGACGATGACTACAACACCCGGTTCCTGCAGGGGAAACTTGCCCGGTCGGAGCAGGAGTCAGGCCAGACCCGGCAATTGGGCGCGGTTCTGAGTCAGTCCTGGTTCGGGGGGGATGCGTTCGAGACCCGTTATGGTTTGGAAGGTCTTGTTGCCTGGGCCCAATGTCCAGGTGGCCTGCCGATTGATGGCTGTGATGTCTCCCTGGCTGCTGCCCGGGTGGACGGCGGCAGTTCTTTTGAAGCGTACGACGGCCAGTGGTACCGACTACGGGCCAGGACGGGTCACAGGATTGGTGGCTGGAAGCTTGAGGGTAAGTACCTGTGGGAGCTGAATGATCGAAGCGACCTGGAGTCAGGCAGCCAGTTTGTCAGCGTCTCGCCACAACACCATGCCATTGAGGGCGTGGCCCGTTACAGTGTCCGGGGAGATGTTGTACTGGGCGTCATTGGCGGTTTCAGGTACAGCCGCTACCAGGATCCCCACCGTTTGCTGGAAGGCGATGCGGTGGAGGTTCAGCGGCGTACTGACCGGCGCTGGGAAACCGGAACCTTTGCGGAATATGGTCTGAGCCGGCGCTGGCTTTTGCGGGGCGAATGGTTATTCCGGGACAATAGCAGCGGGATAGACAGTTACAGTTACCAGCGTCACACGTTCATCGTGACGCTGGAAGGCGTACTCTGAGTCCGGCCATCCGGCCGGACCCGGGCCCTGCAGTTACAGCGTCGCCATCACCTTGCGCGCGGCGGTAATCGTGTGCTCGATATCGTCGTCGGACAACGCCGCGCTGGTGAACCCGGCCTCGAAAGCGGAAGGCGCCAGGTAAACTCCTTCTTTCAGCATGCCCTGGAAGAACTTCTTGAAGCGCTCCACGTCGCATGCCATGACCTGGTCGAAGCGGGTGACAGAGGCCTCTTCAGTAAAGAAAAAGCCAAACATGGCCCCGGCGCTCTGCATCGTCATCGGAATGCCTGCTTCGTCAGCCGCCTGTTTAAGACCGTCGCGAACCGCGTTGGTCTTTTCCGTGAGCCGGTCGTGGAAGCCAGGCTCGGAAATAGCGTTGAGTGTAGTCAGCCCGGCTGCCATGGCCAGCGGATTACCACTCAGGGTGCCAGCCTGGTAAACCGGGCCCAGGGGCGAGATGTGTTCCATGATTTCCCGCTTGCCACCGAAAGCGCCGACGGGCAGGCCGCCCCCGATGACCTTGCCCAGGGCGGTCAGGTCCGGAGTGACACCGTAGTAACCCTGGGCCCCACCCAGGGACACCCGGAAACCGGTCATCACCTCATCGAAGATCAGGACAGAACCGTGCTGGTCACAGACTTCCCGTAACGCTTCCAGAAAGCCCGGAATCGGCGGGATGCAGTTCATGTTACCGGCGACCGGTTCCACGATGATGGCTGCGATCTGGTCACCCATTTTCTCGAAGGTATCCCTGACTTCATCGATGTCGTTGTAGGTCAGGGTCAGGGTATGCTCCGCCAGACTGGCGGGAATGCCCGGCGAGTTGGGAACGCCCAGGGTCAGGGCGCCGGAGCCGGCCTTGACCAGCAGCGAGTCCACGTGGCCGTGATAACAGCCCTCGAATTTCACGATCTTGTCACGGCCGGTGTAGCCCCGCGCCAGGCGAATGGCACTCATGGTGGCTTCGGTGCCGGAGTTCACCATGCGCACCAGATCAATCGAGGGCACCAGTTCACACACCTTCTTGGCCATTTCGGTCTCGATGGCGGTGGGAGCCCCATAGCCGACGCCGAGGTCCACCTGGGTATGCAGGGCCTGCTTGATGCGCGGGTCGGAGTGGCCCAGGATCATCGGGCCCCAGGATCCGATGTAGTCGATGTAGCGGCGGTCGTCCTCGTCAAACAGGTAGGCGCCTTCGGCATGCTTGAAGAAAACCGGAGTGCCGCCCACGCCACGAAAGGCCCGTACCGGTGAGTTCACGCCACCGGGAATGTATTTTTGCGCCTCTTCGAACAAGGTTTCGGAGTGTGTCATGGTTCGGCTCCTGTTAATCCGATAATGAGAAAAGTGGATGGTGGGCAGCGAACAGCCGCCCGAAGGCTCTTGCCCTCTGTTCAATCTGTTCCGGTGTGCCTCCGAACACGCCGCCGACCGCAGCCAGCAGGTCGGCCCCCGCCCGGATCAGGGGAGCGCCGTTTTCCGCCGTTACCCCGCCGATGGCCGTGAGCGGTTTGCCGAGCTGTTTCGCCTCGGTCAGGACCGCCGGGTCCGCTCCGGGTGCGTCAGGCTTGGTGCCGGATGAATAGAAGCGCCCGAAGGCCAGATAATCGGCGCCCTCGGCGAGGGCCTGGCGTGCCAGGTCCACTCTGGCATGGCAGGTGGCGCCGATGATGGCACCTTCACCCAGAAGTTGTCGCGCCTGTACCAACGACGCGTCACCCTGGCCCAGATGCACGCCTGCAGCCCCGACGCGCTGTGCCAGCTCAGGGTCATCATTGATGAGCAGTGGCACGCCGGCATTGCTGCAAATGGCCTGAAGGTCCCGGGCCTGGCTGAGCCGTCCCGGCCAGGGGGCCGATTTCTCCCGGTATTGTACCAGCACGGCGCCACCCCGCAGTGCGGCTTCCACGGATACAAGCAGGCGATCAGGCGGGGTTAGGTGGCTGTCGGTAACGGCATACAGCCCCGGACGGATACCTTTTCCTAGCGTTCCCACAGGATGCCCCGGTCGGGAACTGGCTGGCCCTTGCCCACTTCTAGGGCATGGAGAATCGCCCGATTGACGTAATTCTGGGCCTGGGATATGGCGGCGCGGGCCGACAGACCGCTTGCCCGTCCGGCCGCAATGGCCGCGGCCAGGGTGCAGCCGGTGCCGTGGTATTCACCGCCTACGCGCTCAATCTCCCAACGCATAGGCTCCGGATTGTGGTTATACAGGGTATTGATGATGTGCAGGCCGGTGCCATGGCCGCCCGTGGCCAGCACTGATTCGCAGCCCCGATCCATCAAATGTTTCGCAGCCTGCTCCGGTTTCTCGCTGCCCCCGAGCATGGCCAGTTCAATGCCGTTTGGCGTGATCATCTCGGCCAGCGGAAACAGGCGTTCCTTCATGGCGGTGATCAGGGCTTCGTCGGCCAGGTCGCCACCGCCGGCGGCTTTGATCACGGGGTCGGTTATTACCGGAATCGCGGGCCGGGCCTTGATGAATTCCACCAGCACATCGACAACCTCCGCGTTCCCCAGGGCCCCGGTTTTGATGGCATGGATAGGGGCATCCGCTGCGAGGCACTCCAGTTGTTTGCGAATCAGTGCGCTGTCCACGGGCTGGGCATCATAGACGTTACGGGTATCCTGCACTGTCAGGCAGGTCAGTACCGGCAAGGGGTGACAGCCGAGGGACGTGATGGCCTGGATATCGGCCTGGATGCCGGCGCCGCCGGAGGGGTCGAGCCCGGACAGCACAAGAACCTGGGGACGGGTGTAACGTTTGATGGCTCTAGCTCCTTAAAACGGTTTTACGACAGCAAGTATCACGACCGCAAGCAGGACGAACACCGGCAACTCGTTGAACCAGCGATAGAATACATGGCTACGGTTGTTGAGATCATCCCGGAACACCTTGACCAGATGGCCGCAATAAAAGTGGTAGACGATCAGCAGGGCGACCAGCACCAGCTTGGCGTGGAGCCAGCCCTGGCTGAAGTAACCGGAGACATTGTAACTGATCAGCCAGATGCCGAGGGCGACGGTGGCGATCATGGAAGGAGTTGTAATGCCGCGATACAGCTTGCGTTCCATGATTTTGAAGCGGTCCCGCCCGGGCTGGTCCTCACAGGCGGCATGGTAGACAAAAAGCCGCGGCAGATAGAACAGGCCGGCGAACCAGCACACCATGGCAATTATGTGGAAGGCTTTTGCCCACAGCATCCGTTAACTCCGTCGGTATTGGTAGTAGCTTTCGATGTCTGACTTCAATACCACGCCGTACACCCTTTGGATCATGGGAGCGACGTGCCGCTGCACGTAGAGGGCCTCGGCGTTGGTGGTGTCAAACTGGTTCAGGGCTTCCTCGAGGGTCGCCTGGTATTGTACCGGGGCAACGTCCCGACGGTTAGCGGGGATATCCATCAGATCAATGGATTCCGGCATCTCGAGTTCCTCTTCGGCCGCGGTTTCCTCGGTATCCTCCAGATAGCGGGCAAGATCCACCGCCGGGAGCAGGGCAGTGGGGCCATTGCTGCCCTCGACAATCAGCCACTTGGGTTCGGACTTGAGAACCTTGCGGGCTTCCTCGATCGTCAGGTGTCGTTCCGTGCGCAGGATGTTGCGGTCCATGATGGCACCGACGGAGACCCTGCGAAGCGCCTGGATGACGGGCGAGTTCTGGTAACTCAGGCCCTGGCTCTTGAGGATGGTCAGGAAAAGGGATTTCTTGCCGAAAGCCTCGCTGGTGACCAGGCTGGCCGTGGTGATGATCAGCATGGCGGGCAGGATAATGTTGGGGTTGCGGGTCAGCTCCATGACCGCCATGAGAGCCGCCAGCGGGGCCTGCAACACCGCGCCCATCATTGCGCCCATGCCGAGCATGGCATAGAAGCCCACGGACGAGGCGATGTCTGGCGCGATCTGTGCGCCCACCAGTCCCATCGCGCCGCCGAGGGTTGCTCCCATGAACAGGGTCGGGCCGATAACGCCGCTGGGCATGCCGAGCCCGATACTCAGGGAGGTTATCAGCAACTTGGCCGCTCCTGCTGACAGCAGTAGCCAGAAGCC
The DNA here is from genome assembly GCA_014762755.1 of Marinobacter sp. GTDB lineage: Bacteria > Pseudomonadota > Gammaproteobacteria > Pseudomonadales > Oleiphilaceae > Marinobacter. The sequence goes on from JABURI010000107.1 coordinate 6,005, forward strand.
GAGGTTGCCATTGATGGTCGCGTTGACGGTGTCATAGCCAATGCCCATGGTTTCCGGGATAAAGACCGCAAACGGCACCATCAGTGCGCCGGCAATGCCGATACGCAGAAGAACCGGCTGATGGTGGTGCCGGCCCATGGTGTCCACCAGCTGAATGAACAGGGCGGCGGCGATACCAATGATGACGGCAATAACGAGGATCCAGGGAATCTCCATCAGGGAATTCATGGTCAGCGCCGGAACGCTGAAAGCCGGTTCGGAGCCATAGACCGCCTGGGTGACGATAGCGGCGCTCACCGCGGCCAGGATGATCGGGGTAAAGCCGGCAATGGTGTACTCCATCATCACCACTTCCATGGCAAAGAGCACGCCCGAGATCGGTGTGTTGAAGGAGGCGGAGATGGCGGCGGCACAGCCGCACGCGACCAGGGTCCGGATGCTGTTGTTGGGCAGGCGCATCCATTGACCCATCAGGCTGGAGAACGCGGCCCCCAGGTGCACCGCCGGACCTTCCCGACCCGCTGACTGGCCGGTGACCACCGTGGTGACGCCTGAGACAAACTGGACGATGGCGCTGCGCAGGGAGATGTAACCCTGGTGGTAGTTCAGGCGCTCCATGACGTGGACAATGCCGACCTTGCGGTCGTGTATGGCCAGTCGGTGCAGCATCAGGCCCAGTGCCAGAGCGCCGGCAAGCGGAAGCAGGCCACGGGTGAGGATGTCCAGTTGCTCAAAGGATTCGGAACCGGTGCCAGGCAGGAAATATTCAAGAGGCCATTCGATGGCCAGCCGGAATAGCAGGATGACGCCGCCGGTGATCAGGCCAGATAGCAGCCCCAGGACAGCCAGTTGTGGAAGCGCATCGACGCCGGAGAGCCTGCGGCGGAATACAGGGATCAGGTTTTCGGTGATCTGGTGCCAGATTTTCCGCATGATCGCAGGGATTCCGGTTCAGGTATGACGGTCCGTTAACGGGTTTGTGACAACATTGTAGCGGTCGGCCTCCTCGCTGCAATAAGTCGTTGGTTTATCATGGTAGACTACACCACCAAACTTCCCATTCCTGAATCGACGTCGCTGGAGAAAATGGTGATTAAAGTAGGCATCGTTGGTGGCACCGGCTATACCGGTGTGGA
>JABURI010000256.1 GCA_014762755.1 Marinobacter sp.
AAATACCTCGGCCAGCGCCCACACGAATTACTTGGTTAACTTTTTAAAGAGCGTTGAGCCTCTGCTCAATCAAGGCCGCGTATTCTACATCGAATCCCGACCCTGTCAACCGTTAATTTTCAGCGTTTTCAAACTTCGAAACTCTTGCCAAAAACCGTCCGGCTTACTGCTTCAAACGAGGCGCGCATTCTACACTGAACCGCCACCTTGTCAACCGCTTTCTGAAGAAATTTGAAATCGTTTTTCTTCAGCGCTTTCAAGCAGTTACTTCCTCGAACCGCCCCTGTCTCAGTGGCTTGTCCCTCAGAAGTGGTGCGCATTCTACAGCCCTCAGGAAAACTGTCAACGACGAATCTGAAAAAAATTCAAATTCGTCGCCTGCCTGATCGCAGCGCAACCAAATCGATTACGCAGTAATCAAAATCCGGGCAATCTTCTTCTTTCCGGCCTGGATAACGCAATCATCCCCCTCAACAAACATGCGATCACCCTCGAACTGCTTGCCGTCTACATAGACAGCTCCGCGCCCGAGCACATCCCTGGCAGCAGCACCATTCTTTACCAGACCCGCCAGACGAAGGACGGCGGCCATCGGCATTTCGCTCTGCCCCTCGAGAGACACCTTCACCTCCGGAACATTCTCGGGAATCTCACCGAGCTCGACCCGGTTACCGGCAGACTTGTGCGCGGTCTTCGCGGCTTCCTCACCATGGAAGCGGGTAATGATTTCTTCCGCCAGCAACTTCTTGTAGTCCTGAGGATTGGCACCGCCTTCAACGGCCTTGCGGAATTCCTCAACTTCCGCCAGCGGCCGGAAGCTCAGCAACTCAAAGTAGCGCCACAACAGTTGGTCGGGCATGGAAAGAAGCTTGGTGTACATTTCACCGGGAGCATCATTCACACCGACGTAGTTACCCAGAGACTTGGACATCTTCTGGACGCCATCCAGCCCCTCGAGGATCGGCATGGTAAGAATTACCTGCGGCTCCTGGCCATAATGCTTCTGCAGAATCCGACCCATCAGCAGATTGAACTTCTGATCGGTACCACCAAGTTCGACGTCGGCCTTGAGCGCAACAGAGTCGTAGCCCTGAACCAGGGGATACAGGAATTCATGAATAGCAATGGCCTGTTCCGCGCGGTAGCGCTTGGTGAAATCATCACGCTCCAGCATCCGGGCGACCGTGTACTGACCGGCCAGCTTGATCATGTCGGCAGCCGTCATCTTGCTCATCCAGTCCGAATTGAAAACCACATGGGTCTTCGCCGGATCAAGGATCTTGAACACCTGCTCTTTGTAGGAAACAGCATTCTGCCGCACCTGCTCTTCGGTAAGCGGTGGCCGGGTCGCACTCTTGCCGGTGGGATCACCAATCATGCCGGTGAAGTCACCGATCAGAAAAATGACCTCGTGACCGAGATCCTGAAACTGGCGCATCTTGTTAATAAGGACGGTGTGGCCGAGATGAAGGTCCGGTGCCGTGGGATCGAATCCCGCCTTGATACGCAGGGGCCGACCTTGCTTCAGCTTCTCAACGAGCTCTTCTTCCGGAATAAGTTCGTCAACGCCGCGCTTGATGACGGCCAACGCTTCATCAATAGATGCCATGAACTACATGTCCCGTTTATATGTGGTGAAAGATTCAGACCGTTACAGACTTCAACAAAAGAAATCTGCGATTCTCTTGTGCACTTGATAAGGTATCATGCACAAATATTACACAACCCTGAGTAAACAGGGCGGCGTATTATAGCAGTGACGTCACGAGAAATCCGGAGGATGGAGCAGTAACCGTAATGTTCCACGCTGTCCCGCATGCATTTTATACGGTAATCTGTTGGTCTATACTTGAACAACAGCTTTAATTAGGTAGTTCAACCTACCGGAATACCGATTAAAACGGATGCAATAAGTGCTGAAAATGTTTCCCAAGACCCACATTACCCTCGCCGCCGCTGCAACCGTTGTAGTGACCGCTGCCGTGCTGATGAGCCCGAGCAGCAATGTTGAAGCCAAGCGCATGTCCTACGCACTGGACCTCGAGCAGGGCACCGTATCCGAAGCGGACGGCAAACTGGCAGACACCCCCAACCAGCCCCAGACGGCTCCTTCTGCGCCGGCCAAACCGCAGCTGTCCGAGGGGACGAAAGCGGAAACCGATGAAGAAGTGGTCGCCACCGCCCAGCAGGAACCACAGCTGGACTGGCAAACCTTCAAGATCAAGTCCGGGGATACGCTCTCTTCCCTCTTCAAGAAAGCAGGCTTCAATGACGGCATCATGCTTTCCGTCATTCATGGTGAGGGCGAAGCGGACAAGCTGCAACGTCTGTACGCAGGGGAAACCATCCGCTTTGCCACCGATGAAGAAGGTGCACTGGCGGGTGTTGAACTTCAGCGCAACCTGCTTGAAACCCTGAAGATCACCCGTGATGAAAAAGGATTTAGCGGCAAGACTGACATGCGGGAACCCGAAGCCCGCCCTGCCTTTGCCTCCGGCGTGATTGACGGCTCCCTGTACCTGGCTGCCCGCGAGGCAGGCATGAATGACCGCCTGACCATGGAACTGGCGGGTATCTTCGGCTGGGATATCGATTTCGTTTATGACGTTCGCAAGGGTGACCGGTTCGAAGTGGTCTACGAGGAGCTCTACGTCGACGGAGAGAAGTTCAATACCGGCCGAATTCTCTCGGCGCGCTTCGTAAACCGGGGAGAGGAGAATCTGGCCCTGCTGTATACCGACAGCAATGGTGACAGCGACTATTACACTCCTGAAGGCAAGAGTATGCGCAAGGCGTTTCTGCGCACCCCGATCAACGCGCGGGTATCCTCCTCATTCAATCTGCAACGCCGGCATCCGGTATTGGACGTGGTTCGCCCCCATGAAGGTACCGACTACGCCGCACCTCCGGGTACACCGATCAAAGCGGCAGGCAACGGCACCGTCCGTTTTGCCGGCTGGAAAGGGGGCTATGGCCGCACCATCATTCTGCAACACGGCAATAACATCACCACCCTCTACGCCCATATGCGGGGACTGGCGAAGGGCATGAAAAAAGGTGTCAGGGTCAAACAGGGCCAGACAATCGGCTACCTTGGCTCTTCCGGCATGGTCACCGGCCCACACCTGCATTATGAGTTCCGTCTCAATGGCTCGCCGCGTAACTCGCGCACCGTGGATCTTCCGGATGCCAAGCCGGTGCCCGCCTCCGAGATGGCCCGGTTCAAGCAGGTGACTGAACAGCGGGTAGCCCAGTTCGACGTTTTCCGCGAAAACTATCAACAGCTGGCCCTGGCTCGGGAAGACTGATCCCATGGAGGCCTGGCTCGGGCTGATGTCCGGCACCAGCATGGATGGCATTGATGCCGTGCTGGTGTCCTTTCGGGACCGCACTGTCCAGATTCACGCAACTCACTGCCTCAGTTATCCGGACGAACTCCGCCAGCGACTCACCCACGCCAGCCAGAACCTTGCCAGCCCCGATGAAATCGGGGAGCTCAATACCCTGACCGGTCAGCTGTTCGGCCAGGCTGCCTGTAAAGCGATTTCAGACTCAGGCATAGACCCGAGCCGCATTCAGGCCATTGGCAGTCACGGCCAGACCATCCGTCATCAACCCTCCGGTTCGGCCCCCTTTTCCTTCCAGATCGGAAACCCGGCCATCATTGCCGAAGCAACCGGAATCACCACGGTTGGCGATTTCCGCAGTCGGGACATGGCGGCCAGGGGCCAGGGTGCACCGTTGGTTCCAGCATTCCACAAGGCCTTCTTCGGATCGGACTCAGAGAACCGGTGCATTCTCAATCTTGGAGGAATTGCCAATATTACCTGGCTACCGGGCCGGGGTAACGGGGCCATTAGCGGCTTCGACACGGGCCCTGCCAACGCCCTGATGGATGCCTGGTGTCAGGACCAAACCGGTCGGCCCTACGATGCCGACGGACACTGGGCCGTGGAAGGAAACGTAGACCGTTCGCTTCTCGATGACATGCTATCCGATGCCTATTTCAAGCGTCCCCCGCCGAAGAGCACCGGCAAGGAAAAGTTCAACCTTGGCTGGGTAAAAACCATGATTGCCCGCCATCCGGATCTGAAACCGGAGGATATCCAGAAGACGCTCCTTGAACTCACCGCATTGACCATCGCTGACCAGATGCCGGAAACCGGCGTCGATACGGTCTATGCCTGCGGCGGCGGCACTCGCAATCCGGAACTGATGCGCGCCCTCAGCGCGGCTTTGGCCCCGGCGCGTTTGGCAGTAACGTCAGAATTGGGACTGGACCCTCAGTGGGTGGAGCCAGTGGCATTCGCCTGGCTGGCAAAGCAGGCTGTGGAGGGAAAACCGGGGAACCTTCCGGAGGTAACCGGCGCAAATGGCCCCCGGATTCTGGGAGCCATTTACCCGGCCTGAATCAGATCGAAAAGGAGCTACCGCATCCGCAGGTGGAGGTGGCGTTGGGGTTTTGCACCACAAACTGGGAGCCTTGCAGCCCCTCCTGATATTCGATCGTAGCGCCAATCAGGTACTGGTAGCTCATTGAATCCACCAGCAAAACAACGCCGTCCCGCTCAATGACGGTGTCATCCTCCTCCTGATTCTCATCGAAAGAAAAACCGTACTGGAATCCGGAACAGCCACCCCCGGTGACAAAGACGCGTAGCTTGAGGTCGGGGTTGCCCTCTTCCTCAATCAACTCTCGTACCTTGGCAACGGCGCTGTCACTGAAAAACAGTGGGGTGACCACCTGCTGCTGAACTACACTCAAGCTCGCCTCCGGAAACATCGCTTACAAAGTAACGATTATGGTATTCCTGACTAAAACAATCAACTATTCGGACTTTCCACCATCCTCCAGGGCTTCTTCAACCGCATCATCGGACCGAACCGCAGCGGCAGAGTGCTCAGAACGATCCCTGGTCAACAGGCCCACCGGCTCACGCTGGTGAACCAGATTGCCATTGACCGTAGCGCCCATGGCCATCTCGATCAGGTTGTAATAGACGTTGCCGTTAATGGCTGCCTTTTCCGCCAGCTCAAGGTGGTCAGAAGCATAGACATCACCGTTGACCGTACCATTGATGATGACGTGCGGAGCGACGATGTCTCCGGTGACCTCGCCAACTTCCGATATACGCAGTACAGCATCACTGCCCTCTTCGGCCACGACCTTGCCCTTGATCCGGCCATCCACGTGTAATCCACCGGAGAATTTTACATCCCCCTCGACGGTGGTCCGTGAGGAAACCAGGGTGTCAAAGTGGCCTGCCGGCCGACGTGGCTTTTGCTGCTTTTTCTTACCGAGCATTTCAGTTCTCCGTTAAATCATCCCAGTCAAAGGTTCGTTCTGCCTGCGAGGATTTCTGGCCCTCGGCCTGGGCCACCACCTGAATCTCGACCGGCTCGAAATTCTCCGGGAGCACCAGTGTTCCCTCCACGTTCTGGAAGAAGCGGAAACGGAACTTTACGCCAAGATCCTCAATATCCTGAGACAGATCACGCAGGGCAATGACTTCTTTCTCTTCGTCGCGCATGCCGATGACATTAACTGCCACCACGCCGGAAATGTAATTCTTGTTATTACCAACCTGGGTCAGGACCAGCTTGAAATCCCAGGCACCGGGCTGGTAATCCCGGGCCAGGCTCAGACTGTCGACCTGGAGCCCCTTGCTGGTCTCAGACGGTGCCATGATATTTTTATAGAAAGTCAGATCGGACTTCAGTGATGCGATGCGGGTTTCCAGCTCGACAATGGTCGTACGTGCCTGCCTGAGTGCCTGGGCATCGATCGCCTTGCCCCTCTCCAGATTGACCAGTTGCTGACGCGCCTCCTTATAGTTGCTTCGGAGACTATCCAGCTCCTCCTCCAGTACTTCGTTGGAAGCTGAGACATCCGAGAACCGGAAACCACCCTGGGCCAGCCCGGCGGCATAGCCGGCAAGCGCAGCGACCACGGTGAACGTCAACAGGATGGCGGTACGGCGGACCCGATACCCGGGACGATGGCGGATGACAACATATTCTTCCGCCGGTTTGCGTGACTCGCTCACTGGTCGTCCTTAAGGCAACAAAGCCGGAGCTTCGAGCCCCATGGTTTCGCGGAAGCCAAACATGATGTTCATGTTCTGGACGGCCTGACCGGCCGCCCCCTTGACCAGGTTATCGATCACCGAGGAGACAATCACGATATTGCTGTTCTCCTGGCGATGCAACGCCATCCGGCACTGGTTCGCTCCCCGGACACTCCGGGTTTCCGGGTGACTGCCAAAGGGCATCACATCAACAAACGGTTCGTCCCGGTAACGTTCCTCATACAGAGTCTGAAGACGGTCGAAGCCGGAAGGATCTTTCAGCTCGGCATAAAGGGTGGCCTCGATACCGCGAATCATCGGAATCAGGTGCGGCACAAAGGTCACACCAACCTGACTACCGGCGGCGCCGGTGAGGCCCTGGCGGATTTCCGGGAGGTGCCGGTGGCCCGAGGCGCCGTAAGCCTTGAAGCTCTCGCCGATCTCGCCATGCAGCATACCGATTTTGCCCTGGCGTCCTGCGCCGCTGGCGCCGGACTTGGCATCGGCAATCAGACGCGTCGGATCAACCAGCCCCTGCTCCAGCAACGGCAGGAAGCCCAGCTGCACTGCCGTCGGGTAACAGCCGGGGTTGGCAACCAGCTGGGCATTGCGGATCTCGCCACGGACCACTTCCGGAAGGCCGTAAACCGCCTTTTCAGCCCATTCCGGGGTTTCATGGGGCATACCGTACCACTGGGCCCAGACATCCAGATCCTTGAGCCGGAAATCCGCAGACAGATCAACGACACGCACGCCCGCCGCCATCAGTTCTGGCACCATACGCATAGCAACGCCGTGCGGCGTGGCGAAGAACACCAGGTCACAAGCCTTGAGCACATCGGCATCGGGCTCGGAAAACTCGAGATCGAAGTGCCCGCGCAGATTGGGATACATATCCGCGACCGGCATTCCGGCCTCGGAGCGGGAAGTTATGCAGCTGACGGTTACTTCCGGATGAACTGCCAGGATTCTCAGCAGTTCCACACCGGTATAGCCGGTGCCACCAACGATGCCTACTTTAATCACCATTTTCT
>JABURI010000093.1 GCA_014762755.1 Marinobacter sp.
AGTACCTGGCTACGAACCAGGCGGTCGGAGGTTCGAATCCTCCCAGCCGCGCCATATCAAATAAAGAACCCCGCTTCGAGCGGGGTTTTTTATTTTCAGATCCTGCACTTCTGTTTTGCCCTCCGTCAATTTCTGATCGATCACTATTTGCACAACTCTCAACCTCTTGCCTATTCTTCAAGATGCAAGCAAATCATTTGGCAAGGAGGTCCACCATGAATAAAACCATAAACGGCTCCTACGACGATCACGACCAGGCCAAGAACACCTGGGATGACCTGATCGCTACCGGCATTCCCCGAGACAACATCTACATCGACGAGGACAACAAGCAGGTCAAGGTGATTGTGCCGGCGGAAACCGAGCGAGAGGTTCGGGAAATCTTTGAGCGGCACAGACTGCACTGACCACCGGAACATTCCGCACGAACAGGGAAAGGAGCCAAATATATGAGCGGCAAAGATGGTGACGTAGCCGAACGGGGGCGTGGAGACAGGCTCATCAAGGAGGAGATTCACGACCCCTATATGGCCCGGAGCAAGCCCAAAGAGCCGACCGTGTGCCCGGAATGCCATGCGGTGTTTCATAAGGGGCGCTGGCAGTGGACGGCACGGCCGGCCGGAGATGTCCACGAGATGATGTGTCCGGCCTGCGAGCGCATTCGGGACGATATGCCCGGTGGCATTCTCACATTATCCGGTGCTTTTCTGGGGAAACACCGGGATGAAATCCTCAAGCTCATTCATAACAAGGTCGAGGAAGAAAAAGCCGAACACCCCATGAAGCGGTTGATGGGCGTTGAGGATAGCCCGGACGGAGAGACGGTGGTGAAGTTCACCGACCTCCATTTACCCAGGGGCACTGGAGAAGCCATCGAGCGGGCATACGATGGCGAGCTGGACATCCAGTACACCAAGGAATCCAATCTGGTCCGGGTCTATTGGAACCGGGAAAAGTAAACACTAGCGTCGCTGCCCGGCATCGGATTCAATAGCCTCGAACCCGGAGACCAGGTCCAGGAGTTCCGAGGTGATGACCGTTTGCCTGGCGCGTCGGTAGTCCATCGTCACATCACCGAGTCTTTCTTCGAGGTTTCGCTCCGCCGCTTGCATGGCGGCCAGGCGTCCTCCATGTTCGCTGGCCTGGGATTCGGCGCAGGCCCGGAACAACAGCACAAACAGGTACTGATCCAGCAGGCGCCGGAACAATGCCTGACGGTCCATGGTGTAAGTGGGCAGGCTCCGGGAGGACCAGGGTTCCTCTTCCAGCCGGTGAAAACGCCGCAGATTTACCGGTAACAGCTCAACGCCGGTCGGGTGGTAGCCCTGCATCCTGGAGTGGCGGTTATAGAACAGGTAAACATAATGCACGCCTCCCTGTTCGCGCCATTCATCGATCTTCAGAAGAATCTGGCTGACTGTCTTCGTGATCTGGCTTGCCGACCCCGGTACGGGGAACTCCTCCTCAATCCCCAGCCCCGCATGTTCCAGGCTGGCTGCTGCCCGTGTTCCAACAGCCAGGATTCTCCGATTGCCCTTGTCCGCCGGAATGCTTTCCATGCGTTCGAGCGCGTATTCAACGATTTCCTCGTTGAAACGGCCGCACAGCCCATGGTCGGAGCCAAAAACGACAGCGCCCAGGCGATGGTCGCCAGAGGCTGAAACGGCCTCGAAACTGGCCGGATCATAGTTCTTCAGAACCACATGGAGGCCCATCTCGACGGTTCGGTAGTAGCCCGAGAGTGCACGCACCGCCTGCTCATACTGATGGATATTGGCGGCCGAAAGCGCCTTCATGGTCTTGACGATACCACTCAGGTCCTCAAGGCTATCCAGCTGTTTTTGCAGTTGTTCCAGCGATTCCATGTCAGCTCTGGTCCGTTTCTGAAGGTGTGAACTCTGCCAAGGCCTCCCCGATGGCCTCGGTCGTCCGCTGCCATTGCTCGTCATCCAGCTTTTTGCCTGCATCCATTGCGGCGCAGATTTCCGGCAGGGTCGCCAGCAAGTGTTTCTGAATCTGCCGTTCCGCTTCCGACACCCTCGCTAGAGGCAGCTCATCCAGCAGTCCGGCGTTCACGGCGAAGAGAATAACAGCCTGCTCCGAGGCTCTCAGGGGCCGGTGTTCATGCTGTTTGAGCACTTCACGAACGCGCCGGCCTCGCTCGATGGTGGCTCGGGTGTCTTTGTCCAGGCGCGTCGAGAAACGCGCAAACGTCTCCAGTTCCTCGAATTGCGAGTAGGCGAGGCGCAGATCGCTGGCGACGCTTCGCAGGGAAGGGTGCTGAGTCTTCCCGCCCACCCGTGACACCGATTTGCCGACGTGGATGGCGGGCAACAGGCCTTTCTGGAACAGGGTTGGAGACAGGTAGATCTGGCCATCGGTAATGGAAATCAGGTTGGTGGGAATGTAGGCTGAAATGTCCTGGGCCTGGGTCTCGATCACGGGCAGAGCGGTCAGGGACCCACCGCCAAACTCGCTGCGCAGATGGGTGCTGCGCTCCAGCAGCCGTGAATGGATGTAGAAAATATCGCCGGGATAGGCTTCACGGCCCGGCGGCCTCCGCAACAGCAGCGACAACTCTCGGTAAGCCCTGGCATGGCGGGTCAGATCATCGTAGACGATCAGTGCATCCCGGCCCTGTTCCATGAAGTATTCGGCCATGGTCGTGGCAGCATAGGGTGTGATGTAACGCAGGCCGGGGGGATCGTCGTCCGAGGCGACCACCACGATGGTATGTTCCAGGGCATCGTTCTGGCGCAGGGTTCCCACAACCTTGGCCACAGACGTGGCGCGCTGGCCCACGGCACAGTAGATACAGATCACCCCCTTGTCACGCTGATTGATAATGGTGTCGACGGCGATGGATGTCTTGCCGGTCTGCCGGTCACCGAGAATCAGCTCCCGCTGCCCCCGGCCAATGGGGATCAGGGCGTCGATGGATTTGATGCCGGTCTCCAGGGGGGTGGTCACCGGAGCCCGCTCGATGATTTCCGGTGCCACCCGTTCAATGGGGCGGCGTTCATGGAACTCGAGCGGCTTGCCGCCATCGAGCACCCTGCCGGTGGCATCAATCACGCGGCCGAGCAGACCGTCACCCACGGGGGTGTCCGTTTCCCGGCTGGTTGCCGTTACCCGTATGCCGGCGCTGAGCTTGTCGCTGTCGCCCAGCAGCATGATGCCGACTTCATCCGGTTCAAGGTTGATTGCCACCCCGAGAACGCCATCGGGAAACTGCACCAGCTCCTCCGAGGAAACGCTGGCCAGACCCTGCACCCGGGCGATGCCGCCACCGACCTGCAGCACGGTGCCGGTCTCCTGGCTGTGCAGATTGAACCGGTTTTCCCCGGCGACGGTCCGGATTGTTTCCATGGTGTCATCGAGCATCTGTTTCAGCATGTCATCAGGCTCCTGCCTTGCCGGTCTCCAGGGGCTCAAATGCCTTCTCGATGCTGGCGGTCAGCTCTTCGAGGTAATCCGACAGATTCCAGCTGATCCGCTGGCCCTCGCAGGTCAGTTCGATACCGCAGATCAGTTCAGGTGCCGTGGTGTAGTTCACGGTCAGTTCGGCGCCGGTCAGTTCATGGAGGGCGCGGGTGAGGGTGCCACGCAGGCTTGGCTCAAGCTCGAAGGCGCTGGCAATGATGGCGGGCTCCGAGGAATGCCCCAGAGCTTTCCGGGTTGCCTGATCGAGCGAGTGCAGTTGCCGGATGAAGGTATGGACTATCCGCTCTTCCAGACGTTCGTCGGCAAGGTCCAGTAGCGCCTTGCGGGCGATCGTTTCGACCACATCCAGTGATTGCTGCCGCAACCCGTCAATAAAAGCGGTTTTTTCCTCGCTTACCTCACGCATCCAGTGACTGCGAACCAGGGCGGTTTCCTCCCGGGCCTGATCCAGCATCTGGCTACGGGTCTGCCGCGCCTCCTGACGGGTTTCCTCCAGCAGGTCTTCCCGTTCCTTCTCGAAACGGTCCAGCTTCTCCTGGTAGCTGTGTTTCTCGTTGATCGCCTCCTGTTCCCGGCTGTCCGCCTCGTCCATACGGTTGCGGATTTTCTGTTCTCGCCGGTCCATGGCCCGGATGACTGGCTGGTAGAGGAAATGCCGCAGCAGCCAGACCAGTATCAGGAAATTGACGACCTGCGCCGAGACGGTGACCCAGTTGATCTCCATGGATCAGCCCCCGGCAGCGGCCGTTACATGATCCCAGAACGGATTGGCGAAGATCAGGATCATGGCCACCACGAAGCAGTAAATCGCGGTTGATTCGATCATGGCCAGGCCGACGAACAGGGTGCGGGTGATGGTGGCGGATTCATCCGGCTGCTGGGCGATGGCGCTTAGAGCCTGGGCGACCGCCCGGGCTTCCCCGAACGCGGGCCCGATTGAGCCAATGGCAATGGTGAGGCCCGCCGTGATGACGGACACCATGCCGATCAGAGAAATGCTTTCCATAGGCAGCTCCTTTACTGGTCCGAGGGTGTTTTGTGTTCGGGTTCATCTGGCTCGCCATGCTCATGAACTGACGTGGCTGAGGCGATGTAAACCATGGCGAGAATGGCGAAGATGTAAGCCTGGATCATGCCGGTGAGCAGCCCCAGGAGCTGCATGACCACCGGGAAGAAGTAGGGCGTCAGGCTCAGCAGAATGGCAACGATAACCGTGCCGCTCATGATGTTGCCATACAGGCGAACGGCCAGGGCGATGGTGCGGGAAACCTCGCCGATCACATTGAACGGCAACATCAGGGGAGTGGGTTTGATGTAATGTTGCAGATAGGCACCGGGGCCCTTGCTGGCAATTCCGAACACCGGCACCGCCACAAACACGCAAATGGCCAGGGCGGTGGTGGTGGACAGGGAGCCGGTAGGTGCCATGTAACCCGGAATCACGTTCAGCAGGTTGGCAACAGCGATAAACAGGAACAGGGTGCCTACAAAGGGCAGGTAGGGCCCGGGTTGCTGATGGCTGACCTGGGCAATCTGATCCCGGATGCCAACCACCAGCACTTCCAGCAGGTTCTGCCAGCGCGACAGCTCAGGTCCCTCCGAGAGCCGCCGGGTAATCAGCCAGGAGCCAAGCGTGAGCAGGGCCATCACGAGCCAGGTAAACACGATCGTGGCATTCAGGGCAAAGCCGCCCCATTGCCAGTAAATAATGCTGTCAGGTGTTATGGTCATGCCCCTGGCTCCTCCCTGGCCGCGGGTGCCTGAAACCGGTGCCGGATCAACAAGCGGGGCAGGGTAAAGCCGATGGCCGCCACGAGGAGGTGCTCCCAGCTCCCCATGCGGATAATCAAAAGAAACCCTGCCAGTGTGACACCGAACCGGAGTATGAGGCTGGCGAACATCAGCAAAGCCGGATGGTCCGCCGTCGGTAACCGGCGGACGGTCAGCCAGAGCCCCCAGAGAAAGACAATGCCGAGCAGGCAACCGACTGCAAAACTGCCGCCGTACCCCAGCAAAAGCCCGGTCAGGGGTTCTCCCTCAGTCATCCTCACTCTCCTGTTTAATCCAGTACCAGGCGTTCAGGCACCCCAGTGCCACGCCAATAATCAGCAGGGTCAATGTCCAGGAAACCTCGCCCGGCCAGCGCCGGTCGGCCCATACACCGATGGCAATGCCGATGAGAGTGGGCACCGCCACCGACCATCCCACCAACCCGAACATACCCAGTCCGAACCAGGCGGTGCGATGGCCCTGAGCCCGGGCTCGCTGTTTACGCTCGGCCCTGCGGCCGACTTTCCGGCCCAGGTCCCCGGGGTCGTTGTCAGTCCCTGGTGTGTTGGAATCGTCAGCCATGGAACTCTTCCTTCAAATCGAGGAAGCGCCGCAGGGCGCCGGCTTCCAGCCGGGCGAGGGCACCGCGAGCCTTGCGTTCATGCTCGTCCAGCTCAAGGAAGCGCTCCTCGATCAGTTCCTGCAGCTCCGAGATATCCGTGCCGATGACGCCCTGGGGCGTGGAGATCAGGACATCCCGCCCGCATTTCACCAGGATGCCCCTGTCCACGGCGGCAAAATGTTCCTCCCCCTCCTCGGTATAGAAGGAAAGAACGCCGGGTACCAGCGCCGCCACGAAATCAATGTGTCTGGGCAACAGGCAGAACTCGCCGTTTTCCGCCTCGGCAATGATTTTCGAAACGGGTTGCTCCATAAGCACTTCCGTCGGCAGTAGCAGCCGCAGATTCATCAGGGCATCGTCGGACGGCTGTTCAGGACTCATGGCTGGCCTCCGGAATGTCCACTTCGTCGATGTCACCAATCATGTAAAGGGCCTTTTCGCTGACCTGCTCGAACTCACCCGCCAGTATGCGCTCACAGCCGGCGATGGTTTTTTCCAGAGGAACCAGGCGCCCGCCCTTGCCGGTGAACTGCCCGGTGGTGAAGAACGGCTGGGTCAGGAAACGTTCCAGCCTGCGGGCCTTGCTTACCGTGGCCCGATCCTCGCGGGAGAGTTCTTCCATGCCCAGCATGGAGATGATGTCCTTCAGATCCTCATACTCGGACAGGGTGCTGCGCACGGCCTGGGCTACCCGGTAATGGCGGTGGCCGACAATGGTCGGTGTGAGCATTTTCGAGTCGGTTCGCAGCGGGTCCACGGCGGGGTAGAGGCCCTGGCTGGCCCGCTTCCGTGACAGCACGATGGACGCGGTCAGGTGCGAGAAAATATGGGTGGCGGAAGGATCCGTGAGATCGTCCGCGGGTACGTAAACGGCCTGTACCGAGGTGATACTGCCGTTGCGCGAGCTGCAGATCCGTTCTTCCAGGGTTGCCAGTTCGGTCGCCAGGGTCGGCTGGTAGCCTACGCGGGAGGGAATCCGGCCCATCAGGCCGGAAACCTCGGTACCGGACTGGACGAAGCGGAACACGTTGTCGATCAACAGCAGCACATCCCGCTTCTGCACATCGCGGAAGTGCTCCGCCACGGTCAGCGCAGCATGGCCCACCCGGAACCTTGCGCCCGGCGGCTCGTTCATCTGGCCATATACCAGCACGGCTTTCTCCAGCACGCCGGATTCCTTCATGGAGCTGTACATGTCCTCGGCCTCGCGCATGCGCTCGCCAATGCCGCAGA
>JABURI010000134.1 GCA_014762755.1 Marinobacter sp.
GGATGACTTCGACCAAATGACCAATATGAGCAAGGCGCTCCGGGAAAAGCTCAAGCAGGTGTCTGAGATCCGTGGGCCGGAGGTGGTCTATGATGAAACCTCCAAAGATGGCACCCGTAAGTGGGTTATGCGCATGGACAACGGGAACAGTGTCGAGACCGTGCTGATTCCCGATGGCGAACGAGGCACACTTTGTGTGTCTTCGCAGATCGGTTGCAGCCTGGACTGTACCTTCTGTTCCACCGGCAAACGTGGCTTCAATCGCAACCTGACTGCGGCAGAAATCATCGGGCAGGTATGGGTTGCGCGGAAAGCCTTCATGCCATTCGAGCCGGGCCCGGATCGGCCGATCACCAACGTGGTGATGATGGGCATGGGTGAGCCGCTGCTCAACTTCGACAATGTCGTCGATGCCATGAACCTGATGATGGAGGACCTGGCTTACGGCATCTCCAAGCGCCGGGTTACCCTGAGCACCTCCGGTGTGGTGCCGGCACTGGACCGTCTCGGCGAGGTTACCGATGTTTCACTGGCCATTTCGCTCCATGCCCCTAATGATGAGCTGCGTAACCAGTTGGTACCGTTGAATAAAAAGTACCCGATAGCGGAATTGCTCGCGGCAACGCGGCGGTATCTCGGACGGCTGCCGGACAAGCGCAAGGCAACCATTGAGTATACGGTTATCGAGGGGATGAATGACCAGCCGGAGCACGCCCGGCAATTGGCCGCCCTGTTGAAAGGGTTGCCCTGCAAGATCAATCTGATTCCTTTCAATCCGTTCCCGGAAAGCGATTTCCGTCGCCCCAGCATGAACGCGACCCGCCGGTTCCAGAACGTCCTGAACGAGGCCGGCTATATTGCCACCATCCGGACCACCCGGGGTGATGATATTGATGCCGCTTGCGGGCAGCTGGTAGGTCGGGTCGAGGACCGAACCCGCCGGAGCCAGCGGTACATTGCGGTACAGCAGGTGAACCCCTGATACAGAAACCAGATGCGAGGATTTCAGAACAGTGGTGACTAATCCGGTGATCCGACGTTTTTTCCTGGTAGCGCTGATGTCACTGACCACAGCGCTCGCCGGATGTGTTACCACAACTGATAGCCGGTTCTCCCGGGAAGCCGATCGACAGGAAGCGCTCGAAAACTATGTGACTCTGGCTACCGCCTATATCGGCCAGGGCAACCTTGATCGTGCCAGGCACCATCTGGATCGGGCCCTGGAGCTCGATTCCAATGCTCCGTCGGCGCTGGCTGCGATGGGTCTGGTCTACAACTCGGAGGGCGAGCCCGAGCTTGCCGAATCCAGTTTCCGGAAAGCGATCAGAGCCGATGAGGGATACACTCGAGCCAGGGTGTATTATGGTGCCTTCCTTTATAGTCAGGGCCGTTTCGCCGATTCCCGTGATCAGTTCCGTGCCGCCTCGCGTGATACCGAATATCCCGATCGTGGCTCTGTGTTCTTCAATCTTGGCATGGCCCAGGAACGGCTGGACGAGCCGGGTAATGCAATTACCTCCTACCGGCGGGCCATCGAGTTGTCCCGGGGAGACGCCCGGCCGCTGCTCGCCTTGTCCCGGGTGCTGGTGGAGCAGGGCGAATATGAGGCGGCGTCACGGTATTACAGTCGACTTTCCACTGCCATCGCCCGGAACCCGCGCATGACGCATTCCGCGGAAAGCCTGTACACGGGCATTCGCATTGCCCGCTATTTCAATGACAGGGACCAGGAGGCGAGCCTGGCGATGTTGCTGAAGAATGAATACCCGGAGTCAGTGGAATACCAACAATATAAGGTACTGATTTCTAATGGCCAGTGATGAAACCCCCCAACCAGTGGTAGGTGATCCGGTAGGGCAGCAGCTAAAGCGCGCCCGCGAAAAACTTGGGCTTGGTGTCGATGACATAGCCCGCGCACAACATCTGAGGCCGGCGATTATTCAGGCCATCGAGAACAGTGAACATACGCGAATCGACAGCGAACTGTTCCTCAAAGGCTACGTTCGGGCCTACGCAAGCCAGGTCGGGCTTGATCCGGACAGCCTGATTGGCGATCTGGATCGCGAGCTGGAACCGCTTCGTATCGAGCGGGAACAGCAGCAGGAAGCCAACCCTCTGGTGGATATGGAGCGGCGTCGGCGCCAGAAGCGCCGCATTGCCAAGATGTTGGTACTGGTCGCCGCTATTGCCCTGGCGGGCTTCCTGGCCTACCGCTTCATCCTGGAGAACGAGACTCCGCCGACTACCGCTGAGGCTCCGGAACAGGCCTCGGAGGTTCAGCCCGAATCGGATCTGGCTGAGACTGATTCCCCCTCCGCGCCGGAAGTTCCGGAAACAGAGAGCGCTGTCGAGCCGGAGACAGGTGTCGAGGAAGTTCCGGCTACTGTGACGCAAACCGGAACCTGGGAGCCCACCGGGACAGAGTCTTCCGGCGCTGTAGCCGTGGACGCTCCGGTTGAGGAACCGGCCCCGGAACCGGCTGTCGAACAGCCGGTGACTGTTATTGAGGAACCGGAACCGCTGGTAGAGAATCCTGAAGAGCCGGTCGTGGTTGCCGATACAGCCCGGCTCCAGATGACCTTCACCGCAGATTGCTGGGTGCAGGTGAGTGATGCGGACGGTAATCGCCTGGTGGCATCCCTGCAACGCCAGGGTGACAGATTGGATGTGTCAGGGGACGCGCCTCTCCGGGTTGTCATCGGTGCCGTGGACGCGGTAGGTTCCGTCCGTTTCCAGGGGGAGCCGGTCGACCTTGGCGACTTCCGGGTTACCAACAATCGAACCGAATTCACACTGTCCCTCTGACAGGTACAGTCGATATTTTATTGGTCAGTCAGACATGAAGCACGAATCCCCGATCAAGAGACGTAAATCCCGCCAGATCATGGTTGGCAATGTACCGGTAGGTGGTGATGCGCCGATCGCGGTACAGAGCATGACCAACACCAACACCTGCGATGTGGAGGCTACCGTTGCCCAGATCCGCGCTCTGGAAGAGGCGGGTGCGGACATCGTCCGGGTT
The DNA here is from genome assembly GCA_014762755.1 of Marinobacter sp. GTDB lineage: Bacteria > Pseudomonadota > Gammaproteobacteria > Pseudomonadales > Oleiphilaceae > Marinobacter. The sequence goes on from JABURI010000134.1 coordinate 3,023, forward strand.
TCGGTGCCGTCCATGGAGGCGGCCGACGCTTTCGGCAAGATCCGCGAGCAGGTGTCGGTTCCCCTGGTCTCGGACATTCACTTCGACTACAAGATCGCCCTCCGTGTTGCCGAGCTGGGGGTGGACTGTCTGCGCATCAATCCCGGTAACATCGGTCGGGAGGATCGGGTGAACGCAGTGATCAGCGCGGCCAGGGACCGGAACATTCCGATCCGGATCGGTGTAAACGCCGGTTCGCTGGAAAAGAGCCTTCAGCGCAAGTATGGCGAGCCCACTGCCGACGCGCTGGTTGAGTCGGCGATGCGCCACATCGATATCCTGGATCGCCATGATTTCCAGGATTTCAAGGTCAGTCTCAAGGCCTCCGAAGTATTCATGACCGTTGATGCCTACCGGAAGATCGCCAGCCAGATCGAGCAGCCGTTGCATCTCGGTATTACCGAAGCGGGTGGTTTCCGTTCCGGTACCGTGAAGTCGTCCATCGGCCTGGGCATGCTGTTGATGGACGGGATCGGTGACACTATCCGGGTGTCCCTGGCCGCGGATCCGGTGCAGGAGATCAAGGTTGGTTTCGACATTCTCAAGAGCCTGCGTCTGCGCAGCCGCGGCATCAACTTCATTGCCTGCCCCAGCTGTTCCCGTCAGAACTTCGACGTGATCCAGACCATGAATGATCTGGAGGCCCGGCTGGAGGACGTTAATACCTCCCTGGATGTCGCCATCATCGGTTGCATTGTCAACGGTCCGGGAGAAGCCAAGGAAGCCGACATCGGCCTGACCGGAGGCAGCCCCAGGAACCTGTTCTACATGGGCGGCAAGCCGAACCAGAAGCTGGACAACGCTACCCTGACCGATGATCTGGAACGCCTGATCCGGGAAGAAGTGGCACGCAGGAAAGAGCAGGAAGAGGCCATCATCGCCCGGTCGGAAGACTGAGCAGTCTCACGTTCACCAGTTAACCATCAGAAACAGTTAAGGGTTTCACTTGGCTAAGATTCAGGCAATTCGCGGGATGAACGATATCCTGCCGGAACAGACGCCGGTATGGCAGTTTGTTGAAGCAACGGTGCGGAAAGTGCTTCGACAGTATGGTTATCAGGAAATCCGGATGCCCATTGTCGAGCAGACGGACCTGTTCAAACGCTCCATCGGTGAAGTCACCGACATTGTCGAGAAAGAGATGTATACCTTCGAGGACCGGAACGGCGACAGCCTGACCCTGCGTCCGGAGGGTACTGCCGGCTGTGTCCGTGCCGCTGAGGAACACGGCCTGTTGTTCAACCAGACCCGTCGCCTGTGGTACACGGGCCCGATGTTCCGGCACGAGCGGCCCCAGAAAGGTCGCTACCGCCAGTTCCATCAGATCGGGGTAGAGTGCTTCGGCATGAGCGGCCCGGACATCGATGCCGAACTGCTGATCCTTACCGCCCGCCTGTGGCAGGCGCTGGGGCTGTCCGGCCACACCAGGCTGGAGATCAACTCCATCGGCACCTCCGAATCCCGGAAGATCTACCGCTCCGCGCTGGTGGATTACCTGAGCCAGTACAAGTCGGATCTGGATGCAGACAGCCAGCGCAGGCTGGAGACCAACCCGCTGCGGATCCTCGACAGCAAGGATGCCGGTACCCGGAAGATTCTCGAGAATGCGCCGCGCCTGGACGATTACCTGGACGAGGAATCCCGGGGCCATTTCGAGCATCTGCGCGAATTGCTGGATGCTGCCGGCATTGAATATACCGTTAACCCCGCCCTGGTAAGAGGCCTGGACTATTACGGCAAGACCGTTTTTGAGTGGATCACCGACAGCCTTGGTGCCCAGGGAACCGTCTGTGCCGGTGGTCGCTATGACGGACTGGTGGAACAGCTGGGTGGCAAGCCCACCTTTGCGGTCGGTTTCGCCATGGGTATCGAACGCCTGATCCTGTTGCTGGAGACCCTGGAGCTGATTCCGGATCATGTGAACAGTAACGCGGATGTCTACGTGACCGCGATGGGAGAGGCTTCCGTGGCCCCGGCCCTGGCGCTGGCGGAGCAGCTTCGCAACGAGCTTCCTGACTGTGTGGTCGTTACGCACTGTGGCGGTGGCAGTTTCAAGAGCCAGATGAAGAAAGCGGACAAGAGCGGGGCCCGTTATGCCGTGATTCTGGGTGAGAACGAGGTGGCCGGTGGCACTGCCGGACTGAAACCGCTGCGCTCTGACGAGTCGCAGCGAGAGGTCCCCCAGGCGGAGCTGGCTCAAGTACTGGCGGACGTACTTTCAAACTGAATCCAACGTTATAAAAGCAATAATTTCCAACAGGAGTCATCATGGCTGAACTGCGCACCGAAGAAGAACAGGTCCAGGCGATCAAGGATTGGTGGAAGAGAAACGGCAGCTCCCTGCTGATTGGTATCGGTGCTGCACTTGCCATCGTGTTTGGTTGGCAAGCCTGGCAGAACCATCAGGCACAGCAGCGGACGGAAGCGGCGAACCAGTTTGCCAATCTGCTGAACGCATTCAGCAATCAGGCCGATGAGACATCCGGCGAGACGGTGGCTTTCGTTGCTGAAAAGCTCCGGGACGAGTACACAGACAGCGCCTACGCGGTATACGGCAACCTGATCCTTGCCCGGCAGCAGCTGCTGGAGCAGGGCGATGCCGAAGGGGCAGTCGAATCGCTCAAGTGGGCGCTGGACAAGGCCCAGGATCACGCCGCCCTGACGCTGGTGGTGCAGAACCGTCTGGCCCGTGCCCAGTTTGCTGCCGGTCTGCATGACGAGGCCCTGGCGACGATTGACAGTGTCAGCAATCCCGGAACGTTTGCTCCGATTCTGTCAGAGCTCAAGGGCGATATCCTGCTGGCCCAGGGTGACCGGGAAGCAGCCAAAGAAGCCTATCTGGCCGCCCGTGAGCAGAGCTCCCAGGGCCGTAGTGGAATTCTTGAACTGAAGCTGTCTGACCTGGGTGTCAGGGAGGACGCCTGATGCCGGGCCTTCGTCTGAGCAGCCCGAAACGGTTTCTTTTGGCAGGACTGCTAGTCCTGGCGGGACTTGGCGGATGCAGCACGACCGATACCTTTGAGCAGCCTGCACCCGTCCCCGAGATTGACCCGACCGTGGAGTTCAAACAGATCTGGAGCATGTCCGTTGGCGATGGCCACGATGGCGACTTCCTTTACCTGGCTCCGCTTAACACAGGCGACACCATTTACGCCGCATCCGCGGACGGCGAGCTGGTGGCGGTGGCCCCGGAAAACGGCGAGGTGTTCTGGGAACGGGAGCTTGAGGACCGTATCTTCGCGGGCATTGGTGGCGATGCCGGCCAGTTGTACCTGGTGACCCGGGAGGCCGACCTGCTTGCGCTCTCCCGTGACGGTGGCGAAGAACAATGGCGTGCACCATTGCCAACGGAAGTGCTGGCGGCGCCCCAGTCGAACGGGTCCATGGTGGTCATCCAGACCACCGACGGCCGTGTACTGGCGTTTGACGCTGCTGATGGCACCCGGCTCTGGCAGTATGAAGGCCAGGTACCCGTGCTTTCGATGCGGGCCGCGGCGGCGCCCCTGGTGGGCGGCGATATCGTCATTGCCTCCTTTGCCAATGGCAAGTTGATTGCGCTGTCCGGTGATGCCGGGCGACCGCTCTGGCAGTACGAGGTTGGACAGCCCCAGGGCCGTACTGAACTGGAGCGTCTGGTCGATATTGGCGGCCAGCCCCTCGTTCTTGATTCCGCCCTGATGGTGGTGGGGTACCAGGGTAAGCTCGCGCTCCTGGATATCCGGACCGGTCAGGAGATCTGGAGCAAGAAAGCATCCAGCCTTTACTCACCCATGATTGGCAATGGCTCCATTTACCTGGCTTCGGCCAACGGGGACATCGTTGCCCTGCGTGGCTCCGATCGCAAGGAGCTCTGGGTGCAGGACCGCCTGTCCTGGCGCCAGCTGACCCAGCCGATGGTATCGGGAGATTACCTGGTGGTGGGCGACTATGAGGGTTACCTTCATGCTGTATCCCAGGAAGACGGCAGCCTCCAGGGCCAGCTTGAATTCGACGATGAGGGTA
>JABURI010000166.1 GCA_014762755.1 Marinobacter sp.
TCGAGAAGGATGCCCTGGGTTACGATAAGGATGGCAACCCCATCACCCTGAAGGATATCTGGCCGAGCGATGAGGAAATCGACGCCATCGTGAAGCAATCGGTCAAGCCGGAGCAGTTCCGTCAGACCTATATTCCGATGTTCGACGTGACCAAGGAAGCTCAGGCAGCAAGTGACCCGCTGTACCAGTGGCGCCCGCAGAGCACGTATATCCGTCGCCCGCCGTATTGGGAAGGCGCGCTCGCCGGTGAGAAGTCCCTGAAGGGCATGCGCCCGCTGGCGATCCTGCCGGACAACATCACCACCGATCACCTGTCGCCGTCCAACGCGATCCTGGCCAGCAGTGCCGCCGGTGAGTACCTGGCGAAAATGGGCCTGCCGGAGGAGGACTTCAACTCCTACGCAACCCACCGGGGCGACCACCTGACCGCCCAGCGCGCCACCTTCGCGAACCCGAAGCTGTTCAACGAGATGGTCCTGGACGAGAACGGCAATGTGAAGCAGGGCTCCCTGGCCCGCATCGAGCCGGAAGGCAAGGTAACCCGCATGTGGGAAGCCATCGAGACCTACATGGAGCGCAAGCAGCCGCTGATCATCGTCGCCGGCGCCGACTACGGGCAGGGTTCCTCCCGTGACTGGGCTGCCAAGGGCGTTGCCCTGGCCGGTGTGGAAGCGATCGTGGCTGAAGGTTTCGAGCGGATTCACCGGACCAACCTGGTGGGCATGGGTGTCATGCCCCTGCAGTTCGAGGAAGGCACCACCCGCAAGACCCTGGCCCTCGATGGCACCGAGACCTACGACGTGGAAGGCACCCCGGCACCGCGCGCCGAGCTGACCCTGGTCATCCACCGCAAGAACGGCAGCACCGAACACGTGCCCGTGATCTGCCGACTGGATACCGCGGAAGAGGTGTCCATCTACAAGGCGGGTGGTGTGCTGCAGCGGTTTGCCCAGGACTTCCTGGAGTCTGAAGGGGCGGCGTGAGCGCCAAAGCTGGGGTCAGATGAAGGCTTTCATCAGACCCCGGGGGTCAGTTCCTGACTCCGAATTCAGCGCCGAAGAAAGGGGTCAGATGAAAGCCTTCATCTGACCCCATGTTCACGACCAGCCCCATCTTCACAGATACAGAGAGCAAAACCATGACCCATGCTCCCCAAATCAAAGTCCCCGCCACCTACATGCGTGGCGGCACGAGCAAAGGCGTGTTCTTCCGCCTGCAGGACCTGCCCGAAGCGGCCCAGGTTCCCGGTGAAGCCCGGGACAAGCTCCTGCTTCGGGTAATCGGCAGCCCCGATCCCTACCAGAAACAAACCGACGGCATGGGCGGCGCCACGTCCAGCACCAGCAAGACCGTTATCCTGGCTGCTCCCACCCAGCCGGACCACGACGTCGACTACCTCTTCGGTCAGGTCTCCATCGACAAACCCTTCGTGGACTGGAGCGGCAACTGCGGCAACCTGACGGCAGCCGTGGGCGCCTTCGCCATCAACGGCGGCTTTGTGGCGAAGGAGCGGATTCCCGAGAACGGCATCTGCACCGTCCGAATCTGGCAGGCCAATATCAGGAAAACCATCGTTGCCCACATCCCCATCACCAACGGTGAAGTCCAGGAAACCGGCGATTTCGAGCTGGACGGCGTCACCTTCCCGGCAGCCGAAGTCCAGATCGAGTTCATGGACCCGGCGGATGGCGACGGTGCCATGTTCCCGACCGGCAATGTGGTCGACGATCTGGAAGTACCGGGAGTGGGCACCCTGAAAGCCACCATGATCAACGCCGGCATCCCGACGATCTTCATCAGCGCCGAAGATATTGATTACAAGGGCACCGAGCTGCAGGACGACATTAACAGCGATCCCAAGGCACTGGAGATGTTCGAAACCATCCGCGCCCACGGCGCCGTGAAGATGGGCCTGATCCAGGACGTGAGCGAGGCGGCCAATCGCCAGCACACGCCCAAGGTGGCTTTTGTGGCGAAGCCCGTGGATTACGTCGCATCCAGTGGCAAGCAGATCACTGCCAGTGACATCGACGTACTGGTGCGCGCTCTGTCCATGGGCAAGCTCCATCACGCCATGATGGGTACGGCCGCCGTTGCGATCGCGACCGCATCCGCAGTGCCGGGCACGCTGGTCAACCTGGCCGCCGGCGGCGGGGACCGTACCCATGTTATTTTCGGCCACCCGTCCGGAACCCTGCGCGTTGGCGCAGAGGCCAAGGAAGTGAATGGCCAGTGGACCGCCACCAAGGCCATCATGAGCCGCAGTGCGCGGATCCTGATGGAAGGTTGGGTGAGGGTGCCGGGGGACTCATTCCCGGGCTGAGCCCTCTCATCGAGAATGCCCCCGGGCTGTATACCGTCTATCTTTCAGGTAGAGGGTGAACGGCCGGGGGCATTTTTTATTGGGCCGGAGAAAGCAACCATAAAAGGAGGCAACGGCATGTCTGCAACATTCGACGTCAATGTCCGCCCGGATTATGACGAGGTACTCCAGAAAATCGCGGATTATGTCCTGAACTACGAAGTCGACAGCAACGAGGCCTGGGATACCGCCCGCAACTGCCTGATCGACACGCTGGGCTGCGGCCTTCTTGCTCTGCGCTTTCCCGAATGCACCAAACACCTTGGTCCCATCGTCGAAGGGACCGTTGTACCCCATGGCGCCCGGGTGCCAGGCACTCAGTTCCGGCTGGACCCGGTGAAAGCTGCCTGGGACATCGGCTGCATCGTCCGTTGGCTGGACTATAACGACACCTGGCTCGCCGCCGAATGGGGCCATCCTTCCGACAACGTGGGTGCGATCCTGGCAGTCGCGGATTACCTGTCCCAGAAACGGCTGGCCGAAGGCAAAGCGCCGTTCGTGATGAAGGACGTGCTCGAAGCCATGATCATGGCCCACGAAATCCAGGGCGTGCTGGCCCTGGAGAACTCGTTCAACCGGGTGGGGCTGGATCATGTGGTACTGGTAAAAGTGGCCTCAACGGCTGTCGCCGCCAAACTGATGGGCGCCAACCGGGAACAGCTGCTGTCGGCTCTGTCCCATGCCTGGGTGGACGGTCAGGCACTCAGGACCTATCGCCACGCACCCAACGCCGGCTCCCGTAAGTCCTGGGCGGCTGGGGATGCCAGTTCCCGGGCGGTTCGCCTTGCCGATATCGCCATGCGTGGCGAAATGGGGATTCCGGGCGTGCTGACCGCTCCCCAATGGGGCTTCTATGACGTCCTGTTCAGCAAGACGAACAAGGACCAGAAGCTCAAACCCGAGGGAGAGCGCCAGTTTTCCCTGCCACAGGAGTTCGGCTCCTACGTGATGGAGAACATCCTGTTCAAGATATCCTTCCCGGCCGAGTTTCATGCCCAGACAGCGGCGGAGGCGGCGGTCACCCTGCACCCGGAAGTGAAGGAGCGCCTGGATGAGATCGACAAGATTGTGATCACCACCCACGAGTCTGCCATCCGAATCATTTCCAAGGTTGGCAAGCTGGCGAACCCAGCAGATCGGGACCATTGCCTGCAGTACATGACCGCGGTACCGCTGATTTTCGGTAGCTTGACGACAGAACACTACGAAGACAGCTTCCACGATGCCCACCCGATCATCGACGAATTGCGGGACAAGATGGAAGTGGTGGAAGACCCACGATATACCCGCGAATACCTGGAACCCGAGAAGCGCTCCATTGCCAATGCGGTACAGGTGTTCTTCAAGGATGGTTCAAGCACCGACAAGGTCGCTGTGGAGTACCCGATTGGTCACCGGCGGCGGCGCGGGGAGGGCATTCCCTTGCTGGAGGAGAAGTTCCGGGCCAATCTGGCGACGCGGTTTCCCGGGCAGCAGTGTGAGCGGATTTTCAGCTTGTGTAAGGATCAGCGGCGGCTTGAAGAAGTGTCGGTTCCAGACTTTGTAAACTTTTTTGTGATTTGATAGGGAAAAGCGTCAGTATTTTTTACACTGCTTTTAAATGCATATTTTAAGTTGATGAAATAAAAAACAAAATGAAAGTTGGCTCCTCGTTTGCTTTGGGTGAGAGGGTGGAAATACCCACAACCATTGTCAAAGGAGTGAGACATGAAATTGGCTATAGCAAAGCAACTCACGGGAATTGCGCTTGCATCTGCATTTTCCGTCTCAGTAGCGAATGCCGCCATGATCGATGTGACCGTCAGCGGTCCGGGAGTCGCGGAGGCTGAGGCTGCAGAGACAGAATTTCTGTCGTTCCTCAAGGACACGACAACTGAAACCTTCGAAGGGTTTACCGCAGCCACCGGCTCGGCAGACCAGACTACCACTATCAATACCAGTGTCGGCGACTTCACCCAGTTACAGCCAGGCGGAGATTATCCGGCCGAGGCCTGTAACGATGGTGGCTTCAGCTGCTCTGGTGGGTTGGCCATACTGAACTCGGACACCAGTCCGTTCAATGGGCGTTACCCCATGCCGGATGATCCGGAGAATCAGAACTGGCTCGACAGCATGGATTCCCAGCAGATGCAGTTTTCGCTCGCGGGCATGTACACCGCTGTGGGCTTCTATCTGACGGATCCCAATGACGTGGGCGGTATCATGAATATCCTGTTCGCAGATCAGACGGAAGGCACGCTTGATCTCGGCGCGGTATTCGATCCCAGCCTTGCCAGTGGTTCTGCCTTCTATGTCGGCATCATGAGCGATGTGGCAATCAGCTCGCTGACCTTCTACACCAACGATGAAAACGATGGCTTCGGCATTGACAACGTGACTGTTGGTACCGTTCCCGAGCCCGGAACCCTGGCTCTGCTGGGTCTTGGACTTGTAGGGATGGGTGTCATGAAGCGCCGTAAGTCATCTGACATTTCCAGTTAATTTTCCTTAACAGACCAGTCCAGAAACGAAGACTCCGCGAGGAAGTCGGGGAGCATTTTTGCCGGCCTTCTCGCGGATTTCCCGCCAGCATATGTGTTGACGGAATGTAAAAACAGGTTACACTTTGTAAATAAACTGTTGCCCGGTTGAGGCCGGACCAGGTGCTCAGGAAAGAGTTAAAAGCCCTGAATTCCGGTGAGGCAAAGTTGTTGTTACGTGAAGAACACAAGGAGTTTATGTGGCTCACGTCAGGTTTTTTCGGCATTACGTCCATTTACCCTTTCTGATTCTGGGACTGATCGATCTTCTCGTCCTGATTCTGGCGTTTTGCCTGTCGGTTTTCTTTGCGTTTTTCGGTGACGCCTCGCTCTTCCTGAGTCATCTCTGGTTCGTTGTTCCCTCCGCGGTCGTTTTCGCGCTGCTGAATCTGTTTGTGATGGTGGCCATTGCGGTTCACCAGGCCCGCCTTGAAGAGGGCATGTCAGGCATGATGCTGCGAACCCTCCTGGCCTTGATCATCAGCCTCCCGCTCTGCGGCCTGGCTTACCTGATTGGTGGTGACTGGATGTGGTATCTCGGTCATACCAGTGTCCTCACGACTGCTGCGGTTTTCGGGCTTTTTATATTGGGTCTGGTGAGAACTGTCTTTTTCGCTCTGGTGGGCAAGGATGCATTCAAACGGCGTGTTCTCGTTCTCGGGGCCGGAACGCGGGCGAGCCAGCTGCTCGAGGACCTCAAGACACCTTTCAACCGCAAAGGATTCACACTGGCTGGATTTGTTCCGATGCCGGAGGAATCGGTGGTGGTGAATGCGGCCTTGTTGGTTTCTCCGGCCGTTGCCCTGCACAGATATGTCCTTTCCCATCGAGTCCATGAAATCGTTGTAGCGGTTGACGACCGCCGCAAGGGACTGCCCATGGAGGATCTGCTGGAGTGCAAGATGCAGGGCGTAAAGGTTGTTGACGGTGCCACCTTCTACGAACGGGAATCCCGCAAGGTGGCTCTGGAAATGATTACCCAGGGGTGGCTGGTGTTTTCTGACGGCTATAACGTTGCCTCGGTCGCAGGCTTCTGGAAAAGAACGTTGGACCTGGCTTCATCCATCACGCTGCTTCTGGCTACCCTCCCGCTGATGTTATTGACGATGCTTGCGATCAAGCTGGAAGACGGCCTTCGTGCCCCGGTTATCTATAGCCAGGAGCGGGTAGGACTGAACGGCAAGGTGTTCCGGGTACACAAGTTCCGCTCGATGGTGACCGATGCAGAGAAGAACGGCGCCGTCTGGGCCAGCAAGAGCGATTCCAGGGTGACCCGGGTTGGCGAATTTATCCGGAAGTTACGCATCGATGAGCTGCCACAAATCTTCAATGTTCTGAATGGCACCATGGCGTTTGTCGGGCCCCGTCCGGAACGCCCGGTATTTGTTGAGAAACTGGCAGCGACGATCCCGTTTTACAACGAGCGACATCGCGTAAAGCCCGGAATTACAGGCTGGGCGCAACTGTGCTTCGCATACGCAGATAACGAAGAGGACAGTCGCGAAAAGCTCAGGTATGACCTTTACTACATCAAGAACCAGAGTCTTTTGCTGGATCTTCTGATCATCATGCAGACGGTAGAAGTGATCTTGTTCAGGAAAGGTTCAAGGTAGCTTCGGAAGGGGTGCAGTCTTCGAAGCCGAACTCAAACAGGGATTTTAGAGAGGAATAACAATGTCACGGATGTTCAGGTTTTGGGGCGTAATCGCGACCCTGGTGGCGGTAGCGTTGTCTACAGGATGTGCGGCACCCACGGCTTCTTCCCCCGAAGCGATCAAAAGGGCGCTGACAGTCGATACCACCACAAGCGTTGATGAATACATTCTCGGGCCGACCGATACCGTTAGAGTCTCGGTATGGCGAAACGAAGACCTCAGTATCACGGTCCCGGTCCGCCCCGATGGAAAGGTCTCTGTTCCCCTGGTCGGCGACGTCCAGGCAAGCGGAAAAACGCCGGAAGGTCTGGCCAGTGACATCGAACTGCAGCTGTCTGCCTATATTCGCCAACCCCAGGTCAGCGTTGTCGTCACCAGCATGGGCAGTCACGAGTTTATTGACAGGGTTCGAGTTACCGGAGCCGTCCAACAGCCGCTCTCAATGCCCCACCGTGCAGGCATGACGGTGCTGGATATCGTACTCCAGGCCGGAGGCGCCAATCAGTTTGCCGCCGAGAACAACGCCATGCTCTACCGGAAAGTAGGTAACGATGTGGTAGCCATCCCGGTCAGGCTCGACGATATCCTCACCCGGGGTGATGTGAAGACAAACTATCCGTTACGTCCGGGCGATATCCTCAGTGTTCCTGAACGGGTCTTCTGAATAAAAGGATTTTCAAGGTAGCAGATCCCGGTTTGAACCGGGAAGGAACGATGTCATGACCCTCCCTTTCTCGCAGTTGCCGGCCGAAATGGTTCGGGAGATCAAGGCCCACAAGTGGCTGGCTTTGATGGTCTTTGCTGCTGTCAGTTTTGCGGTGCTGATCGCCGGTTTCCTGTGGCCATACAAATACGAATCCCAGGTCGTTATCTTCGTGGATGACCGGAATATCATCCGCCCGCTCATGGAGGGGAGTGCGGTGACGACACGGGTCAGTGACCGGACGTCCGCGGCCAGGGAGCTGCTCTGGAGCCGGAATATTGTAGAGCCAGTAGCCACGGACCCGGAAATATTCGGGGAAGACGTATCCGGAATGTCCCCCGAAGCACTGGAGAACCGAATTGCCGCTATCCGAGCTAACCTTTTCGTGCGTCCCAGGGGCGACAGTTATTTCAGCATTGGATACTCATCCGAATCACCGATCCAGGCCTTCCAGGTGGCGCAGCGGCTCGGCCAGCTGTTCATTGCTGAAAACAATGCCCGAAAGCGCAGTGAAAGCCGCAATGCCTACGAATTCATCGATAAACAGGTCAAGAGTTACGAGCAACAGCTTGCCCAGGTTGAAGAGCGGCTGAAACAGTTCCTGTCAGAGAATGTGGATGGTACCGAGGGTGAAGCCAACCAGCGTATGGCCAACCTGCGTAGTCAGATTGAACGGGCCGAACTGGAACGCCAGGAGCTGGAATCCAGGGCAGCTTCTCTTGAAAGAGAGCTAACCGGTTTGGCGCCGGTTATTCAGCAGCAGGCCGTAGACCAGTATCAGCAACGGATTAACGGGCTGCAGGAAAAACTCGACAACCTCAGGCTCCGTTATCACGACACCTACCCGGATATTGTCATTCTGCGTGAACAGATTGCAGAGCTGGAACGGCGTCGGGCTGAAGCCCTGGCCGCCGGAGGTACGGCTCCAACGACCAGGGGAGATGCGGAGACAAATCCTGTGTTCCAGGAAGTCAGAAGCGCCCTGGCGGAAACCCGCGCCGATATCAGAACCAAGGACACCCGAATTCGGGCGCTGAACGCCTTGCTCTCCGAACAGATGCTCCGTATGGAAAGGATTCAGGAAAATAAAACCGAGTACGCTGAGCTTACCCGGGACATGGAGGTAAACAAGCAGATTTACGATGATCTGCTCAAGCGTCGTGAAAGGGCTCGTGTATCCATGCACCTCGACGTTGAAGGCCAGGGTCTTAACTATCGGATCAGCGAGAACGCTCAGTATCCCAGGGGCGTCAAAGGCCCGAAGTTCTCAACATTTGCGTTCGCCGGATTGTTCCTTGGTGCCATCGCGCCTTTTGGTTTGATCGCGGGATTGCTGCAAATCGACCCGCGGGTTCGTGCCCGCAAGCAACTCGAAGAAACCATCGGTCTACCCGTCCTGGCCGAGTTGCCGCAGGTAGAAACACCCTATGAGCAACGCCGCGAGCGGCGCCTGACAACGCTGGTTGTGGTCTGCGCCTTGCTGGTTTGCGGGGCCTACGTTGCCATTGCGGCGGCGTCAATGATGGGAGTCATCGGATGACTGAGCAAAGCAAACACGCCAAGGCCAAGGATCCCTCTGTTAATCCGGATGCCGACCCGCAACATCGTGATAGCCGTTTCTGGGAAGTCCATAAGCAGGACAAGGAGCTGAGCGATGCCGAAAAAGCCCTCAAAGGAGAGGGCGTCCCGTATTCGGAGTGGGACGATTCCCGCATGCTGGTGCCAAGCTCCCTGGAGTTGGGACCGGGCGCCGTCGACCGATATGTCATCAGCAAACAGATCGTGCGAATGCAGGAGCCGCGCCGGCTCAGCCATGACGATCTTGATGAGCGGCGTATCATCTACCCGGAATCTCCGAACCGGCAACTGGTGAACCGATTCCGGGATTTGCGCACCAAACTCCTCGAGGCCTCTGGCGGTAATAACTTCACCCTGGTGGTCAGCGGTGCCAGCAGTAGTGCAGGAAGTTCGTTTGTGGCCTTCAATCTAGCGGCCGCCTTTGCCTTTGATCACGCCAAGACCGCAGTGGTGATTGATTGCAATCTTCGTGAGCCCAGTTTGCATTCTTTGGTGGATGTAAAACCTGAATACGGTTTGACCGATTTTCTTGATGACCCGGATTTCGATGTCGCCAGCATCTTGTATCCCACCGGTATTCCCAGGCTGAGACTTATTCCGGCGGGTAGCCGGCGGGAAGTGCCCGCGGAGTTTTTCACTTCCTTTCGGATGAAACAGTTTGTGCAGGCGGTTCGCCGGCGCTATCCGGACAGGTTCATCATTTTCGACACAGCGCCGATCAGCGATTCGCCGGACGCCCGTATCCTGGGTGAGCTGTGCGACTATGCCATGCTGGTGGTTCCCCACGGCCGGGTGAGTCCTGCAACGGCCGAGCAGGCCGCGCTTGCGTTCCATCCGCAGAAATTTGTCGGGGCGGTAATCAATGGTTGATCAAAAGGCAGTGACCAGGAAGGTTTGTCGTTCACTCCCGGTATTGGCAATCGCAAGCACCGGGTTATCGACCGCCATAGCTGAACCTTTGCGGATCGATGGCTCTCTGGAGGGACGATTCAGTGACAACGTGGAACTGTCGGCCTCGGATGAAACCAGCGATCTGGAAACCCGGGCCACCATCGGCATCGGATACCGCACTGATCCGGGCCGCTGTATTGCCGATCTGAGTTCGCGATTTGGTTACGGCTACTGGATGGATGATACCTACGATCCGGAAGTCTACAGCAACATGACCTTTCTGGGTGATTGCGAGATTAGTGACAATCTGAGCTGGGAGTTGACCGATTACCTTCGTGACGTCACGCAGGATTCCCGCGCCGGAGATACCCCTGAGAACCGTACCCGAAAGAATCTCTTCCGCACCGGCCCGGTGCTGAGCTTCAGGCCCTCCTCGGTGGACGAACTGGTGTTCCGGGCTTCCTATGAGCAGACGGACTACAGCGAACCCGTTGAACCGGACAGCGAACGATACATCGCATCTGCCGCATGGAATCATCTATTCAGTCCGACTCTGACGGCAGGTTTGTTTGCCGAGGCCGACCGCGCGGAACTCGACACGGTGGGTGAGGACGTCGACCGTGACACCCTGTCGGCTACCTTCAGTAAACAATGGGTTGCCACCAGATTGAGTGGTTCACTGGGCGTGAGCCAACTGGAGAGCCGCAGGCCCAGCAGTGAAAGCGAGAACGAGGGGATTGTCGGTAATCTCAGGCTTGAGCGTGAGATCAACCCAACGACATTGCTGACCATTGCGGCCAACCGTGAACTGACCGACCAGACCACGGATCTTGATATCCGTATCGGCTCCTTCGTGTTCAACCTGGAACAAACCGAGCCCGTCGAGGTGACGGCCTTTCGCGCGACGCTGGACAAAGCCTTCAGTGACGGCAGTTCGCTGGGGCTGACCGGCTATGGCAGCCAGACGGATTATCTCCTGAGCGATTTGACCGACTATCGTTCGGGCGTCGATGCCCGCTACCGCCGGCCGGTGAGCGAGTTCATGGGCTTCAGCGCGGGACTTGGCTACGACTTCTATGACTACGGAGGGGAAGTCGACTCCAATGACCATGTGCTGGATCTTAGGGTCGGTCTGGACTACCAGCTCAGCCGAAAACTGACCGCCCAGGGCAGTATCGGCCACGAGCGCCGGGAGAGCGAGACCGCCTCCCGTGAATACGACGAAAACTGGATTTTGCTCGGCCTGAGTTACCAGTTCCGTTGACCGGCAACTGATAAGCAGGGCCAGGGAAGGGCTCAATGAAACGGATTCGCAATGCTCTGACAATTGATGTGGAAGACTACTTCCAGGTGGCCGCGTTGGCAGAAGCCGTGCGCCGGGATGACTGGGATTCCATGGAATACCGGGTAGAGGCCAATACCGACCGGTTACTGGGCCTGCTCGATCAATACAATACCAGGGCAACCTTTTTTACCCTCGGCTGGGTAGCGGAGCGCTCCCCGGAACTGGTGCGTCGTATCCGCACGGCCGGCCACGAGGTGGCAAGCCACGGTTACAGCCACCAGTTGATTTACAATCAGACTCCGGATGTCTTCCGTGAAGAAACCCGCCGGTCCAAGGCCATTCTCGAAGACATCCTTGGCGAACCCGTGACCGGGTACCGTGCCGCCAGCTACTCCATCACCGCCCAATCCCGCTGGGCCCTCGACATCCTCGCAGAGGAGGGCTTTACCTGGGACTCCTCCATCTTTCCGGTGCACCATGACCGCTATGGTATGCCGGACGCCCCCCGTTGGCCTTACCGCCTGAAGACCGATAACGGTCATGAACTGGCGGAATTCCCCCTGAGCACCCTGAAGCTGCCCGGTTATACCCTGCCGATCGCCGGCGGAGGGTATTTCCGGTTGTTTCCCTACTGGTTCAGCCAATGGGGGCTTGGCTCCATCAATCGCCAGGGGCGGCCTTTCGTGTTTTACCTGCACCCGTGGGAGGTGGATCCGGAGCAACCAAGGCTCGAGGTGAAATGGCTGTCCAGGTTCCGGCACTACAACAACCTCGATGTGTGCGAGGCACGCCTGAACAAGCTGCTGCAGCGGTTCGATTTTGGGCCCATGGGCGAAGTATTGCAGGAAGCAGGAGTGCTTGAGCCAGCCAATCGGAACACCGCAATGCCAATAGACGCTGACAGCCAGGCACAGGCTCCCAGCGCTCAGAAATTCGTAAGGACGTTATAGGACGTCAGGGAAGATAAACCATGCTTCACGTGCTGTTCTGGTTATCACTGCTGCTACTGGCATATATCTATATTGGGTATCCGCTGCTGGCAAAGGTGATGGCAAGCTATGTCGCTGCCCCGGTACGCAAGGACGACAGCGAAACGCCAGCGGTGTCTGTACTGATTGCCGCCTACAACGAAGCGACGGATATCGAGACGACCCTGAAGAACAAGCTTGCCCTCGATTACCCCGCAGACCGGCTGGAAATCCTGGTTATCTCGGACGAATCGGATGACGGCACCGACGATATTGTCCGCCGAGTGGCCGCAGAAGCCACAGTGCCTGTCTGCCTGTTCCGCCAGACTCCCCGCCAGGGCAAAACCGCCGGTCTCAATACACTCATCTCCCACGCCACCGGCGAAATCCTCCTGTTCTCCGACGCAAACTCCCAATGGGAGCCGGGGGCCGTTCGGCATCTCGTCAGCAACTTCCATGATCCCGATGTCGGCTACGTCACTGGCAAAATGGTGTACGTAAATGACGACGGATCCATGGTGGGTGACGGTTGCAGTGCCTACATGAAATACGAGAACTGGCTGCGGGAACAGGAGACCCGAGCCGGATCCATCGTCGGCGTGGACGGCGGAATCGACGCCATGCGCAAGGCGCTCTATCAACCCCTGCGCCCCGACCAGCTACCAGACTTCGTACAGCCACTGAAAGTGGTGGTACAGGGCTACCGCGTGGTGTTCGAGCCCCGCGCATTGTTGAAAGAGCCGGTACTCAACGACAGCGGCAGCGAATTCAGCATGCGGGTGCGGGTCAGTCTGAGGGCACTGTGGGCGTTGAAGGACATGGCGGCTCTGATGAACCCGCGGCGTTTTGGCTTCTTCGCCATTCAGCTGATCTCCCACAAGCTGCTGCGTTACCTGGCTTTCATGCCACTTGCCGTTTTTACATTGGCAACGCTGCTCCTGATGCCAAGGGGTGGAATCTACCCGCTGGCATTTCTGGGACTGGTGGCGCTTTACGGGCTGGCCTGGATCGGCCGGAAGAATGAAAGCGAAGGCCGTAATTATGGGCCACTGTACTCTGTGCCTTACTACTTCCTGCTGCTGAATGTGGCATCGCTAAAGGCGGCGATGGCGTTTTTGCGGGGGGAGAAGCGGGTGGTTTGGAAGCCGAGGAAGGGATAGTCGATGGGAGTGATCAGGGAACAAGCAAAGCGTTTGCCCAAGGGGGCCGTGCGCCTTTTAAAGATTAACTATTACCGCAGACAGATCCGAAGAGGGGAATTTCGTTCGGAAGAGCAGGAGTACGACGTCCTGAAAAACATTATCGGACCAGGGGCTAAAGTCGTCGATATCGGCGCCAATGTCGGTTATTACACGCTCCTTTTTTCCGGTTTAGTGGGCTCAAAGGGGCGGGTAATTGCGTTTGAACCAATCCCGGAAACATTCGACCTGCTATCGAACAATGTTACAGCCAGTGCAGCTCAAAACGTCACGCTAGTTAACGGCGCCGTTTCAACCGATACACAGGAAGTAGACTTCACAATACCCGAAGAGAATCTCTTTCAATCTCATATGGTTCCGGAAGGTGAGATTCATGTGATGTCGTTTCCCTTGAGTAGTTTCCTGCCTGAAAGCTGGAGCCTCGATTTTCTGAAGATTGATGCGGAAGGTTGTGATGAAGAGATTATCAAGAGTTCGATTGGGGTCATTAATTCCCATCGCCCCTTTGTAATGGCCGAGCTGTCACAAGAGAAAGCCTGGGGGCTTGCGGGTGCGCTTGAAAATTACAGCCTCAGGTTTATCGAGGGATCTCACAACAAGTTTTTTGTTCCCAGTGAAAAGCTGGACTTGTTTCCTCTATAGGATCGAAAAGTTGGAACTCAAAGTGTTGCATCTTATCGACAGTGGCGGGCTTTATGGGGCAGAGAAGATGTTACTTGCCTTGGCCGAGGAACAATTGAACCGTGGTATGTCCCCGCTGATCCTGAGTGCTGGAGAGAAAGGACAGTCTGAAAAGCCACTTGAAAGCGAAGCACGGGAGCGAGGTGTTCCAATTGTAAGCTGGCGCATGAAATCGGGCTTTAACCTTATGGGGGCGAGGGAAATCTATCAATGGGCCCAGGCCGAAGGGTTTCAACTGATGCATTCGCATGGCTACAAATTTAACGTTTTGATGGGACTTTGGCCGGAAGCAATCCGCAAGATTCCGCTGGTTACGACGCTTCATGGATACGTTCGGGCGCCCAGATTCACGAAGGCATGGCTCTATGAGTTAGTAGACCGGCTAGTTCTTCGACAAATGAGAAAGGTGGTAATGGTTTCTGGTGCAATGAAAACACAGGTTCCAGCGGCGATCGCTAGCTCTCCTCGTACGTGTGTTATTTCCAACGGACTGGATCCCGCATCCATTCGACGCCGATCTGCAGAACCTTTGCCGGAGATCCTGAGCCCATTCTTTGCAAGTCATCGGCCCGTAATTCTCGGTGTTGGCAGGTTATCCCGTGAAAAAGGATTTGATCGCTTGGTGGATGCCTTTTCCGGGGTTCGCGGGGTATTCCCCGAATCCGGTCTTTTGATTGTTGGTGACGGCCAGCAGCGGGAAACCCTCGAGAACCGAATAGCGGAGCTGGGCCTGGGAGAAGCTCTGTTGCTGCCCGGCTACCTGGAGAATGTTCCTGCCATTATGCAACGTTGTGATCTTCTGTGCATTCCTTCATTCACCGAGGGGCTGCCGATAACCTTGTTGGAGGCAATGACGGTGGGACTTCCAATTGTTGCGTCCGATGTTGGCGAAATCAGAGCTGTACTGGGTGACGGCTTGGGAGGAAGAGTGTTACGGATTGATGCCGCCCAATCGCTGACTAAAGAGCTCCAAGCGGTGCTTTCGGATACCGTCAACGCGAGTGAACAGGTGAGTTGGTCAAGGCAGCGCATTGCCCGGGATTTCTCCTGTCAGGTGATGGCCGAAAAATACCTGCAGATCTACCGGCAGGTTTTGGCATGAAACTCGCCATAGTCATGGACCGCTACGATAATCCATACGCTGGCACCGAAAGCCAGGTACTCAAGCTGCTGGAAGGCCTAAAGGAAAAGGGGTGGGACATACGCTTTGCGGTCTTCCGGGAGACCGATTACAGCAGGAGCGATGCCTTTCCGGTTGAAATAGATCACTTGGGTGTTGGCAGTATTTCCAACCCTCGCAGCTGGTGGGCAGTCTACCGCTATGCCCGCGGTCTGGCAGATGATGGTTGCCGTGTTGTGCATGTGTTTTTTAACGACGCTTCTGTGATCTGTCCACCCATGATGCGCCTCGCGGGTGTCAAAACCCTGATATCCCGCCGTGATATGGGGTTCTGGTACTCGGGACTTCACCTGAGAGTGCTGAGACTGACCGACCGGTTTGTCCATGGAGTGGTATGCAACAGCAAGGCGGTGGCTGAAATCACGGCACGGATTGAAGGCATCCCTGAATCAAAGCTTTACGTCATCTACAACGGTTATCCCGACGACACAGAAGGCGATACGTACAACTGTTATGAATTAGCCAGCGCTGCAGAACCCGAGCAACCGTGCGTGATAGGCATTGTCGCCAACCTGCGGCCGATCAAGCGGATTGAAGACCTTATTGAAGCGGTGTCGCGAATTCACCATTCCGGTAGAAATGTTGAGCTTCGCATCGTCGGAGGCGGCGATCAAGCTGACTATCGTCAAAGCGTCGAGAAGCTGGGTATTGCTGGCCGAGTCAAATTTCTTGGTAGTCAGCCTGATCCTGAGCGCCATATCCGGGACTTTGATATCGCGGTTTTATGCTCCGAAACCGAAGGCTTCTCCAATTCCATCATCGAATACATGCGTTGCGGAAAGCCCGTGGTATGCACCGATACGGGCGGCAACCCGGAAATCATTGATGATGGGGTCAATGGCTATCTGGTTGGAGTCGGTGATGTAGCTTCATTGGCTGAGCGGCTCGAAGCCCTGATCGATAATCCGGACAGGCGATTGGCCATGGGGCGATTAAACAAAGAGCAAATGGCCAAGCGCTATTCACTAGAAAGTATGCTTAACCAATACATCCGTTTGTACCAACTGGTTGAACCAGGGATGGCTGAGGCATGATGGATTCACTTTCACGGTATGTTTTCTATCCCTTGTGGGATCTCAAGGATCGAAGCCAACGGTTGAGAGAATGGCGGGCACTTGAGGAGCAGCAATGGTGGCCAATCGATCGACTGCGAATTCTGCAATGGGAACGATTACAAAAGCTACTGACTCACGCGGCCATACACAGTCCTTTTTACCGGGATGTATTCAGCAAACATGAAATATCGCCGGACAGTATTCAGAGTGCAAACGACCTGCTCAGGATTCCGGTAACGAACAAATCGGACATTCGCAACAACCTGGAACGTTTCATAAGTGACGAGTTTGCTCGCAAAGAACTGGTGAGCGCCAAAACCGGAGGATCAACAGGTTTCTCGCTCCAGCTCTATTTCGATGAAGCCTGCCAGGAGCGAAGAAACGCAGCCCAGTTGATGGCAGACCGTTGGTCCGGATGGGATCTGGGAATGAAAAAGGCCGCAATTTGGGGTAACCCTCCAGTGCC
Organism: Marinobacter sp.; assembly: GCA_014762755.1. Lineage (GTDB taxonomy): Bacteria > Pseudomonadota > Gammaproteobacteria > Pseudomonadales > Oleiphilaceae > Marinobacter. The sequence continues at coordinate 16,543 of JABURI010000166.1, forward strand.
GTCAACGATGAAACAGAAACTACGCCATCATCTTCTGGACCGTACTATCTACCTGGACACCATGAACCTGAACGAAACCTCCATGGGCGATTTCGTTGAGCGGTGGCGTGCGGAACAGCCAGGAGCAATCTTCGGACACGCCCATTCCATTTTTATCTTTGCCTGCTACCTGCGCGATCAGGGCATAACCGACCTTCGCCCCAAGGGGATTGTGGCCACATCAATGATGTTGTTGGCCCATGAGCGCAAGGTGATTGAACAGGTGTTCGATTGCGCAGTTACCAATCGATATGGCTGTGAAGAGGTGGGGCTGATCGCGTGTGAGTGTGAGCGGCATGAAGGCATGCACCTCAATGTCCCTCATGTGTACGTGGAGTTTTTGGACGGAGAGAACAAACCCGTCAAACCGGGCGGGCCAGGGAAAATCGTGGTGACGGATCTTAATAACTTTGCGATGCCCCTGATTCGGTACCGAGTGGAGGATGTTGGGGTATACCGCGAGAGGCCATGCAGCTGTGGTCGTGAGTTGCCTATTCTCGAACGGCTTGAGGGGAGGGTAGCTGATTTTCTACACCTTCCTCAAGGTGGGCAAGTGGCGGGTATATCGTTGATTGAACGAACACTGACTAAAGTTCCTGGGGTGGCCCAACTACAGTTAATACAGGAATCGATAAACAAGATCGTGATAAAGCGAGTGAAGGGGAACGACTACAGTAACAGTACCGATTTCCAATTGATCGAATTAATGCGCGAAACCTTTAATAGTCAAGTTGAGATCGTTATTGAAGACGTGGCTAAAATTCCACAAGAAGCCTCTGGAAAATACCGGTTCTCCATATGCAATATATAGGTGAAAATCAGGAACCATTGGTAAGTGTCATTATCGCGAGTTATAACATGGGAGAATACCTGCCAGCTGCGGTCTCATCTGTGCTTGACCAGACTTGGGAAAATTTAGAAATTGTCGTGGTGGACGACGGATCGACGGACGATACCGTGCAGCGCATGGAGCGGTTTAGGGATGTTCCGAAAGTTCGATATTTGCGAATGGCGAATCAGGGGCAACCTTTTGCAAAGAACAAAGGGTTAAGGGAAGCCCAAGGTAAGTTTATTGCTTTCTGCGATGCGGATGATCTTTGGATGCCCCAAAAGCTCAATGTTCAGATGAAATACTTCGATGATCCCGAAGTTGGCGTTGTATACAGCGACGTTGCGTACGTAGGACAGAATGGCCAGAGCCTATCTAAGCGTCAGCCATACAAACAACATAGCGGCAAGATCACCGATCACCTAATTATTAAGAATTTCATTCCCTTCGGTACTGCTGTATTCCGGCGAGAGTGCATCGAAAAAAATGGATATTTTGATGAGCAACTTCCCATGGGCATCGATTGGGACCTGTGGTTACGTTATTCTATTGACTGGAAATTTCAACACGTGCCCGAAGTTACATATATATACAGAATATGGCCCGGACAAATGTCCAAAGACTACCGTGGCCGGTACATTAATGCGTTTCATATTTTAAAAAAATTCTTAGACAACTATCCACATGCCTTACCGGAAAGGGTTAAATCAAAAGCTTGGGCGGATATGTATATAAGCCGTGGATTGGCTGTTGCTCGCAGTGAACAAAGTTTTATTGAGCCATTAAATGATGTAGTGATTGGCTTAAGAAAAGACCTACTTTATATCCCAGGATGGAAGGCCCTCGTAAAGCTTATTTTGCGAAGAGTATAGTAGAAATGACGTTAAACCAGAAGATCTACAGCCTGTCAAGACCTATGGGTGGTTTACATCTAGCGCGATTTGTTACCAAGAAACATCCAAAAATTCTTATGTATCATCGAATAAGTGAGAGAGAAGATTGCGGTAGAATAACAGTCTCTCAATTTGAGCATCATTTAAATATCATAAAAAAACATTTCAATCCTGTCCCATTATCAAGTCTAGTATCTCAAAACTCAAAAACGTGTGTTAAAAATAATTCAGTAGCGATAACTTTTGATGATGGTTATTATGATTTTGCCGAATACGCATTCCCATTGTTAAAAGCCAACAATATTCCCGCCACGATTTTCATAACAACAGGATTTGTTAATGGAGATCTCTGGCTTTGGCCTGACCAAATAAAATATGCAATAGATAATGCCGCACGCGAAAGCATAAGTTTAGAAGTGTTAGGCGGGGAACTAATGGTTGCTGGTAATGAATTACAAGCATGGAACATCTTATCTGACTACTGTCTCACAGCGTCAGAAAACGAAAAGAAATCAATTATAAGGAAAATTTTTAAAAATCTGGGCGTCGATTTTCCAAATTCTACTCCAGATAGCTACCGGCCGCTTAACTGGACTCAGATTAATAATTTTATTTCTGAAGGATTAGAGGTTGGTAGTCACTCAGTTACTCATCCCATATTGTCGAAGTTAAGCAATAACCAGCTTGTAAGGGAACTTCAAGGCTCAAGACAATCCATTATTGAGAACACAGGGGTTTACCCAAAGGGGTTTTGTTTTCCGAATGGTATGCCAGATGATTTCAACGAAAGGGTAAAGCTTGCGGTTAAAGCTGCGGGCTACGAATATGCTGTAACTGCATACCCAGGTCCTAATCCAATGGGCGATAGATTTGCCATCAACAGGTACCCGGCACAAAATGACATCGAAAGTTTCGAAAAAAGTATATATGGATTAACGATGCTCGCGATGAAATGTCAAATAGTTTCTGATCAGATAATAACTCGGCGGGGAACTAATGAATAGCAGTGCCATATGGATTAGCTGGGAAACGCATACGCGAAGTAAAAGCTTGTCAAATACTTTAAAAATACCCATTTACGAAATCGTAATAAGCGGAAACAGATTTTACCGGTATGTTGTTTCAACAGTTAAAACCTTAAGATTGATTGTCAAAAAAAAACCGGAAATAATTTTTTTTCAGAACCCATCTATAGTTCTGGCTTTTATTCTAGTGTTGACGAGGTCTATCCACAAGAAAAAACTAATTATGGACGCACACAATGCGGGGATTTTCCCTTTGGATGGTCGTTATAGATCTCTAATCACTGTTTCCCGATGGATTATCCGGAATGTATATCTGACCATTGTGACTAATGAGGAGTTAGCAAAAGTTGTATCCAGCCTAGGCGGAGTACCATATATTATTACGGATCCAATACCAAAAATTCATTGTGATAGTGAGGCTAAAGATAGCGCGCCTTATCAAAAAGACTATATTCTATTGGTATGTGCTTGGGCCGATGACGAGCCTTATAGTGAGGTTATCAAAGCTATGGAGCGCCTGAATCATCCTGACCTTGAGTTGCGGATTACCGGTAGCCCTCCGGTCGAAATATCAAAAGCAATGTTGGCCGAAAATATCATTCTTGAAGGCTACGTCAGCCGGGAAAAATATGAGTCTCTGGTCTGTAACGCGAAATTGATAATTGATCTAACGACCAGAGAATCTTGCTTGGTTTGTGGTGCATATGAGGCGGCAGCGGCTGGTAAACCCTGTATTTTGTCCGATGATACTATGGCGAGATCCGTCTTTAATGGTGGGTATTTGTTCACAAAGAATACAGAAGAAGAAATCGCAAATAGTGTAAAAAATGCTCTAAATTCTCTTTCGGTGCTTGAGGAGCAAATGCGACAGTTCAAAATAGAGTACGATTCAAAAATTTCAATAAGGATTAAAGAGTTCGAGAAAACCATCCATATTTAGCAATAAAATAAAGGTTATATATCAGGAAACGTTAAAAGTCTTTGGTAAGCTATCCTGAAAGGCGCCGCCTGAAGTCAACCATTTTGTGTATAAAAACTAATTTTATGTGACCAAAATGTATTTAACAGCGCATCGAATCTATTGTTATCAGGTCATCAGGATGGGAAAATATAGTACTGTGTTTGGAGCGGACGAATAACCTTTTCATCAAAACGTTTTAGGAGGTACGGTCGTTATGAGGATCGTCACGAAAGGTTTCTTGAGTCTCACAGCTCTATCATTTTGCGTTGGAACTTTTTCAAGCGTTTGTCTAGCCGCGCCCACCATTAGCGCGACTAAGTTATCTAGTGACGCCCAGAGTGGTGAAACTCAAATTCTAATCTCAGGATCAGGATTTACAGATAAAAAACATTCTCTTCCTCTTTATTTTTTCGATTTCGAAGGTGATAGGTTAACCCAGAATCCCAAGTATTCATACGTTTCAACACCAGTTACAACAAATGGATTACTTACGTCGGAAACAACGCCAACTGGATCAGGGAAATCGATGCGGTGGAGGATTCAACAAGATTACAGAGCGTTACCAATTCCAGAAATTGATTTCAATTCTGACCGGCTATATGTGTACTTTCATCGCAGGTATAATTTTGATATAGGAGATTCGAGTACCTGGGGTACGAATGGATTTAATTTAAAAACTAATAGGCTTTGGGCAGATACCAAAAATAATATATACATTGGATATCAAGGAAAAGAGGGTAGTAGTTCCGGTAGAATCTATCCCGAATACACTGCCGAAGGTGGCGCGGTATGGACAGGGAGTAGACTTCCTCAAGTCGCCGATCAGTGGCTACAAGAAGAGATTATCTACGAAACTGGTGATTTAGGGATTAAAAATGGACGATTTGATCTTGTTAGAAATGGAACGTCTGCTCATGATCAACTATTTAGAATGCGGACAAGTAGTTATCCAGACCCCTACGATCAACTCGTTTTTGATCAAATAACAGACCAAACTCCTGCGGATAAGTATCTGTATATTTACTTTGATAATATATATATAGATGACTCATTCCATAGGGTGTACGTTTCAGATGCCCCTGTTTATTCAGACGCAAAATTTAGACTTATACAGGTGCCAACCGAATGGAATGATACTAGCATTACAGTAACATTTAATCCAGGTTCGTATTCACCATCAAATCTTTACCTATATGTTGTCGACGGTAACGGGGACGCAAATGCTTATGGTGTAGAAATTTGTGAAACTGACTGTCCGTCTCCTCCGAACCCTCCAAAATCGTTTGATCTTCAATGAACAAACTAATGAAAATCCGAGAGGTTTTGTTATCTTTCCGAAAATTTTCACTTGCTAAACGTCGCGAGTAATTCCAGATCCAGTTTCGTGATGAGCGTTATAGCTTTTAGGAGGTTGAACACCAGAAGGACGACGATCCTGCCCGTCAACGCTTTTAGCTATTATGTCAGAAGTGTGCGGTCATGACACTCATGTTCAATGGCTTGAATTGGACTGCATGCCATAACCGTCACTCAATGTTGATTTATCCACGCATCGTGCAAAATATAGTTATATTTTGGAGTTTTAATATCAGGAGTGTTTGTACTTCCTAACTTAAATGATTAGCCTCTCCGATATGTCAAGCGAGCGGTTCGGGTTTTTGACTGAGCAAAACCGCTTCCACAGTCGTACCAAAAATTAGTCAACCGGACGTAATTTTGGTGTTGAGTGATTAACTTACCTTTAAGTGTTACATGTTTGCATCGATCTAGTTGATCCTCTATCAAGTAAAACGATCTGGCGAGAGATGAGTCCGAAATACTGAGTCAGATTAGGGAATGGTTGATTTTTAAAGTTTAAAAGGGTTAAAAGAACAGCTTCGTGGGTGTTATCCATTATCGGGCGCGTTGATGCACACCACGAGTAATTCTTTTGTTTTGTCTTGAAATATTCTTGTCTAGTCGGTCATATAGGTATTTAAGTTAAAATAATGAAATTGCCGATATTTCTCTATGGTTTAACTTGAGTTGAACTAAGGCGACATTTGTATGGAAAGAAGCAAAACTATATTGGATGTATTGTTAGTAGTTCGATGGCCGGTAGGTGGTATTCGGACTTTTTTGAAATACGTTATTAGATCATTTCCTGAGAACAAGTGTAATTTTCATATAGTATCTACACGTGCTCAAGGTATGAGTGTGCTTCAGAATGACCTTGGTTCACTTATTAAAAGCTGGGTTATGGTTCCAGAAGACGCCGGTTCCAATAGATCGTTGATGTATGCTGTCTTTAAGTATTTAAACTCAAATAACATTGACTTGATCCATGCCCATGGGTTTACGTCAGCAATTGTGTGTGTACTACCCTCAATAATCTCCCGGAAACCCATGATCTTGACTTCGCACGATGTTCTAAATGCCGCTCAGTTTTATGGTATTACTGGACTAATTAAAAAAAGGCTGTTAGGGCTTGCGTTAAAAAAGTGCAAGGTTATACAGTCAGTTTCGGATGATGCACAGGAAAATCTCCTTTCTTTTTTTCCTTCGGAGAAATCGCGAAGCCTGGTTATAAAAAATGGAATTGATACACGACAATTTTTGTTAGCAAGACCTGTTGATATTAGGGCCTCGTCTGTTCTTGATGAACAGAAAATCATAATTGGTTTTTTTGGTCGATTTATGGCGCAGAAGGGTTTTCGTTTCTTGATTGATGCCGTTCAAATTCTTCGTAATGATTTGAATGACGATAGGTTCCAGGTCGTATGTTTTGGATCAGGTGCTTTTATTAGGGAAGAACAGGCAGAGATAGTTCGACAGGGTTTAGATCCTTACTTTACCTTTATACCCTTTGTTTCGGATGTTTCAGGAGCAATGAAAGGTTGTGATTTAATTGTGATGCCCTCGCGCTGGGAGGCGTGCGGACTAGTGGCAATGGAGGCGCTAGCGTCCGGGGTGCCTTTCGTCGGTAGTGATTGCATTGGACTGCGGGAAGTGCTGCTGGAGACACCTGCAGTTGTTGTTCGAACAGGTGACCCATTGAGTTTGGCTAAAGGAATCCAAGAGTGCTCGCGGATCGAACGATCTGTTTTTGAGAAATTTGCTCAGGTCGCTGCTGAAAGGTTTGACGTAAAACACACATCTATGAAGATCAGTTCTATGTATGAGCGAGCGGTATTATGAATGTTGTCTTCGAGCAGGAAAGGGGGATAACGTGAAATCCTCGATCGAACCTAATACCCGGTTTAGCTTTGCCCTCTATTTGGTTTATCTGGTTAGCTTTTTTCTTCATATACCAGCACGCATTCCGTTTTTGGGGCTGATTAGGTTTGATCTTCTTCTTGTTGCGTCAATAGTATTGTCTATTTTAAGTAGTAATGTCGGAAGACGCACCGAGTTGGCGACTTCGTCAAAATATTTATTATTGCTTATCGCGTACGCTGTCTTTTCCTTGCCTTTAGTTGAGTGGCCCGGATCCGTAATAGGTGGCGGTTTTGAGGCGTTTGTGAAAGGAATTATCTTCTATTTCTTCACGGTATTTTTAGTGAAGGACGTGAATCGATTAAAGATTCTCTTGATTATTTTCGTCGCATGTAACTTGATTAGAATTATTGAACCTTTGGTTCTTAATTTGACGACCGGTTACCTGGGTTCGAGAACCCATCTTGGGTACGGTGAATTCGCTGGTCGCTTGTCGGGTGCGCCGTCTGATGTTATCAACCCGAACGGCCTAGCATTCGTTATCGCGAGCGTTTTTCCTTTTCTGCATTATGTTTATGCACCTACGAATAAGAAAACCTTTCTGATTTATCTTATTCTGGTTCCAATGCTTATCTATACGATGAGTCTTACGCTGTCAAGGTCGGGGGTGGTAGCGCTTGCAATAATAGCTTTCGGGATCTGGCTCAAAAGTAAGCGAAAGGTTTTGGTGATTTTCTTGTGCAGTTTGGGATTGGTGCTTACCTTTTTCAGCCTCAACGATATTCAGAAAGATCGCTATCTTTCTATTGTAAGTAGCGACGCAAAACAGTCGGCATCGGCGGAGGGGAGGATTGAAGGTTGGTTCAGCGACTTCAGAGTTGCCATGAACCGGCCAATTTTTGGCCATGGACTCGGTAGCTCTAGAGAAGCAAACTGGAATGTTGCTGGAAAGGACCAGATATCTCATATTCTGTGGGCTGAGGTATGGCAAGAGGTTGGTTTGATCGGCTTGATAATATTTATTTTATACTTGAAATCAATGATTTCGAATTTTTTAAAAGCCGGAAAACTGGTTAAGGCGAATTTAGATTCCGGTGATTTTCTATATCGATGTGTGCAAGCAATGCAAGTTTGGTTGCTCATGAACCTTCTATTTAGTTTGGCCAGTTATGGGCTCAAAAGCTATGAATGGTATCTATTTGGTGGTTTATCTGTTGTAATTCTGAACTTGGTGATGGTCAGAATTTACAATTCGCAATCTGCAGATCATAGAGATTTAAGTGTTCATGAATCGGTTGGTAGATTTAGTCTTGCTCAGCGTATTAACCGGATTAAATAACCGGGATTTTCACAGGAAAATTTACAGCGGACAAGTTCCTTATGTCATCGTAGGACGTATGCCTTGCGCTTAAAGAGAGATCGGTTGTGAAGAGAGTATCCGTAGTCATTCCGGCCTTCAATTGTGGCGATAGAATACAAGAAACGTTATCGTCCGTTATTTCGGAAGTCGGCGACGAGGACGAAATCATTGTTATTGATGATGCGTCCATAGATAACACCAGGGCTATGGTTTCTGGGCTGAATTGCCCTAAAATTAGATACTTTTGTCTGGAAACCAATAGTGGCGGCCCTGCACGCCCCAGAAATGAGGGGATCAAGGTTTCTGAAGGTCGTTTTATCGCTTTGTTCGACTCGGACGACATTATGTTACCTGGTAAGCTGGACAAAGCGGTTAAATTGTTTGAAAAGCATCAGGAACTGGGTCTCGGATTCTCTGATTTTGGATCTATAGATGAATTTGGAAATTTTCTAGAAAGTAATTTCTTGAATAAATATGACTATATAAGGTTTATTAAGAGTTTGTCTGAAGGCCAATTCTTTAAAATTAGTGATCATAATGCTCTTCGTCAATTAGCTAAAGCAAATTTCATCGGAACGTCGGGAGTGGTTATCCCGAGGGCTGTGTTTGATGCAGTGGGTTTTTTTGATGAATCTCTTGCAAACGGAGACGATTATGATATGTGGATGCGAATCGCGAGGGATTTTCCATTAGGGTTTATTGACAGCGTTTCTCATTATTACCGAATTGGTCAGCGCAGTATATCCTCCGCTGGCGCACGCAGGCTAGCACCGGCAAGAATTAAAGTCCTTGAACGGCAATTGGCTGATCCTTTGGATGCGGAGTTTGAGCGAGACATTAAATACTGGATCGCAAAGAATAAGAATGCCTTGTCCCGTGAATATATCATAAATGGTGAGATGAAAGAGGCGAGGAAGCTTGCATTCGACTCGTTTTGCCATCGTAAAGATTTTACCTCTCTGAAATACTTTTTCCTTAGTTTTATGGGTTCGGGCTTTGTTAAATTTCTCCGTTCGTCTAGGTTTAAAGGTAATTGAATTAGGTAGGGCACCGGACAGTTTGTTTTCTAAATTGGGAAGTTAATTAAGATGTGTGGCATCGCAGGGATAGCGCATTGGAGTGGTAGGGATTTCGGCTCTCCGTTGAAGTCAATGGTTTCAAGCCTAAGACATAGGGGGCCGGATGGACAGGGATTTTACTCATCAGAAGGTGTGGAGTTAGGACATTCCCGTTTGAGTATTGTTGATTTGGACGGGGGGGCTCAGCCGATGCTCTCCGTGGGTAATCGGTTCTGCGTTACCTTTAATGGTGAAATTTATGGTTATGAGAGGATTAAGAAAAGAGTAAATTACCCTTACCAGTCTAGTTCGGATACCGAGGTTCTGTTGGCGCTTTACCAGGCATATGGAGCGAATATGGTGGAAGCGTTGCCCGGAATGTTTGCCTTTGCTATTTGGGATTCTGATCAAAAAACACTCTTTTGCGCAAGAGATCGGTTTGGAGAAAAGCCGTTTTACTACGCGCTCGGCGAGAATAATGAATTCATTTTTGCTTCTGAAATCAAAGCGATAATCGCAAGTGGCCTAGTCACACCTGAAATAGATCCTGGCAGTGTCACCCATTTTTTGCGAAAGCTATATGTCAATCCCGGTAGGACAATTTATAAGAATATACACACCCTTAACCCAGGTTGCTATCTTCAAGTAACCGAGAGCGGCATTGTCGAACGATTGTATTGGGACTTTCCAGAGACCAATGGGGTTGTTTCGATCGACAATGCTGTTGAGGAGTTGGAGTGTAAGCTAGGTCGTGCAATTAAAGATCAATTGGTTGCAGATGTACCGGTTGGAGCATTTCTAAGCGGCGGATTGGACTCTAGTTCGATTGTGGCATCTGCGGTTCACCAAAAGCCCGACCTTATGACGCTTTCTTATCGCTTTCGTAAAGAGTTTGATGAGGGGAGTTATGCGAAGGAAGTTTCGGATTTATACGGAACTCAACACATCGAAATGTTTGAGGGTGACTTCTCACTGAGGGATACACTGTTATTACTTTCCGAGGTCTATGATGAGCCGTTTGCCGATTCCTCTAGTGTGCCTACCTACCTGATTTGTAAGGAAGCCAGAAAGCACTGCAAAGTAGTCCTCACAGGAGACGGCGCAGATGAACTCTTTGGTGGGTATGCATGGAAATATCGTCCATTTCACTTTCAACTTGGTGTTAAGGATGACAAACCTTTGAGACTTCTTGCGGGATTTCTTGTTAACAAATTGCTCGCGAAGCTACCCAATAGTCAACAATTTTCTCACCGTGCGGTTGCCTACAAGAACGAATTTTCAGGTAAATCATTAAGACAGTCCATGGATGAACTTTACGTGATGTTCAGCGACGGCGAGCTTTCAGACCTTGGACTTCGTATCCCTGAAGTCCACGGCGGGCCGAGGTTTTCGGATTTTAATGAGGTTCTTAAAGAGGATATGTCCGACTACATGGCTGGAGATATCCTGGTTAAAACGGACCGGGCGTCTATGGCTAACGGTTTGGAGTTGAGATCGCCATTTTTGGATTGGGAATTGGCAGAGTACGTTATGTCGTTGCCAGGGCGGATGAAGGTCGATGCTAGGAACGACAAGATTCTTTTACGCGAAACGTTCGGCAATAAACTTCCCGTATCGGTGAAAAATAGGTCGAAACAGGGGTTTGGATCACCAATTTCTAAATGGCTGGCCCTTCCTGAAATGGTTGAGGCGAAGGATTACTATTTTTCCGGGGAGCGTCGTATCTCTAAGTATCTTGATATGAAAAGCGTTTCCAAGTTCAAGGACTATGACGACGAGCGAACCTGGTCCTTATTGTTGTTTTCCATGTGGTGTGAAACATGGGAGGCATGAAATGACGGATCCATATCTGAGCTCAGAAAGTCAAGGAATTGATAGCTATGGTTTCAGTGGTAATTCCGGCTTATAACGCAGCAAGCTCAATTAGTGCAACGCTTGATTCGGTCGTGAATTCAAAGTGCGAGGAGCTTGAGGTAATCGTAGTCGATGATGGGTCGGAAGATTCTTTGGCCGATGTTCTTGAGACATCTCTTCGAATCAATCCAATTAAGCTGGTACGACAAGAGAATTCCGGAGGCCCTGCCTCGCCGCGGAATAAAGGGGTGGGGGAGTCGACTGGGGAGTTCGTGCTCTTTCTCGATGCTGATGACATTGTTATTCCAGAGGAAATAGCTCCAGCACTCCACGCGCTTGAACTCAATCCGGAAGCAACAATGATTTGCAGTAACTTCCACGTGGCAGATCAGGATCTCCGCATTCGCATCGAAAGAAATATCGATCGCTATGATTTACTTCAAGTTCTGCTTGATAACCAGGTCGCCGAGAACACCTGGCAACTTTCGAGTGAAGATGCCGTGGCGACGTTGCTTCAAACCAATTTCGTCGGTACTTCAAGCGTCATTGCTCGTCGATCGGCGTTGCTGAAGGCCGGCCCCTTCGATGAATCCTTGCGAAATCTGGACGATCGCGATATGTGGATTCGGCTGGCTCAGATTGGGCCGATTCTTTATAGGGACAAGCCATTTTATCTCTATCGGGATATGCCGGGAAGTGTGTCGAAGCAGAGAGAACTTCGGCAGTTTCGGGAGCGCGTGTATGTTGCTGACAAGGTCCTTCACAGCTCTCAAGCGCCGAGAATCCGGAGCCTGGCTCGCCAATGGCGGGCACGCAGTTTACTGAAGATTGGCTATATTCTCTTTCATAACGAGTCTCGGCCACGAGAGGCCCTGACTGCATTCTGGGGATCGTTTACATCCAGCCCCAGTTCGGCAGCGTTCCGTGGCGTTGTCAAATCTTTATTGCCTAGAAGGTTTTATCAGCTGATGGTTCGGGGGCGTAGCTCTCAAAGTTGAAGAACGTTCGACTTTTGCGGTTCAAGCTAATCCAGCAAGGATGGAAAACAAGGCAGGGTAAATGGATATTTCGGTCGTGCTGGCAACGTTTAATAGGGATGACCTCCTCGCTAAGACGTTAACGAGTTTTGAGGCATTGGAGACTAAAGGACTGCAGTGGCAGTGTCTCGTTGTTGACAATGCGTGCCGCGCTGAAACCCGCCGGTTGGTTGATGGTTTTACGCAATCTCTCCCTGTCCGCTATCTTGAAGAGTTAAAAGGAGGGAAAAACAACGCGTTGTTGAAAGCCATGCCGTTAGTAGAGGGAGATCTGGTCATATTTACGGACGATGATGTGGTTGCTGATCCTGGTTGGCTGATTGGCCTTTGGCAAGGCGCTCAACGTTTACCTCAGTTTGACCTGTTTGGCGGCCGGATTTTGCCGATGTTTCCGGAGGGGTTGTCCCCGGAGGAGGGTATTGATCTTGATGATGGTTTTACCCGTTCGGCCTATGTAATTGCGGACTGGGATCTTCCCGAGGGCGAGATCCGCCCCGGGAGGATTTGGGGCCCCAATATGGCCGTACGTAAACGGGTCTTTGACGCGGGCTTTCAATTCGATCCGGACATCGGGCCGTCCCAGAGCACCAATTACACCATGGGTAGTGAAACCGAATTCCTTCTTCGGGTTTCCGATGCGGGTTACCGGAGTGCTTATATCCCTTCCGCTCTGGTGTATCACCAGATCCGGCCGAATCAGCTTTCAATCGATTGGCTAAGGGGCAGAGCGTATCGGCAGGGTAAGGGAAAAGCTGCTCTGTTTCGTGAGTTTGATCATTACCGTCACTGGTTTGGTGTGCCGCGGTTTCTGTTTCGCAAGCTGGCAACGCTCTTTGCCAGAACTTACCTCTATCGTTTGGCCGGTAACCGTCGTAATTATTACTTGAATGCCATTGAGTTAGGAATGTTTCAGGGGATTTATGCGTATTATCGGGAGAAGAGCCGGATACGAGCCTAGTGTTCGGCGTTACAGCCGTATTGGGAAATTATGAATGCGTCTGCTTCCGTAAGCCAATACCTGAAAGCAGAAGTCCCCGCTCCTCCCCACTCAGGAGCACCAGGTAAGCGAACACTGCATAGCTGCAGCCGTAGGTTCCTGTAACCAGGAAGAATTCCACTAAACCCCATTGCCCGCCAATGAAGCCAAGTCCCAGGTACCAAGTCAGTCCGAATACGGAAACCTTGGCGGTCAAGGGCAACACTGTTTGGTACAGCAGCGTGACGGGTAACTTGCTATAACGCGACACAAGGTGAGGGATGATTAATGGCCGGGTCAGCACGAAGGGCAGCGCAATGGCTATCGATGCAGCAAACAGCGGATTGTCCATAAGATGTATCAGGATCGGAATGAGTGCGAGAGAACAAGCGGCTTCCGCGGCAGACACATAGGCCTGGTACTGGTGTTTGGCGATCGCAAACAAAACATTGCTGTAGGGCGCGGTGATGAAGACCAGTAGTTTTGCTGAAAGCAGGACGACCAGAACAAGGTATGCATCTCCGCTCTTGAAATCACTACCCATCCACAGGCGGATGAGGTCGTTACCGAACAGGTAGGCACCAACGAGCATGCCACCTGCTACTATCGTATTGAGGCGTAAGAACATTCGCACCTTGCGGGCCAGTTCTGCATTGTCTTCCTGGGCGACCGCTTCGGTATACAGCGGTAACGTGAACCCAAAAGCCTTGTAAAGTAACTCGTTCGCATACTCCACCAACCGGACGCCCACGTAATAGACGGTCAATAACGCGGGTGAGGTAAAGGCCGCAACCATCCAGACGTCCCCGCGCTCCTTGAGAAGCCGTGACAGGTCCACAATAAAAGCCCATGCACTGAAGCTGAAGATTTCTTTAACCGTAGCCTTGTCAATGAGCCGAGGCTGGAGACGTACCTCGGGCTCCAGGTAATGGGCGATGAAACGAAATACCAGATTGGAAAAGAAGGATGAGGCCAGTTGCACAAGCGCAATGGCAATCAGCTGATATCCCTCGAACAGCAACCAGGCAATGATCAGGGTGCTGACGATCTTGAATCCAATTCGGGAGTAGGAGAGAAGATCCTGCCTGAGATGATATCCCGCAATGCCCGCGTAACTCTTGAAAGGAAATTCGACGGCGACATTGAGCCCGACGATCAGGATCAGAATCTGCACCAGCCGTGTGTTTTCAGGAGACTCGACGAAAAACTTTGCACTGAGTGCGATGACGACGGCGGTAAGAATAATAATTAAAGACAGGGCAGAGTATATGGCAAAAGCGGTGGACATCACCTGGCTCGCGCGCCGCCGGTCTTTTTGTGACAGGGCATAGGCAATGTAACGGGTAACGCTTGAAGACATCCCGATATCGAAAAGATAGAGGGAGCCGACGATGCTCCCGATTACAATCCAGATGCCGTAAAGGTTTTCGCCCAAGATACGGATCATCAACGGCATCATGATCAGGCCGGTGATGATGGCAACAACCGTTTCCAGTGTCCGGGCGAGGGAACTGGCTACGAACCGCTTGGCGCGCATTGTGAACTATCCGTGTGAAGTTGGTCCTTGCGGTGAGTATAGCTTACAAGCCACTCAGGTCGCGCGACTGTTTTCAAAGAAGAGGGGCTGACCGTGGTCAGCCCCTCTGTTGGGAAGCATCGAATTGGTGATTAGAACTGCAAGACCTCGTGGCTGCTGGTATAGGAATTACCGGTCTGTACGCCGCCGCCGACAATATGGACCTTGTTGTCAATGGTTGCTGTTGCCGGGCCATGCTTGGGTGTCGGCACTTTGGTCAGGCTGCGCCAACTATTGGTGGCAGGGTCATACTCTTCGTTTTGCTCGAAGACCCCGGAAATGCTATTGGGATTAGCCTCGCCGCCCATGACCTGAACTTTGCCATTAGCTGTTCCGACACTCATGGCCCGCCTGCCAGTCGGCATTGGAGTCATGTATTGCCAGGTGTTGGTGGACGTACCGTACTTCTCGACAGAAGATAGTGCTGGCTCCGGGGCGGAACCGTCAGCATTGCGCACCCGTCCACCGAATACATACAGCTCCCCATTCAACACGGCCGAACCAGGATTGTCTCTTCGGGTTTGCAGGCCGGTTCTGCTCTGCCAGGTCCCAGTGCCCGGGTTGAAGACTTCAACTGTGGCCAGGGAGGCACCGTTATTGTCCATGCCGCCTATCACGAAAATGAGACCGTTCACAGACTGCGCGGTTGCGCCCCCGCGGGCGGTCGGCATTGACGGCAGAGTCTGCCAACTGTTGCTCGCCGGGTTATAGACTGCAGCATTGCTAACTGCTCCGGAGAAGGGCGCGGTGGAGCCGCCAAACACATAGATCAGCCCGTTATGTGCGACCACAGCCGGATTTTCAACCCCCGGACCAGGCAGGTTGGCGCCTTGGCTCCAGCTATCCGAGTTCGCGTCATAGATGAAGAGCGTGGTCAGGTGACCGCTGGCATTCTTGCCACCGACCATGTACATCCTGTCGTTAATCGAAGCACCACTGGCGTCAAGTATGCTGATAGGACTGGGCGCCAGAGTAAGCCAGCATCCCAGGCTTACAGGGCTGAGCGATGTTAGTTTGCCGCCACCAAACTGACCTACGAAAATGGTGCCATTGGGGCTACTGGTCATCGGCAACGGATCATTGAAGCCGGTCACCAGAGGCTCCCCTTCGATGACGCCATCGCCGGTTTCATTAAGGCGTACCCGGAAAATGTCATCACCGATGGAATAGTTGGTTATCAACAATTGTCCGTTCAGGTAGTCGCCAACACATCCTTGAGCGCCGCTGTACTCGATAATAGCGTTGGAAGATTTGTGGTCCCCCAGATCGAAGATGGCTGGCTCATAATTAGGCAACGGAGCGACATTCTGGTAGCTACCATCCTTGAACACACACTCGTCACGGTACGGGTTGGGGTGACCGTAATACTTGCCTTCCTGAATCAGCAGTAACAGGTCTGGTTGTGCGCCGGGGTTATGTCCGCCATTCAGATAACTGGCGGTATTTGCGAGCCCGGTACAGACTGGTTCGGGTTTTGGCGGATAGGTACCGGTAACGCCAAGGCCGTTGTCTGTGGCGTACATCTTGCCGTTGGAGTGGAATACAAAGTCGTAGCTGTTTCTCAAACCAGTGGCATAAGGCACCACGTCACAGGGCGGCGGGCCGTACATGTTTGTGGTATTCGCACAAGTGCCATCAAACGATGCGGCGAATACATCGGCTACGACGATAGCTGCACTGAGTGGCTGCTCTGCCCGGTCTCCGAACTCGGATGCCGAGCTGTTCGGCGCGCCTGCACCCGTGTTGCCCCCGACTGCAATGTACAAACGGTTGTCGTCGCCAAAATGGATGGAGTTGATGGAATGGTTGGCGATTGCGCGAGGAAGGCCGGTGATTCGGTGTTCAACGTTCGCAAAGTTTGTGCCGCTGAGGCGGGTGACCATGCCGGAGTTAACTTCACCATTATCAATGGAGGGGCTTGAGTGAGCTACCCAGAGATCCATGTTTCCGGCTGTTGCATCCGGTGACACGGTGATACCCAGGGTGAGCCGCGGTCCGACGCTGTTAATCAGGGATTCGATGACCTGATCGTCCACTACATTCATATCGGCATCAAAAGTGAGGGCACGGATGGTGCCGAACAGTTCAGTTACATAAAGTCGGTCATCGGGTCCCCACACCATGGAGGTGGGGAAGTCGATATTGTAATCCTTGCGGAGGAATTCTACTGCGGACTCGGGCGAAAGGGGGCCTCCCCCGGCTTCCATGGTGAACTCATCGAACAGGTAGGTGATCGGGTTCGACCCGTTGCGGTGAGTTGCAAAAATACCGGTGAAACTGCGGGTGCCAATCTCCGGGTCTATCCCTGCGGCATCGAAGCTGAAGAATTCATCCGGAGGAGACACAGTGCCTGCCTGCTTGGTGGTTCCACCTTCGACCTTGTAGGTCAGATCCACAGTTCGATTGTAGGGATTCACGATCATCGAGAGCGTAACGTCTGCTCCGGCAAGAGCACTAACAGTAATGTTCTTTTCTGTCGCGATGCTTCCTGCGAGTTCCAGGAGGTAGTGAATCTTGAGCCCCTGAGGAGTAGAGATGACAACCAATTTCACATAATTATCCTGATTGTTTCCGAACCAGAGCCCCGCTTGTTCGTAATTGCCGCTCCCGGCCGGAACATTCAGAATTTCAGTGGAAATCTGTGTGATCTGGTTCGGTGCCGCGAAACCTACTCCGAGGGCATTGTCCTGACTGTTTATATTCCTGAATGAAATGCCGGAAGTAGTGGTGTACTTCAAAACACCTTCGAAAAAGCTCATTTCGAGGTTGCCCGGTATATACCCAGACCCACTGGCTGGTTCATCGAGCCATGTAAACCCGGTTCCCCAGCCATTGGAATCGGGGTAGTACCCCTGACCTTCGGTAAAGGTGAGTTGATAGGGCAGATCAATGCGCACGTCGCTGCATGGTACCGGTGCGCACTTGTCATTACTGGACAGGATCATGGTTACCGGAACATTGATCGCTGAACCGCTGCTCGGTGTGAGTGTGATCGTGGCGTCGAAGCTACCGGTGGTAAGGCCTGAGCTGTCGACCTGTACACTGAGATTCTCGGGCGTGGTCCCGCTGGTGGGAGACACAGAGAGCCAGGGCATATTGGTACTCACAGTAAAACCCTGACTCTCATTGGCGCTGTGACTAACGCTCAGGGTCTGGCTGGAGATTGGAGAGTCAGGCTGACCGTTGAATACCAGCGAGGTAGGGGTGGTCAGAATGCCCTGAGATCCCGAGGTAACCGTCAGCGTATAGGTGAGCTCTCCTGCCGTGTACCCCGAGGCACTGGCTGTGAGCTTCCCGCTGTAGGTGCCTGCGGCGAGCCCGGCTGGATCCGCAGTAACAGTGATCGTTGCCGGAGTTGTAGCGGAATCGCCGGTGGCAGCCAGCCAGCCAACACTCGATGAAATTGAGAAGCTGGCGGAGGAGCTATCGGTCGCGGTCAGACTGACATTTGTCGTAATGGGGTCCGGGTTATCTACGTGTCGGGATCCGGAAAGACTGGCATTGCTGAAGGAAAGCGCTGCTATGTCGTTGGCGACAGTGAAAAACTCAGTGACCTCGTGAAGGCTGCCGTCGCTTTCCTTCACTACCACAGTGACCGTATGGCTACCTTCGTTCAGTATTGAGGTGTCATAAGGATAAGCTGTGTCGTCCGGTGCTGTGCCCGCCATGTCATAGGGAGGTTTATTTTCAGTCTGGTTGGGGGAGCCCGATTTCTGAGGGTTATCGATGTAAAACCTTACCTGAGACATGCCACTTTGCTGGGGCACGAAGACATAGATATCCCCGGCGACTGTCGAACCGTTAAGTCCGGTCGCACCGGAGCGGTCAGGCGAGGTGCTGATCATCAGCGAATAAGCACTGTTTGAGGGTTGTACCACCGTCAGGTCAACCGTCAGGTAGGCAGTAGCAATGCCGGTACCGGTAGCCTCTACCGTCGCTGTATATTGGCCGGCGCTTAATCCGTCCGGGTTTGCGGTGATGGTAAGGGTTTCGGGTACAGTGCCGGTTGTAGGTTGCACTGTCAGCCAGCCCGCATTATCGGAGATATTGAAGGTCTCACCACCTGCCGTTGATGAGGATAGACTCACCTGTTTGGTCTGTGCGCCACTCACGGCCTCCAGGGTAAAATCCAGATTCGTTTGGCTGAAAGAGAAGGCCGGGGCCGAGTTATTAACTGTAAAAGTTGCTGACAGTAATTCGCTGGTGCCATCAGTGTAAGTGGCACGCGCATAGACACTGTGTTGACCGTCTGGAATGGAGTTGGTATCGAACGGGATCGCCGTGAGGTCGGCTGCCGTCCTGTTGAAGTCAAATGGCTGCAGCCTCTCCGTTACTCGTGGGGATGCTGGAGGCGGATTATCCAGGTAAAAATCAACTTGCTTTATCCCGGTTTCCGGCGCTACAAAAATGTACACCAGATCATTGAGTTGGGTGCCGCTGAGCGCAAGGGGAGCAGTCCGCTCCGGGGATGTGCTCACCAACAAATTCGGTGCTGCCTGAACGGCGAATGTAGCTAGAAAAAAACACGCTGCCAGAATGAAACGCAGGGTATAACGACGCCGGAAATCACGCATGCCTGGTGCCTCCCTCAAGACTTTTTGTAATTCCTTTTTCCCCCTGGAGAGTGAGCATCTTTCTTGCCAGTCAAGCACTTCAGGCCTTAATACAATGTGATATGCTCAACCGTAATCTGCGTGCAGCCGCAGCTTGTAAGGTTTATTGACAGGCCTTGTCAGCGGTTTACTCAAGGACGACGCAAACATGAATGTTTTTTTGACCAGAGCCTGGCAGGATGCCTGGTGGAAGCACTGGGGATCGACCCCGGGTTTCGAGCTTGTGAGTGAAGGCAGGGGGTGCTCGGGGCTTTACCTTGACCGCTACAAGTACAAGGGTGTTTTGCCCGTAACCTGCCTGCAGTTCGTCGGCACGAACTATCGCCGGCTCTCCACGCCCCGCACTGAGTACAACTGCCTTCCCCCTGCTACTCCCGATGCATTATTTTCTGCGGATTGGAGTGAGGCGGTGCTCTCTGACATGCCGGAGGACCTGCCAGCGGTCCGTGCTCTTTTAGATTTGGCTGAAGAGCGCCAGTGCCTGGTTCGGCGAGTTGGCGGAGATGTTGCCTACTCCATTGAGACGAATGGCCTTTTCAGCGACTACCTGGCGAGGCTGGGGAGTGGTACACGTTTAAGACTGTACAACCGGCGTTCGGTCCTGGAGCAGGTTGGCAGTGTGGCCATCGGGAACTGGTGGCCAGACAAACTGGTCTCATTTTTTGAATTGTTGAATGGTTTCCATCGTGAGCGCTGGGGGCAGCCTTGTTTCAACGCGACGAGCCTGTCATTTCATCAGGAATTTCTGAGGAATATTGTTCACGAGGGCGGCAGGCCGGAACTATCGGTGCTTTGCATTTCGGGCAGGCCGGTTTCTGTACTCTACAATGTTCTGTACAGAAATGTGGCTTATAACCTGCAGGCCGGGTTTGTGGAGAATTACCACAAAAAGCTGGCTCTGGGTACGCTGCACCTCGGTTACGGTATCGAGGCCGCATTCGAGAATAGTGAAGTTGAGGCTTTCGACCTGTTGGCGGGCGGGGGAAAAAATGAAGCCTATAAGGCCAAACTTGCAACCGATCGAACACCCCTGGTATCGCTGATGCTGGTGCGCAGCCGGCTTTTCAAACTGCTATACCGCATCAAGGACTCGAGGTAGAGAATCAGGACATGGATCGTTCCACACTCCAACGGCACTACCCATGGCTCTTGCCATTCGTTCTCATGGCTGGAGTCGGGCTTGCTGTTTGGCCCGCTCTCCAGGTACTGTTCAGCCGTTGGCAGAAGTTCGATGAATCTTACTCCCACGGCTTTCTTGTTCTGATCGTTTGCGTAGTGCTCTCTGCGCGTAAATGGCGGATTGTTCGTCCGGTCAACGGGTTTTATCCAGCGTGGTTGATTCCGCTTGCCTTGGCAGCTGCAGTCTACCTGGCTGGCAGTATTCTTTTCGTCGAGGCATTTCAGCAAATTGCCTTGGTGCCCTTGTTGCTCGGTTTATTGTTGCTGATCTGGGGCTGGCGACAGGCGTCTGCCTTCTTCCTACCCATTGGCCTGTTTATTTTCGCTATTCCGGTATGGGATTACCTATCCTGGCCCCTGCAATTGATCACCGTTGCGGTAAACCAGCTGCTTTTGTCGGCGCTGGGCATCGATTTCACTGTTGAAGGGATATTTGTCTACTTTCCGGGTGTGGGGGCCTTTGAGATTGCTCATGGTTGTTCCGGGCTGCGCTATCTCCTGGTTGGCCTGACGATTTCCACCATTTACGCAGAGCTCAGCTATCAGCGCCTGACAGAACGGGTGATTCTCCTGTTTGCAGGGGCGTTGCTGGCCATGGTTGCCAACTGGATCCGGGTGTTTGTGATTATCTATGTTGGATATGAATCCAACATGACTTCCTCGCTGATCTGGGAGCATGACTATTTCGGCTGGTGGGTCTTTGCAGGAACACTCGTCCCGTTGTTTGTGCTGGCAAGGTATCTGGAGCACAGACAAGAGCAAAGGCCCGCAAGCTCAGCCGAAAGCGTTCTTCCCGGAAGCAGTGGGGGTATGAAAGCCTGGTTTTCACTGGTTCCGGCTTTGGCGTTTGCAACCCTTGCATGGGTGGTCGAGTCCTCAACTGCAGAAGCAGATTATAGGGGCTCTGACCGGCATGGCTTTGAACTTCTTCCGTCGGAACAATGGTTACCCCTGTTTCAGGGTTCACTTGGGGGCTGGCAGCCGGCCATTCAGCAGCCTGACCTGGAATCGACCGGGGTTTTTGTTGAGCGGGGCGAATTGCAGGTCGGACAGGCCCAGACTGAATACTATGTCGGTCTTTTCACCTATAACCAGCAACGCCCCGGTAGTGAAGTCGTCCAGTATGCGAATCGCCTTTATGATGCCGATCTCCTGATTCCCCAGGAGACTTTCACTGTTCCGGCCGGAAGTGACGCCACGTTGACCGGATTAGCACTTAAGTACAGGCAAAGCGAATCCGGGGTTTATCTTGCCTATGGCTATTACGTGGAAAGTTTCTGGCAGGCTGATGAGCTGAGAGCGAAGCTCGCCCAGTTACCCGGGATCCTCAATAACCGTTCTGACGCATCGCTGCTCGTGATTGGCGTCCGGTGCGATGCCTGTGATGGAAAGGCCAGCCTGAAAAGGCTGGCCCCCTTGGTTCGCGAGCGGGTCGAGAACCGTCTGGACGACCGGTTCGGGGCGACCGGGACCAACTGATATAGCTACAGCGTAAGCCAGAATCACTGCACCTCAGCGGAAACCGGGTCAGAGGGAGCACTGCTCAGTCCGTTGGTATCTACGACCCGAATGGTGAAGTACCAGAGTCCTGCGGTCAGGTTACTGAACGTGTAGTTGTCCTCGCCACCACCAACGTTGACGCTCTGATCCAGATTGGTGACGTCTTGGCCATAGTTGATCACGTAGTAGTCAATCTCGGAGAGCGCGATCGAGCTTCCATCCATTCGGGTTGAAGGGGCCGTCCAGGTCAGTGTGACAGTGCCCCCGGTTTCCGATGGCGCTGGCTCACTTGTTTCGGGAGCCGTGGTCTGTGATGAATCGCCCGAAACACTGGTTAGCGTATACGGGTCGAGCCCGCTTTCGTAAGCCTCGATATTACTGATGCCGGAATCGTTGTTCACGCCGTCGGCGTCAGGAACCCAGGCGTTGAGACCGTATTGCAGCTCCCAGGTATCCGGAATGCCATCGCTATCGGAATCGACGCTGGCCATCTGGGTGATATCCGGCGAGACAACAGTGCTGACAGTATCGACGTTGGAATTGGTACTGAGGTTTCGAGCACTATACTGAGCAACGGCTGTTCCTGTGCCCTCGTAGTACTCCATGGTGAGACGCAGCTCCTCGCCGGCGTTCAATGCCCGGTCATAGGTAAAGGTCGTCGGAGCATGAGAGGACCAATCATTGATTACGAGTTCCCCATTGGCATAGAGGCGGACACCATCATTGGTACGCACCGAGAATTCATAACTGTTGGTTCCACTTGAGTGCGGTGCTGTAAAGATACCGCTCCAGCGAACGGAGAAGTTGTCAGTGGGGCTTTCCGGAATTGGCGCGCCGTTGCCCCAGTTGAAATCGACGACTTCATCGACCTGTACCGCGAGCAGGCGCTCAAAATTGGTGCCCGAAAAATATTGCCCTGTAAAACCGGTCACGTAGGCGATCTCCCCTGTCTCGGGGGCTGGCTCGGGTTCCGGGGAAGGTGCCGGGCTGTCATCCGCCTGGTTCAGCTCTGTTCCGGCAACGTATTCTTCCAGGTTGGTATAGCCATCACTGTCCAGGTCCCCGGCGGCGTCACCGGAATCGAGCGGGTCTAGCCCATAGGCGTACTCTACGCCATCCGGAATCCCATCGTTGTCGGAATCAGAATTTCCTTCGGCTGTGCCAATAAGGAATTCATCTGCCGCGGACAGTAAATCCTGGTCCGGGTCGCTGGTGGCGTCCGAAGCATTATTAGGATCGAGTCCATGCACAATTTCCCAGTTGTCGTATAGTCCATCCTGATCCTGGTCCAGGGGGGGGAAGGACGGATTGAATGCTAGTCCCTCAGAACCGTCGACGAATCCAACTCGATAGCCAAGATTGTAAGCTTCCTGGCTACTTTGACCTGTGTCCATTGTTGGCTGTGCCCAGCTGTGTATGTAGTCACTGCCAATTACTTGCTGCGAAATTCCCGGCCCTTCCCAGGCTACGGCGAAGTGGTCACTCCCAGAGCCTTCTTTCTGCAGAACCTCAAAATAATACCTCTGGCCAGAATCCAGAGTGACATAGCTGGATGTTTGTGAAGAGTATTTGGTGAATTGGTTGATGCTTGTCCAGCCGGGAACCAATGCAATCAGGGTAGCTTCATCAGGGGATTCGGAAACGCTGAGCCAAAATTCGGCTTTGTCATTTGCACTCAAAAAGAAACGATATTCCCCGGATGCTGGAGGGCTTATGAATCCCCTAACGTAAGATCCATAGTCCTCAGCTCGGTTCTCCGGATCCTCCAAACTCGTCAGGACCCCGACCTCGTCCGGATTATCCGGGAATTTGGGGGAGGACGTCATCGTCTCTATGTCGGTCCCCAGGAGGTTGTCATAATACCTGACTTCAACCTGGCCGGGTTCACTGGTCTCCGGAACCGCCGCAGTAGGAGGAAGCGACTCGATATCACGGTACTGCCAGCTCTGGCAGCCCGTCACGAACAGAATGGTGCATCCCAGCCCAAGAACCTTGCCCACAGACATAGTCATCCACCTTCCTGGTTAATGAATTAGTCTGTTAATTATGGTGCCCAGTGGTTCAGGTGCCAGCGCGGGCTTGGAACATTTCGCTCTTTGGGCCTGAAGCTTATAGCGCCGGCTGCTTACAGCTTCTCCAACAGGGCATTCGCTTTGTCTTGCTGGCCTGTGGCTTTGTAGGCTTCGGCGAGGTGCAGGGCGATCTGCTCTCCCGGTTCAAGCTCATAGGCTTTCTCGAGAATCGGGAGGCTATCCTCGTGGAACCCCTTGTTGAAGAGGATCCAGCCATAGGTATCTGCTACCGAGGCGGATTGTGGTGCAAGTTTATAGGCACGTTCGGCCAGTGGCAGTGCATCCGGATGGTCCGATTCGAAGTAGAGCCACGCCAGATTGTTCAAAGCCAGAATGTTGTCGCTATCCAGCTCGAGGGCCCTCTGGTATGCCTGCTTTGCCTTGTCCGACTGTGTCTGATTCTGAGCAAATAGGGCGAGGGTCAGGGGCAGGCGTGGATCCTTGGGCCAGGTTTGCATGGCCTGCTCGAGCGCAGCGATGGCGGCTTCCGGATCGCCAGCCTGATTCAGCTCCCTGGCGTGGGCCAGCTCAGTGATCACCCGGCTCTGCTTTTCCAATGCGAGCTGGTACATGCGGGCTGCCGCCGTGTGATTACCCTGATTGGCAAGATATTCCGCTTCCACAACCAACGGGCGGTCGGACTCGGGGTGGGCCAGACGGGTTTCCTCAATGATCTTGCGAGCCTGTTCCGGCTGCCCCTGTCGGAAAGCGAGGCTGGCGGAGGCAACCGCTATGTCGAGTTGTTTCGGAAACAGAGCGCGGCCACGATCCAGCAGTCGTTGCGCTTCGGCTGTGTCTCCTTCTGCCATCTTCCGGGCGGCCGTGTCGTAGTAGAGCTTCGCCACCAGCGGTTCAGCTTCGGCGGGCTGGTCCTCGGAGGTGCGTTCGATCAGCGTGGCGGTCAACTCATCGGCTCTTGAGTGGTTCTCGGCCAACAGAGCCTGCTCAAGCAATACCATTCGGGGCGCGATGGACTCGGGATGTTGTGCGAGAAGTTTTTCCATATCAGCTGCAAGCTCTTCTGGCGTCAGCAGTTCCGAGAGGCCCCTTACCGCATTGGTGGTGTTTGGTTCGATCGACAAGGCTTCCCGGTAGAGGGCAGTAGCTGTGTCCCGGTTTTCCCGGTAAAGCGCCAGCCGGGCGAGCGCGACTAGGGGAGCAGCGGTTTCGGGTGCAGCCTTCCGGGCCTGCTCAAAGTGGCGTTCGGCGGTGCCGGGCTCTTCGTTTTGCAGCGCCAGTTCGCCGCGGATCAGCAAGGCCCGGCTGTTTTTCGGTTGCTGCTCGATCCATTGCTCTGCCGCCGCAACAGCCCGGTCAAGCTGACCGTTGGAGGCGTAGGCCTGCACCATCAGTTGCCAGGCATCGTCCCGCAGCGCGGGGACATCGGTGAGCATGCGAATGTGCTCCAAGGCGTCTTCCGTCCGGCCAGCCTGGACGAGATAGCGGGCGTAGCGGAGTCTGAGGGCGTGATAATCCGGGTTTTGGCTGAGGGCTGAACCGATAATCCGCTCGCCGGCCTCCGTGTCCCCGCTGGCGAGGGCTGTGAGGCCCACCAACGCCATGACGGATGGATCGCTGTCTTCGCCTTCCAGATCGGAAATCGCTCCCCTGGCACCTTCGATGTCATTCAGGCTCAGGCGGGTCGCAGCGAGCAACTTGTTTGCCGCTTCCAGTTCGCCAATCTCCGCGATTGGTGCCAGCAGGGCCTCCGCTTCCTCCACACGCCCCTGTCTCAGGCGTATCAATCCCAACAACAGGGAGCTTTGCTGATGTTCTGGCGCCTGGGCGAGGATCTCTTCAAGATAACCCGCTGCGGAATCCAGATCATTCTCTTCCAGGGCTGCCTGTGCTGCTGTCAGGTTGGCCTTGATGGTTCCCGGGGCGGATTTGGCCAGGATTTCCTCGTAGACGAAAGCTTCCTTTGCTTTGCCCTGCGCTCTAAGAACATTTATCAGAGCGGAGATAGTTTCATATTTCCGGTAGGTCATTACGTCGTACTGGCCGATGTCCTCGAGAGCTCTGATATAGGCGGACTCTGCCTGTGCCCATTGTTTGTTGGCATCCGCGATCCTGGCTTTTAGAAGCCAGAGTTCCGGGTGGCTCTCGTCGATTTGGCTGGCGGTATCCAGCAATTCGTTTGCCTGCTCCGTGTCGCCGGACAGCCAGGCAACCCGGGCCAGGCCAATCACTGGCGTTATGGCGTTGCTGTTGGCTTCACGGGCCTGCCGGTATACTTCACCGGCCTGATCAAGTTGCCCGGAGGCAATCAGAATACGGCCCCTGAGCAGATCGGCTTCAAGCTGCTCCTCGTTACCCGGCGAGTCGAGCTGCTTCAATGCGGCAAGTGCCTGCTCGTGCTTGCCTTTCATTAAAAGGGCTTCTGCCCGAATAAGGTGAGCGCGGTTACGTTCTGTGCTGTTCAACGACTGCTCCGGGATGCGCGCCAGAAGTTCATCCAGCTGGCGCTCAGCGTTCACTGCATCGCCGGCGATGAGAAGATTGTTGATAATCAGAAGATAGGGTTCGGACCTCTGGGGTTGAAGCTCTATCGCGCTTCGCGCTTCGAGTGTGCTGGCCTTGAGTTCTCCCTGGTTCTGGAAGAAGCGAGCCTGGTCGAGGTGGCTGATGTACTGCAGTTCCTCCTGGGTCATCTCCGTTTCGCTGCCGCATCCCGAGATGCCCAGAATCATTGCGGTAGAGAGCAACGTTATCCGCAAAACCTCTGCTACTTTCATGTCTGACTTCCTTGGCGTATTCCGGATTTTATTCTTGATGTCCTTCAGGCATTGTCGGCGAACTCGGACGTCTCGATCCTGTATTTGTCCGTCAGGTTATAGAGCGTCGGGCGAGTGATTCCGAGCAGGCGGGAGGCCTGGGCCATGTTGAAATTGCAGGACCTGAGGGCCTGGGTGATCGCCCGTCGTTCGGCGTTTTCACGGACCTGTCGCAGATTCAGCTGGTTGTCCGACGGAGGCTGTTCTGCAGGCAGATCCAGATCGGCAACCGTTACCCGTTTGCCATCCGCCATGATCGTTGCCCGTTTTACCTTGTTGATCATTTCCCGAACGTTACCAGGCCAGGAATAGGCGGTAATAGCGTTGACAGCATCCTCGGTGAAGGTGAGGTTGGGCCGGTCCATCTGTTTGCCCAGGGATTTCAGGAGGGATTGGGCGATAACCAGTGAATCTCCGTTCCGCTCCCGCAGTGGCGGCACGTCGAGGGTAATCTCGCTGATGCGGTAGTACAGATCCTCCCGGAAATCCCCGCTTTCTATGAGCTGGCGAACATCGCGGTGGGTGGCGCAGACAACCCGTACATCCACGGGGATCGGTTTGACCGAACCGACCCTGTCGATCACTCGCTCCTGAAGAAAGCGGAGCAGTTTGGCCTGCAGTGCCATCGGCATGTCACCAATCTCGTCAAGGAAAAGCGTTCCACCATTGGCGCTCTCGATTTTGCCTTTTTTGCTCTGGGTTGCTCCGGTAAAGGAGCCTTTCTCGAAGCCGAATAATTCGCTCTCAAGCAAGTTCTCGGGGATAGCCGCACAGTTGATCGCGGCAAAGGGCTTGTCGGCCCTCTGGCTGAGATCATGGAGGCCCCGGGCCAGCAGCTCCTTGCCGGTGCCGGTCTCGCCGGTGATCAGGGTAGTGACATCGGTGGGGGCAATCTTTTCAAGGGTTCGGCAGATGGTCATCATCTGCGGGCTGGCGGCAACGATGCCTTTTATGCTGGTTCCATTCTTGTGTTTGGAAAAGTCGCGGTTCTCCCTTTCGAGTTCCGCCAAACGGAAGGCCCGATTGACCACAAAAGCGAGAATGTCAGCATCCAGTGGCTTCTGGTAAAAGTCAGAAGCGCCCATGCCGATAGCCCGGACCGCGTTCTCCTTGTCTTCACGGCCGGTGACGACGATGACCTTGGTCAGGGGAGAGAGGCGGAGGATTTCCTCCAGCAGATGAAACCCTTCCGAGGCCCCACCGGGGTCGGGCGGCAGGCCCAAGTCCAGAGTAACGACTTCCGGTTCGAGTCGCCGAAGCGCTGTGAGGGCTGATTCGCGATCCGACGCGACTGCTACGTCCAGATCATCGCTGAAACACCAGCGCATCTGGCTTTGCAGGCCCGGATCGTCCTCTACGATCAGGAGTCGTTTGTTCACAACCACAACACGTTCCTTGTCATGCTCGCTAAATTGGTCGAAACGGAGTGTTTCGCGCTGTCCTTATACTTGATTCTTGACCGAACATTGACACTTTGCAATCTCTGTCCGTACTGAATTTTGAAAGTGTCATTAATTTGACGTTCCTTGCCGGGTTTTCGGCTTGAAATCTGGCAATTCAGCTTCGTTTGATAAGGCTTCGTCCTCCTCCCTTGCCAGGGGAACCCGAACTGAAAAACACGAACCAACCCCCACCTCACTCGTCACGTCAATATTCCCGCCAAGCTGCCTGATGTACTCCCGCGCCTGATAGGCTCCAATGCCCATTCCGGTTAACCCCTTGGTACTCTCAAAGGGCTTGAACAAGGAAGTGTTGATAAACTCCTCGCTCATGCCGCTGCCGGTGTCCTGGATGAACAGCACGACATTGCCCCGGGCTATCTTCAGGTTCAGAGTGATTTCACCGTCCGGTGGGGTGGCGTCCTGGGCGTTCTGGATCAGGTGACCCAGGACACTACGGAGGTGCTCGTAGTCCGCACGGATCCAGGCGTTCGGCAGATTACCTGTCAGCCTGGGAGCCGGGCGCTGATGGCTGTGGTGAGTGATCAGGCTGCGAGCCAGTTCGGCCAGGTCGATGTCCTGTAGCTGTGGATCTGCGATGGTGTCGGGCTTGCGGATATGGTCCACCAGGTTCGACATTTTCCGCACTGCGTGCTCGGTGGTATTGATCATGTCTTCAATAAACGCGGGGTTGTGCTTGTGCTTGGGTGCGTTCTTGACGAGCAGTGACAGCTGGGCGATCACGGTCTTCAGGTCGTGAACCATGAACGACGACGCCTTGCTGACTGCTTCGAACTGCTTGGCTTGGGACAGCCGGTGTTGCGCGTCTTCCTGCGCCAGCAGGTTACAGGATTGCCGCGCAACCACCTTGATCAGATCAAAGTTTTCCCAGTTCAGTTCCAGCCGGGCGAAAGGGTTGCCCACCGCGGCGATACCGTAGAGGTCGTTGTCCAGGTAGAGGGGGATGACCAGCCATGCGTCTGGGCTCTGGGCGATGGCATCCGGTATTTCCAGCAGGTCATAGCTAACCGGGTCATTCCGGTACTCGTGCAGGTCGACAATCCATTCCCGTTGCCGGAACAGGCGGACAAGGTCTGAATCTGCATCGATCATCGTGTACCTGGGCATGGCCATATTGACCGAGCCTTTGAGCGTATAGGCGCCGTGCTCGTCACGGAGCCAGATGGCTCCCGCATTGCTTTCCACCAGCCCGGAAAGGATGTGGATGACGCGGATCGGCAGGGGTGGGTCATCACCGAGGTTGGCCATTTCCCGGGTCATCTTCAGCCATTCTTCCCGGTAATCGTACTTGTAGTCGAAGAAATTCTGGCTGATCCATACCATCAACCGAGCCCGGATCCGTCGCGAGAGCAGCAGTGTAACGAGGAAGGTGAGGGAAATGGTGAAAAACAGGACTCTCAGGGCATCGCCCCAGTCACCCCCGAGAACCTTGACGTAATAGCCGCCGAGGGCCAGGAACAGCAGGTAGCCACCGGCCAGGACCAGGGTGCCGGCATGGAATACCGCGGACCGGGATAGCTGGAAATCCACCGGTTGCTTGCGGGTATTCAGCACGTTGACGGCAAACAGGGGCACCAGCAAGGCATTGACCATGCCCCGCGCATTCCAGAAGGATTCGGAGATCTGTCCGAAAAGAAGGGCATCGGCGTACATGAAGAAGTCAAAGGCGAAGATGGTGGCAATGCCGATGCAGATGTATTTGATGCTCGAACGCCCGAAATTCGGAGAATTCCGCCAGATCTGTTCGATCAGGGACAGACCCATGAGGGACAGGGCGATCTGGCCCAGTACCCGGGTTTTTCCGTTGAGTACCTCCCAGCCGAGAGTGAATTCGAGAACGCCGAAAGCCAGCAGGGCAAAGATCAGCGTGAAGATCGACGCCCCGAGGATCCGTTTCATCTGTCCATGAATAGTTCCCTGGCGGGAGGCGTTGCGGAGCAGGGCGAATAACAGGGTGATCCAGGCCCCATCCCGGAGCAGTTCAATAATATAGCGGGGTATAAATCCGGGGACGCCCCAAAGCGATTGCGACACCAGCGCGCTCGCCCAGACAGTGGTGACCAGGGCGGCGACAAACAAAGCTCTGTCCACGTCCCGCCGGAGATAGCGGGTCGCGACAAGAATGGTCAACAGGCCGAAGGCAATAGCCGCGGCGCCGTGGCTGATCAGGCTGAGATCACTTAGCATCCCTCGCTTCCTGCGTTGCTGCCTCGCTCCGTGACAACAGTCCGGTGTTTAGACCGGTCGCTTGTTCTCCCGATAGAACCGGAAGATTTCCTTCAGGGGCCGTTTCGGCTTGAAATCGAACTCCCTGGCAAAGGCCCTGCCGTCGATAACGACAGGATACTTGAAAAATGCGGTCAGGTACGAAGGGAAACTTTTCAGTTTCAGGGTTTTCAGGATCAGGTTCGGGAGCACGGGCGGAATGGACGGAATCGGGATGCGCCGGCAGCCGCAGAGCCTGAGGGCGTGCTGGTAGGCCACCCAGTCTTCCGGGGCCACGTTGAAGACCCCACGAACCGGTTTCCTGTAGGCCTTGACGATAGCGTCCGCCATGTCGTCGATATGGATGAACTGCATCATTGGCGAGAAGCCTGCCAACACCGGGGCATTCTCGCTGCCCAGCAGGGAGCTCATGGTGTTGCGCACACCAGGCCCGACGATGTTGCAGGGGCGCAGGATGGTGATGTTCAACTCCGGATAGCGCCACAGGTAGATGTTGGCCAGGTTTTCCAGTTCCACCGAGTCCACCAGGTCTGCGCTCAGGCCGGCAGCTTTCAGCGGGGCGGATTCGTCGATCAGAGCCGGGTTGTAGGCTACGGCACCATAGACGTGATAAGTAGACAGCACCACAACCCGTTTGATGCCGTATTTGTGGCTCAGATCCAGCAGCTTCTGGGTGCCCAGGACGTTGGCGTTATACCGGCGCATCCGGGTCAGCTGACTGGACTGGATCCGACCGAGGTGAATGACACCGTCGAACTCGTAGCGGCGGAACAGGTCCTCGAACACGCGCTTGGTAAAATCGATGCAGTAACTGGGAATGTCGTCTCCCAGGTAGACCTGCTCCCGGAAATCCACGGCGACCAGGTCGCAATGATCCCGCAGTTGGTTGATGACACGCTGGGCCAGGGCGCCGGCAGCACCGGTTACTAGGATGTGGGGTCTGCGTTGCTTGGTCATCAGAACAGCTTTTTCCTTTCGCTCAATCCCTTGTCGATGAGGCGGCTGATTTCCGCTTTCACCTGCTCGACCCGTTCCGTCACCAGTTCCTCGGGAATGTCCAGATCATCAAAATACATGGGCGGGCCGAAATTGAGGTGCACCTTGGCGGGCAGCACCACGGGCATGGCAACCGGTGCGTAGGGAATTCCCAGTGCCTTGGCCAGTGGCTTGATGTTGGCGATGGCCGGAATCGTCTCTTCGCAGCCGACCACACCCACGGGTACTATCGGTGCCTTGTACTTCATGGCCAGATGCATGAAACCATTGCCGAAACGCTTGAGCTGGTAGCGGTCCCGGTAGAGCTTGCCCGACCCCCGGACACCTTCCGGGAAGACAATGACGGCTTCGTCATTGGCGAGCATCTTGGCACAGTTGACCGGGTCACCGAGCACGGCGCCGAATTCGTTCAGCAGATTGCCCAGCCAGGGCACCGTAGGAAAGAAGCGCTCGATCATGGCTCTCGGAATGCGGGGCTGCTTCTCGCGCGAGGCGAGGGCATAGCCGACCAGCAGGCCATCAATGGGGAGTTGCCCGCTGTGGTTGGCAATAATCAGCACGGGGCCCTCGGCAGGAACGTTCTCGACTCCGTGGGCCTCCACGCGAAAATACTTCTCGTAGATCTGTCGGGTGAGGCTGAAGCCATACTTGATAACTTCATTGTTGTAGCCCCAGGGATCATAGCCCAGCGAGCCGATGGGTTTTCGGATCCGGTTGATGTGCTCGTCGATGTCTGCAGGAATCAGCTTTGATTTGAGGTAACTCGCCAGGCTCATCCGTTTTCCCCGGTTATTTGCGTCCGATCAGCACACCCAGGGTGTGGCTTTGGCCGGTATTAAGCACTCTGTAGTCGCTGGCTGCATTGGCGGTTTCGACACAGAGCATGGTCTTCCAGGCCTCATCGGGAAAATCCGACAGCCGGGCAGCCTTTTCAGGACCAGGATTCCAGACCACCGTTGAATCACTGCCGACCGAGGTCAGCTTGCGGCTACCCGCCGGCGTGACGATGGTGAGGGGCTCTCCGCTCTCGTAGATACGGTCAGTTTCCCCCTCGAAATACACCGGGCCTTCCTGGTTCTTGTACTCCCAGTCATCAAGGGTGTCGATGTACTGGCTGTAGCCCAGGCCCAGCACCCGTGACCGTAAGACGTCGGGTGTTGGCAGATAGGTGTGCAGGGCCTGACTGAAGGCCAGGGGTTCTTCGCCGAGGTTGGTCGTGGTCAATGCCAGCTGGCAGCCACGTACCGAGAAATGGAAGGTGATCAATGCCAGCGCGTGGCCACTCCAGAGCTCGGCAAAATCCTCGTTGGCGTCCAGCGAGAGACTGATCTCTACTTCGTGGGCGTTCTCCCGAACGTCCTCGAGTTTCCATAGCGCCGTGCGGGCAAAGCCGTGGGCGCTGTTGGTATGGATGCGCTTGCGTACGGCCGGCGGATTCTTACCGGGGTCGCCGAACCAGGGCCAGCATATGGGGATGCCGCCGCGGATAGCCCGGCCTGGCTCAAACCGCGCATTCTTGCTGAGCCACAGCCAGTCCGATTCATCGCTCGGCATGAATTGTGTCAGGTGCGCCCCCTGGAGAAACAGGGTGGCGCGAAACAGCGGGTGATGGACTTCAAGGGCTTCCAGTTGGCCGATGGTTTTCCAGCGGGTGAAGGACCACTGTCCTGGAGAAAGGGATCGGGAAGGTCTGTGACTGCTTTCTGACATAGGTGTATCGGACTTTGTGCCGGTTAAGTGTATGTGCTTAGCTCCAGAGTAAATTAAAACTGACCGGCCGGCGAGATTTGTGCCTAAAATAGCGCCGATTTTCACCAGAGAGGCCCGCCATGGACAATCCGGTTATTACCCCGATCAGAGACCCCCTTTCTAACACGGTAAGCCTTGAGGTGGATGCGGTTGCCGGCAGCGATATTGCGCTGGTTCATGGAAAGGGTACACGTGCCTCCAGCGTCTCCGAAGACTGGCTGGATCAGCTGGCGGATGGTCTGAGTGAATACGGATGGATGTCCCTCGATGTCCGCGACCGGCTGGGAAGTGGGCTCCTGTCGGCACTGCGTGACGAAGTGGCCATTCTCGATCGTACCGATGCCATGAAGACCGCCGGCATCGGTCGTGGTTCTGACCTGGTCCGGGATCGCGCTGTACGCCGCGATCGGATTGCGTGGCTGCAGGGAATTACGCCGCCCCAGGCCGAGCTCTTCCGGTTTCTGGATGCCATTCGGTGTGGCCTGAACCAGCGCCTGTTTCTGGGGCTGAAGCGGTTCGAGACCCATTATGCCACTTACCATCCGGGTGACTTCTATAAGCGGCACCTGGACAGTTTCCGTGGCCGTGCTTCCCGGGTGGTCAGTCTGGTTCTTTATCTCAATGAGGGCTGGGCTGCAGAGGATGGCGGTGCGTTACAGGTGTTCAACCGGGATAACGAGAACGAAGTGTGTGGAATGGTTATTCCGGAAGCAGGCCGGATGGCCCTGTTTCTGAGCGAGGAAATTCCCCACGAGGTGCTGCCGGCGAATCGCACCCGGTACAGCCTGGCCTGCTGGTTCCGGCAGGATGAGGTGCCGTTGCCGCTGTGAATTTCCGGCGCGGACGATTTCCCCGTTGTAGTCTGCAGACCCTTTTGCTAATATGCGCGCCGCTTTCGGGGGAAACCCCGGCAAGCCGTTATGGTGGCCCCATTGGTGCCTCCGCAACATGAAACCGTGAACCCGGTCAGGCCCGGAAGGGAGCAGCCGAAGCGGTGGAATTGTGTGCCGGAGATCTGCTGGTGGGGTCACCCCCAGTTTTCCCCCTCCCGATGTGTTAATCCCCTGATTCTTCGCCCGTAATTGTGCTTCGGTCCCGGTGACAGAGTGCCAACTTTGCTTCTTATCAAAGCGGGTCCGTGCTATGGTTAATCGCATTTTCACAGCAGTTGACGGAACATGAGCTACCAGGTACTCGCCCGAAAATGGCGCCCCCGCACCTTCGAGGATATGGTGGGCCAGGAACACGTTCTCCAGGCCTTGATCCATGCCCTGGAAAACCAGCGTCTGCACCATGCCTATCTGTTCACCGGCACCCGGGGTGTGGGCAAGACCACCATTGGCCGGCTGCTGGCCCGATGCCTCAACTGCGAAACCGGCGTTACCCCGAATCCGTGTGGCCAGTGCACCAGTTGCCAGGAGATCCAGGAAGGCCGGTTTGTTGACCTGATCGAGATCGATGCGGCCTCCCGCACCGGCGTTGATGACATGCGGGAACTCACCGACAATGTCCAGTATGCGCCGACCCGGGGCCGCTACAAGGTGTACCTCATTGATGAGGTGCACATGCTCACCAACCAGTCCTTCAACGCGTTCCTGAAAACCCTGGAAGAGCCGCCGGAGCATGTGAAGTTCCTGCTGGCCACCACCGATCCCCAGAAGCTCCCGGTGACCGTCCTGTCTCGGTGCCTGCAGTTCAACCTCAAGCGCATGACCCCGGAGCACATTGCCGGCCATCTCAAGCATGTGTTGACCGAAGAGGGGATTCCTTTCGAGGAACCGGCACTCTGGCTGCTCGCCCGTGCAGCAGATGGCAGCATGCGGGATGCGTTGAGCCTGACCGACCAGGCCATTGCTTTCGGTAACCAGAAGCTCGCCGCCAGTGATGTCAGCAACATGCTGGGCACCATCGACCAGCGGGACATCGAGCGCATTGTGAATGCCCTGGTGGAACGTGACGGGCCCGGATTGCTCTCGGAAATTGCCCGGATCTCGGATTTCGCCCCGGATTACAGCGTGATCCTGGCGGACCTCCTGTCATTGTTCCATCGGGTCACCATGGAGCAGGTGGTACCCGGCAGTGCCGACAACGCCCTGGGGGATGCCAGCCAGGTCCAGGCCCTGGCCCGGAAACTAAGTGCCGAGGACGCCCAGCTGTTCTATCAGGCCGCCCTGATGGGCCGCAAGGATCTGGATATCACCCCGGACGCGCGCATGGGCTTTGAAATGACCCTGCTGAGAATGCTGGCGTTCCGTCCCGGTACCGACCGGCGTGAGCCGCCCACGGTGAGTTCCGGCGGGAATTCCGCAGCGGGGGAAAGCGGGGACGAACCCGGACCTGCTGCCCCACAGATATCTGAACCCGGGCCACAGGAACCTGCGGCCGCCACACCTGAGCCTGAAGCTGGTCCGGTTATGGCTCCAGAGCCCGAATCGAACACCCGGGCAGAACCGGAACCAGCGCCAGAGCCGGCGCCGGTTTATGAGGAGCCCCCGCTGCCGGAGGAGCCGCCCGAGGCGGAACCCGAGTTCGGATACGAGCCAGAACCGGTTGAATCGGGGCCTGAACCGGTTGCCGAGGCAACGCCGGAGCCAGGGCCGGCATCAGAGCCCGGGCCTGATCCCGAACCCGAACTAGTGGTAGAGGAGCGGGCCGGGGATTTTGTCTGGGAACGGGACTTCCGGGATCTTGGCATTGTTGGCATGCCCGGGAACCTGGCCAGCCAGACCGCCATGGCTCGGGACGGAGATACCATCGTGCTCACGATCGACGCCGGCCACGCCCGCCTGCTCAATGCCCGGCACGAGGAAAAAATCGCTACTGCCTTGAGAAACCGCTTTGGTGACTCCATCGAGTTACGCATAGAGCAGGGCGAACCCGGGCCCCATACGCCGGCCGCGTATGAGGAGCGGCAGCGCCAGGCACGCCAGCAAGCGGCGGAGGACGCCATCCGCAAGGATCCGGTCGTCCAGTCCATCGTTGAACGATTTGAGGCGCGGATAGTCGAAGACAGTATCCGGCCCATCGAGACCAGCAGGAGATAGAGCATGTTTAACGACATGGGCGATCTGATGAAAAAAGCCCAGCAAATGCAGGAAGAAATGAAGAAGGCCCAGGAAGAGATCGCCAAAGCCGAAGTGACCGGCGAGGCCGGAGCGGGCCTTGTGAAAGTCACCATGAACGGCCGTCACGACGTGAGCAGGGTCGAGATCGATCCGTCACTCATGTCCGAAGAGAAAGAGATTCTTGAGGACCTTCTGGCTGCGGCGGTGAACGATGCCGTTCGGCGGGTCGAGGCGAACCAGAAAGAGAAGATGTCCGGAATGATGTCGGGAATGGGCATGCCCCCCGGTTTCAAGATGCCGTTCTGATCCGTTCGTCTGATGTATTCCGAGGATAGTTGATGGCTTTCAGTCCACTGGTTGATGAACTGGTCGAATCCCTGCGATGCCTTCCGGGGGTTGGTCAGAAGACGGCCCAGCGCATGGCTTTCCATCTTCTGGAGCGTGGCCGGTCGGGGGGTATGCGCCTGTCCGAAGCCCTGCGCACGGCGATGGACGGCGTGCGGCGCTGTGAATCCTGCCAGAACTTCGCCGATACTGAGATCTGCGGGATCTGTGAGAATCCGACCCGCAAGAACGGCACCCTGTGCGTGGTGGAAAGCCCCTCGGATCTCCTGGCCATCGAACAGGCGGGCGATTACAAGGGCGGTTACTTTGTTCTGATGGGCCATCTTTCGCCCATCGACGGCGTTGGCCCCGAAGAAATCGGTATCGAACGCCTGCTCAGACGCGTCCAGGACGAAGGGGTGACCGAGCTGATCCTCGCCACCAACCCCACCGTCGAGGGTGAGGCGACAGCCCACTACATTGCCGACCGACTCGATGGCCGGAACATCCTTATCACCCGGCTGGCTCATGGTATCCCGGTGGGTGGTGAGCTGGGCTATGTTGACGGCTTCACTCTGACCCACGCCTTCCGCGGGCGCAAACCCCTCTCCGAATAGGCTAACCAGGCTTTCCTATGGCATCTTCTTCCCCGGCCGTGGCCGCACCTCCGGCCCCCGAGACCATTCACTGGATCGAGACTCCCGAGGAGCTGGACAAGTGGTTGGCAGCGGCGTCACCCGATCAGCCGCTTGCGCTTGATACCGAGTTCGAACGGGTTAACACTTTCTATCCCATCCCCGGGCTGGTCCAGCTGGGCCTCGGTGACCGGTACTGCCTGGTCGATCCGGACGTGGCGGAGGCCTCTGCGTTGTTCCGGGAGGTGCTGGCGAACCCGCAGATCCCCAAACTCCTGTACGCTATGAGCGAGGATCTGGAGTTGTTCCGCCACTGGCTCGGGATCGAGCTGGCGGGGGTGGTGGATCTCCAGATCGGAGCGGCCATGGCCGGTGCCGGTTTCTCCCTGGGCTATGCCCGCCTGGTCGAAACCCTGTTCGGGGAAACCCTGGACAAATCCGTCACCCGTTCCGACTGGCTGGCCCGGCCCCTGAGCGAGGCACAGCAGCGTTACGCCGTGGACGATATCCGCTTTCTCGAGCCCATGTATCATTGGGTCGTTGACTCCCTCAAACCTCGCGGCCTGGTCGAGGCCCTGTTCGAGGAATCGCAGCGATTTGCCTCTGAACTGGCTGCGCAGGACGATCCGGAACAGCACTACCTCAAACTGCGGGGCGGATGGGCCCTGAACCCGGAACAGCAGGCGGTTCTGAAAGAGCTGGTGCGTTGGCGGGAGCTGGAGTGCCAGCGCCGCGATATGCCCCGCAACCGGGTGTTTGCCGATGCCCTGTTGATCCTGGTTGCCGAACGGTTGCCGGAATCGATGCGCGCGCTGGGGGACATCCAGGGCATACCTTCGGGGGCCGTGCGCCGCTATGGCGAAACCATACTCGAACTTGTCCGGGACGCACGAGCTGCCGATAATGCCGGGCTTGAGCGGATCGCGCCACCATTGAGTCGTGAACAGCAGGCCAGTTTCAAACAATTGAAGCGTACGGTAAGAAAGGTCTCGGAAGCTGCTGATATTCCAGTGGAACTGGTTGCTCCCAGAAAGCGTCTTGAGAAGCTGATGCAGGACGGCGAGTTGAACGGCAATCCGTTTTTCCAGGGCTGGCGAGAAGAGTTGCTGGCCCCGGTTCGAAGCCAGATCGAGGACATACTGAAGCAATGAAAGAACGGGAATTTATCTCCGTATTCAGAAGTAGCCGCAAGGTCGACACCTACGTATTCGTGCGCAGGGGTCAGAACTGGGATGATCTGCCCGAGGGCCTGCGCGGCATTTTCGGGGCGCCGGTCCATTCAATGGACCTGCTGCTGACGCCGGACCGCAAACTGGCCCGGACCACTGGCAAGCAGGTACTTGAAGCCATCGAGGAAAAGGATTTTTACCTGCAGATGCCGGAAGAGCAGGAGGGCTACGTGGTCGAGTTCAAGCGCAAGCTGGAGCAACACGACAAATGATTGCCCGGATCCCGTTCTGGCAGCGCAAACGCCTGGACGAGATGACCTCGCAGGAGTGGGAATCCCTGTGCGATGGCTGTGGCAAATGTTGCCTGGCCAAGCTCGAGGATGAGGACACCGGTGACGTCTACCATACGGATCTTGTGTGCCGGTATATGGATCAGGACACGTGCCGGTGCACGGTGTATTCGGAGCGCCTGCAGAAAGTACCGGGGTGCACCGTCATCACGCCCGACACTGTTGAGGATTATTATTGGCTGCCGTATACCTGCGCCTATCGTTCACTCGCCGAGGGCCGTGGACTGGCCGCCTGGCATCCGTTGAGAAGTGGTGATCCGGAGTCGGTACATGAGGCCGGTATCTCGGTGCGCCACAAGGTCATCTCGGAGGAGCAGGTGCCCGAAGAGGACTGGGAAGAACACATCATTCACTGGGTATTGTAATGTTAGACGCCGATACACAAATGGCCTACGGAATTTTTTGGGCCGCTTATGCCATTGCCTTCGTAATATTCTTCTACATGATGAAGCGGCTGTTTCGCTTCATTCCGCTGTACGGCGCGCGCACCCTGCTGCTGTCGGCGTTGATGGTGCTTCTGCTGACACCGGTCGAGTCGCCGGATGTGGCGGACTGGTGGATGCCAGCCTGGCTCTATGGGGGGTATGAGTTGATCCTCGGCCACATGGAGACCGCGAGCATTGCGTGGTTCAACTTCGGCCTTGCGGGCCTGGTGATGTTGCTGGTATGGATTCTGGACCTGGTGCGCTATCGCCTGGTGAAGCGTTGAGAGCGAACTGGCCCGCTATTGATCGGAAATTTGAACAGTAATTGACAGGAAACGAGAGCATGAAGTTTACCGGTACCGAGAAGTATGTAGCCACCGATGACCTGCAAATGGCCGTCAACGCGGCGATTGGGCTCCAGAGACCACTGCTGATCAAGGGCGAGCCAGGCACCGGCAAAACGTTGCTGGCAGAGGAAATGGCAGCGGCCCTGGGCATGAGGCTGATCCCCTGGCATATCAAGTCCACCACCAAGGCCCAGCAGGGTCTGTATGAGTACGACGCGGTCTCCCGCCTGCGTGATTCCCAGCTGGGTGACGAGAAGGTCAAGGACATCAGCAACTACATCGTCAAAGGCAAGCTGTGGGAAGCCTTCGAGTCCGAGGAGCAGGTGGTGTTGCTGATCGACGAGATCGACAAGGCCGATATCGAGTTTCCCAATGACCTGTTGCTCGAGCTCGACCGCATGGAGTTCTTCGTTTACGAGACCCAGCAGTTCGTGAAGGCGAAACACCGTCCGATCGTGGTCATCACCAGCAATAACGAGAAGGAACTGCCGGACGCCTTCCTGCGCCGCTGTTTCTTCCACTACATCAGCTTCCCGGACCACGAGACCATGCAGAACATCGTGGACGTGCACTTCCCGAATCTGCAGCAGGAGATTGTCCGCGATGCCCTGGAAGTGTTCTTTGACGTGCGCAAGGTGCCGGGCCTGAAGAAAAAACCGTCCACCTCCGAGCTGATCGACTGGCTTAAACTGCTGATGGCCGACGAACTGACCGCCAAGGCTCTGCAGGAGAAGGATTCGGGAAGCGCATTGCCACCTCTGTATGGCGCCCTGGTGAAGAACGAGCAGGACGTGCACCTGTTGCAGAAGCTGGCTTTCATGGCACGCCGTCGCAACTGATTTCCGGCAAGAGTTCCGCTTTATGTTGATTGATTTCTTTCTCGAAGTGCGGCGGGCCAAGGTTCCCGCCAG